>CAXTUG010000289.1:0-3836 GCA_964247375.1 uncultured Sphingomonadaceae bacterium
GGATGCTCCGCCGCCGGCGCCGAGTCCGACGCCGCCCACGCCCGAGCCGCAGCCGGCCAAGCCCGAACCCGTCGCGCCATCGCCCGTGCCGGCGATCAGGTCGCAGCCGCAGCCGGCGGCCAAGCCGCTGACCGATATCCTGAAGGACGTGCGCGCCAAGGCCCGCAGCGAGCAGGTCGGGAGCGATGCGCGCAGCAAGGCCGATCGTGCCGCCGCCGCCAAGGTCGGCAGCCTGCTGAAGGGCGTGATCGGCGCGTCGGCGGGGAAGGGCGAGACGGCACGGGCCGCGGTCTCGGGCGCGGCGATGAACGGGCTGGCGGCGGCGATCAAGCGGCAGGTTCAGCCCTGCTACGAACTGGGCGGCCTGGGCGGCACGCCCGCAACGCAGATCGTGACCACGCTGCGACTGCGCTACAACAAGGACGGATCGGTCGCCGGAAACCCTCAGCTGGTCGAGCAGACCGGAGTAACGCCCGGCAATCGCGCCTATGCGCAGCAGATCGCCGAGGTCGCGCGCCGGGCGGTGCTGCGCTGCGCGCCTGTTCATCTGCCCGCCGAACTGTATGAAGGCGGGTGGGACGATCTCGACTTCCGCTTTACACCTGGTCAGATGCAATGATGCTAGAACGAATGAGGGATGGATGACGAAGAGGCGGCTGTCGGTCTGCGCCATGCTGGCGCTGCTCCCCGCAACGGCGTTCGGCCAGGTTCCGGCAGGCCCCGGCCCGGCGCCGGGTGCCGGGCCGCAGCCGGGACAGCGCCTCACGGTCGATATCAGCGGCGGCATCTCCCAGCCGATGCCGATCGCCGTGCCGGTCATGGCGACGCCCGCCTCGCTGGCGACGCCGGCCGGGCAGACGGACGTGCTCGGCAGCCAGGTGGCCGACGTGATCACCAACGATCTCAAGGGCAGCGGGCTGTTCACGCCGCTCTCGAAAGGCCAGCTCCATCCCGTGAGCTTCCCGCAGGTGGCCGCGCCCGACTATGGCGCATGGCTGCCGACCGGGGCGCAGGCGCTGGTGCAGGGTTTCGTCCAGGCCAATGGCGACGGCACGCTGACGGTCGGCTGCTACCTGTACGACGTCTTCGCCAAGAGCGAGATGGTGCGGCAGGGCTTTGTCGTGAAGCCATCCCAGTGGCGACGCGGCGCGCACAAGTGCGCGGACACGGTCTATACGCGGCTGACCGGCGAGGGACCCTATTTCGACAGCCAGGTCATCTACGTGTCCGAGACCGGGCCGAAGCGGAACCGCACCAAGCGGCTGGCGATCATGGACCAGGACGGCGCCAGCCACCGCTTCATCACCAACGGGCAGAGTCTGGTGCTGACGCCGCGCTTCGCCCCCAACCGCCAGACCGTGGTGTTCATGTCGTTCGAGAACGAGCAGCCGCGCGTCTACGTCTATGACGTGGGCTCGGGCCGCAAGCGGCTGGTGGTGAACCAGCCCTACACGACCTTCGCGCCGCGCTTCTCGCCGGACGGGCGCTCGATCCTGTTCTCGATGATCGTTAACGGCAATTGCGACGTCTATCGCGTGCCGGCCGGCGGCGGCACGGCGACGCGGCTGACGACCTCGCCCGGCATCGACACCGGTGGCAGCTACTCGCCCGATGGCAGCCGGATCGTGTTCGAGAGCGACCGCTCCGGCACGCAGCAGCTCTACGTCATGAATGCCGACGGATCGAGCCAGCGGCGGATCAGCTTCGGCGGCGGCCGCTATGCGACCCCGGTGTGGAGTCCGCGCGGCGACCTGATCGCCTACACGCACCTGGGCGGCCGGTTCTCGATCGGCGTGATGAGTTCGGATGGCGCCGGCGCCAAGGACCTGACCAACGGCTGGCAGGACGAGGGGCCGACCTGGGCGCCGAACGGCCGCGTGCTGATGTTCTTCCGTACCGGCAAGGGATCGGGCAAGGCCGATCTCTGGTCGGTCGACTTGACCGGCGTTAACGAGCGTGCGGTTCCCACCCCGCTGGATGGATCGGACCCCGCCTGGGGTCCGTTACTGCCCTGATCCCCTCACCGGAAAAGAAGGAGTGTATGCGATGAACAAGACGGCCATGCTGCTGGGGACGGCAGCCCTGATCGGACTTGCCGGCTGCTCCAAGAAGCCGCCGGCCAAGCTGCCGCCGGCACCGCCGAGCACCACCGCGCCGTCGAACGGCGGCGGTTCGTCCACCGGTTCCGATGTCGGCAACGGCATGGTGCCAGGCTCGCGCGCCGACCTGCTGGCGCAGGCCGGCACCGATACGGTGCATTTCGCGACCGACAGTTCGGACCTGGACAGCGACGCGACCGCGACGCTCGCCAAGCAGGCGCAGTGGCTGCTCAAATATCCGAACGTCCGCGCGACGATCGAAGGCCATTGCGACGAGCGCGGCACGCGCGAGTACAACCTCGCGCTGGGCGACCGCCGCGCCAATGCCGCCAAGAACTACCTCGTGAACGCGGGCATTGCCGCATCGCGCCTGAGCGTCATCAGCTACGGCAAGGAACGGCCCGCCGAGACCGGATCGGACGAGGGCGCCTGGGCACAGAACCGCCGCGCGGTGACGGTGGTGCCGCAGTAGCAGCTTCCATTTCTACCGTTCACTCCCCCTCTCCCAACCCTCTCCCCTGAAGGGGAGAGGACTTAAAGTTCGTTGTTCAGCACGAAGTCCCGCAAGGCGCGCGCATCGTGCAGGGCGTTGTGGGGCACGGCGCTGTTGCGCGCGGTCGAGAAGCCAGGGGTGCGCAGGAATTGGAAGCGCAGACCGGCGACGTCGACGATCTCGCCGTCACCGGTCTGCAGCAGGCGGCAGAGCAGGGCGATGTCCTCCGGCCAGTCGCAGACGATCTCCGGATCTGGATCGGTGCGGAGATAGGCGGCGATGTCGTGCGCGGCCGCGTGGCGGTCGAGCTCGTGGTAGAGCGTGGGCGGCACGCTTCTGAGGTACGGCAGGACGTGGCGTTCGACCCACGGCAGCGGCTCTTCCGCGAGCGGCAGCACGACATAATAGTCATCGCCGCCCTTCTCCGGCACCAGCGCGAGGCTGATCAGGGCGCCGCCGAAGCCATTATATTCGGTGTCCAGGAAGTAGCGCATCAGAGCTTGGGTCTCATCCCTGCTTCGGCTTGGGCGGGTGCGCGACTTCGAGATGGTTGCCGTCGAGCGCCTCGTCGAGCAGGCGGGCGAGGCGGATGCCGCCCCTGGCGACCTGCAGCCGCAGCACCGGGATCAGCCGTTCGATCGTGGCTTGATCCATCGTCACCTGGTCCGGCACCGGCGTGCCGCACGGGTCGGGAATGACGGTGCCGTAGACCTGGGTACGGGCGGTCTCCCAGCTCTCCCGGCTCCAATCCTCGACGGTGCCCTTGGCGATCTCCGCGCGCTGTCCGGGCGACAGACCGACCAGCAGGCCGGCGGGCGCTGCGGGCGGCGTGGAGAGGGCACGGTCGGCGAGCAGGCCGTCCCAGATCGCGTGAAGATTGGTGCGGGGGATGAAACCGTAGCTCGCCTTGACCTTGTTGCCGCCCTGGTCGCCGGCATGCTCCGCGCCGTGCAGCGGCTGATGCAGGTCGCCGACGAAGTGGATCAGGAAGGCGAGCGCCATCAGCCGGTCGCGCGCCGGCAACCGGCGGTCGGCGATCATGCGCTGGGTGCGTGCGATCTGGGCGGAGACGCAATTGCCGTCGGCGCACGGCGCCTTCAGGTCGAACGGCTTGCAGATATCAACGTCCTGGAAGTGCCAGGAATAGGCATAGCTGAACCGGTCGCCGAGCGTCTTGATGCAGTCGGCCCAGACCGACGCCTGCGCGATCGTTCCGGCGGGACAGGTCGGCGTCTCCAGCAGCG
>CAXTUG010000290.1:0-3835 GCA_964247375.1 uncultured Sphingomonadaceae bacterium
GTCGCGGCCGCTGCCATCGCAGTGTCGCGCGAAGGCGCCCAGGCGGCCATGCCCCGCCGCGACGAGATCGACGCGCTGCGCTCGGCCGCGCCGGAGGAGCGGCAGTGAGGCGCCCGCGCCGACTTGCCCTGGCGCCATTCATGATTCCGATGCTGCTGGCGTCGGCTGCCCGGGCGCAGGAGACCGCGCTCGAGTTCAAGGGCCAGCAGATCGCCGGACCCGCCTGCGCCGTGCCCCCCCGCTGGGAGGTGCGTGCCGCGCCCCGCCCGTGCAGCGAGGAGCAGCTCGACGCCTGGCGCAAGGACGCCGAACACTGGCGCGCCGAGCGGCGCAGCCGCAGCGGGCTGGACGGCGCCGAATATGCCCGGCCCGCTTTGTCCTGGACGCAGTCCAGCTTCGTCCAGCCGCAGATGATGGCGCACGACCGCTACTTCTACGATCCCGTGGCGCGCCGTTACACGGTGGACCGCTACCTCGACGATCTCGGCCGCCGCTACGGTCTGATCGACAGCGTGCTGGTATGGCCGACCTACCCCAATCTCGGGATCGACGACCGCAATCAGTATGACCTGTTCAACGATCTTCCCGGCGGCCTCGCCGGCATCCGCCGCTTCGTGGCCGATTTCCACGCGCGCGGTGTCAAGGTGCTGTTCCCGGTCATGCCGTGGGACGGCGGAACGCGCGAAGTGGCGGCGCCGCTGGCCGAGGCGATGGTGGCCGAGGTGGCGGCGGCGGGCGCGGACGGGATCAACGGCGACACGCTGGAGGGCGTCCCGCGCTCGTTTCACGCCGCCGCGGACCGGATCGGCCGCCCGCTCGTCCTGGAGCCGGAGATCGGCCCGGCGTCCGACGAGATGCTCAACTGGAACCTGATGAGCTGGGGCTACTGGGACTATGAGTTCGTGCCGACCGTCAGCCGCTACAAGTGGCTGGAGCCGCGGCACATGATCCACGTCTCCAACCGGTTTGCGCACGACCACACCGACGACCTGCAGTTCGCCTTCTTCAACGGGACGGGCTTCGAGAGCTGGGAGAATGTGTGGGGCATCTGGAACGGCCTTACGCCGCGCGACGCCGCCCGCCTGCGCCGGATCGCGGCGATCGAGCGGTTCGGCCGCCGCTATCTCACCTCGGCGGGGTGGGAGCCCTATGCCTCGATGCGGCAATATGGGGTGTTCGCCAGCCGCTGGCCTGCCGCCGACGGCGCGCTGTGGACGATCGTGAACCGCAACGCCTTCGCGGTGAACGGCCGGCAACTCGCCGTGCCGCACGCGGCAGGACAGCATTATTTCGATCTCTGGCGCGGCGTGGAACTGCTGCCGGAACGCGACGGCACCCGCGACATCCTGAGCTTTCCCCTGGAGGCGAAGGGCTTCGGCGCGGTGCTGGCGACGTCCACGCCGGGCGCGGCGCTCCGGCAAGCGCTGGCGGACGCGCGCGCTCTCGCCGCCGTGCCGTCCGCCCAGCTCTCCGGAGAATGGCGGCCGCTGCCGCAGGTCATGGTGCCGATCGCCGCAACCGCGCCCGCGAGCGGCCCGCCGCCCGGCATGTCGTTCGTCCCGGCCGCCGACTTCACCTTCCGGGTCAACGGCGTCGAGATCGAGGGGTTCAACGACGACGGCGTGGACGTGCAATATGCCGGCGAGGATTCGCCGCGCCGGTTTCACGAGAATAAGGTCAGCATCGCGGCCTTCTGGATCGACACGACCCTGGTCACCAACCGCGCGTTCAAGCGCTTTCTCGACGCCACGCATTACCGCCCCGCGGACGACCACAATTTCCTGCGGGATTGGGTGAAGGGCGATTATCCGGCGGGCTGGGCCGACAAGCCGGTGACCTGGGTCTCGCTGGAGGATGCGCGCGCCTACGCCCGCTGGGCCGGCAAGCGGCTGCCGCACGAGTGGGAGTGGCTATATGCCGCACAGGGGCTGGACGGGCGCGCCTACCCGTGGGGCAATGCGTTCGTCAGCGGCAACATGCCGACGCCGGACAGTGGCCGCCGCATGCTGCCTGCCAGCGATGTGCGGGCCCACCCCGCCGGTGCCAGCCCGTTCGGCGTGCTCGATCTGGTCGGCAATGTCTGGCAGTGGACCGACGAGTGGCAGGACGCGCACAGCCGCGCGGCGATAGTGCGCGGCGGCAGTCACTACGTACCGGCCGGCGCGCGCTGGTATTTCCCGCAGGCGCTCGAACTGTCGCAGCATGGCAAGTACCTGCTGATGGCGCCGAGCATCGACCGTTCGGGCACCATCGGCTTTCGCTGCGTGATGGATGCCGGCGCCGTCCACGGCGGGGCAGTGGCCGTCCCAAGAGACACCGGGTCAGCAGCAGCCGGGCGGACCGCGGACAGGTGAGGAACACTGCGCCATGAAGATAAGTGCGATCGAGACTGTCCGCGTCGCCGAGCATCCCAATCTGCTCTGGGTGCATGTGCATACGGATGAAGGGCTGATCGGACTGGGCGAGACCTTCTACGGCGCGGCCGCAGTGGAGGCGCAGCTGCACGAGGTCGTGGCGCCAAAGCTGATCGGCACCGATCCGCTGGCGATCGACGCGATTTCCCGTTCGATCGCCGGCTATATCGGTTTCAGGTCCACGGGGGTCGAAGCGCGCGCCGCTTCCGCCATCGACATCGCGCTGTGGGACCTGTTCGGCAAGGTTACGAACCAGCCGATCTGGCAATTGCTGGGCGGGCGCAGCCGCGAGTCGATCCGGACCTACAACACCTGCGCCGGCAGCCACTATGTCCGCACCGTGCAGCAGCAGGCCGTCGCCAACTGGGGCACCGGCGCCGATCCCACGCCCGGCCACGACGACCTCAACGCCTTCCTGACCCGGCCCGACGAGCTCGCCGCGGAGCTGCTGGAACAGGGCATCACGGCCATGAAGATCTGGCCGTTCGATCCGCATGCCGAGAAGACCGGCGGCCTCTACATCTCGTCGGCGGACCTGCGCACGGCGCTGCAGCCGTTCGAGAAGATCCGCAAGGCGGTGGGCGACCGCATGGACATCATGGTGGAGTTTCACTCGCTGTGGCAGCTGCCGCCCGCGATCCGCATCGCCGAGGCGCTCGCGCCCTACGACACATTCTGGCACGAGGACCCGATCCGGATGGACAGCCTGGGCTCGCTGCCGCGTTACGCGGCGCGCAGCAAGGCGCCGCTCTGCGCGTCGGAGACGCTGGGATCGCGCTGGGCGTTCCGCGACCTGCTGGAGACCGGCGCCGCCGGCGTCATCATGCTCGACCTCGGCTGGTGCGGCGGCCTCTCCGAGGGGCGCAAGATCGCCGCGATGGCAGAGGCCTGGCACCTGCCGATCGCCCCCCACGACTGCACCGGGCCGGTGGTGCTCGCCGCCTCGACCCACCTGTCGCTCAACGCACCCAATGCGCTGGTGCAGGAATCGGTGCGCGCCTTCTACAACGGCTGGTACAACGACATCGTCACGGCGGTGCCGCCGGTGCGGGACGGCATGATCACGGTGCCGCCGGGCGCCGGACTCGGCCTCGCGCTCCAGCCGGACCTGGACCGCCGCTTCACCGTCACCACCCGCCGGTCGGCGGCGTAGCGGTGCGGGACGGACCTGAACTCACCCGGCAGCAGCTGCTGCGCGCCATTGCGGGCGGCGCCGTCGTGGCGGGCACCCCGTCGTCGGCGGCCACATCGTCGCTCCCGCGCAAGCACCCGCGCGCGATCGCGATGTGGGATTTCTCCTGGCTCGAGCGTCGCTGGCCGGGTGCCGGTTACGAGGATTGGGATGCCGCGCTCGATCAACTGGTCGAGCGCGGCTACGACGCGGTCCGGATCGACGCCTTTCCGCATCTGGTCGCGGCCGA
>CAXTUG010000291.1:0-3823 GCA_964247375.1 uncultured Sphingomonadaceae bacterium
ACGAGGGCGTTTCCGGCCGGGCGCGCGCGAGGCCCAGCTGCGCGGCGCGCTGCGGACGCATGCGGTGCGGCTGGTCGGCGGGCCCACGGCTGCGGGCGCCTATGTCGTGCAGGTGCCGGACGCCGGACGCGCCGCCATCCTTGCAGCGCTGCGCGCAGAACCGGCCGTGATGCTGGCGGAACCCATCGACGGACCGCCGAGCTGATGATCGCGCGCCTGGCAGCGTTCCTGACTGCCGTCGCGATCGTCGCGGGCGCCGCCCGCGCGGCCCCCGCCACCGACGCCGCCGCCCGGACCGGCAGGCGCGTGCTCGTCATGCTGAAGCTCGCGCCCGAGCATTTCGGGCCCGGCGCCGAGTATGGCGGCTATGGCAGCAGCCTCGCCGAGAGCGCGCGGCGGCGGCTGGCTGCGCGGATCGCGGTCGAAGAGGGGCTGAAGCTCGTCGATACCTGGCCGATGCGGGTGATCGGCGTCGACTGCGTCGTGATGGAGGTGCCAGACGGCCGATCGGTGGAAGAGGAAGCGGCGCGCCTCTCCAAGCTGCGCGGCGTGGCCTGGTCGCAGCCGATGAACCTGTTCGAGGCGCGGTCGCAGGGCTCACCCGGCCCCGGCGATCCGCTCTATGCCGCGCAACCCGCGGTGGCGGCCTGGCGGCTCGACCGCATTCATCGCGTCGCCACCGGGCGCGGCGCGGTCGTCGCTGTGATCGACAGTCGCATCGACGCGGCGCATCCCGATTTGCGCGGCCAGGTCGCGCTGCAGAAAGACTTTGTCGGCGACGGCAGCCGGATGCCCGAGGCGCACGGCACCGGTGTCGCCGGCATCATCGCCGCGCGCGCCGGTAACGGTCTCGGCATTGCGGGCGTGGCGCCGGACGCGCGGCTGCTCGGCCTGCGCGCCTGCTGGGAGCAGCCGAACCGCGCCGCACCGACTGTCTGCGACAGCCTGAGCCTCGCCAAGGCGATGACCTTCGCGATCGAGCGCAAGGCGGGCATCGTCAACATGAGCCTGGCGGGGCCAGACGATCCGCTGCTGGCGCGCCTAGTCGCGGCGAGCCTCGCGCGCGGAATGACGGTGGTGGCGGCCTATGACAAAGGGCGGCCCGACGGCGGCTTCCCCGCCTCGGCCGCCGGGGTGATCGCGGTCGGCGACGAGGGTCTGGCCGCGCTGCGCCCGGGGGTCTATATCGCGCCGGGGCGGGATGTGCCCACGACGGAACCGGGGGGGCGATGGTTTCTCGTCAGCGGCAATTCGTTCGCGGCGGCCCATGTCAGCGGATAGATGCCGCTGATGCGGGAGGTCGGGCTGCGTCCGGCATCGCGCTGGCTGGTCGCGAGCCGCGGCGACTGCGGTACCATTGACGCATGCGGCAGCCTGCTGCGTACGAGCCGCCGTCCGACGGGTGGTTGCGCGCTTCGGTAACCGCGTGCCGCGCCTGCTGAGGGCCGCCGGCTTGGCCGTGCCGCTCGCCTTCGCAGCCGCCGCGCATGCGGAGATCGGTGCCAACGTCACGCTCCAGAACGACGATCGCTTCCGCGGCTATTCGACCAGCAACGGCCGGCCGGTGGCCACCGCGAACCTTGCCTATGACGACGTCTCGGGCCCCTATGCCGGAGGCTCGGTCTCGCTCGCCGCCACGCGGGACGCCGGCGCGCGCTTCAACAGCACCACCCAGTTCGCCGGATATGCCTTGGCCCTGTCGCCCGGCCTCGCGCTCGATGCCGGGGCGGTCAACCGCATCTATTCGCGCCGATCGGATATCAACTATGCGCACCGCTTCGCCGAACTCTACCTCGGGCTGGTCGGCCGGCGCGGCTCGGCGCGGCTGTCCTTTGCGCCCAGGCCGGGCGGCAATACCCTATATGCCGAGGGGAATGCGACGCTGATCGATCGGACGCGATGGAGCCTCGGCGCGCATGTCGGGCTGCTCATTCCCCACTATCCCGGGTGGAGCAGGGAGCCGCCGGCCCGGCCCGATTGGCGGCTGACGCTGGCGACGCATCTCGGCCGGTTCGATCTGGCGGCGAGCTACGTGGGGACGAACCATGGCTGGCACCAGCCGCACGAGCATGACGGCGTGGTGCTCAGCGCCACCTGCAACTTCTAGCGACAGGCTGCGAACGGAGCAGCGCCAGGAAATTGGAGGCTGGTGGCATAATCCTCCGACCCGTTCGCCCTGAGCTTGTCGAAGCGTCGTTCTTCCCTTTGAGCAAGAAGAACGAGGCTTCGACAAGCTCAGCCCGAACGGGCAATTGGATCAGATTCGAGCTTCGTTCTTTAGCGAAAGCGCGGATAGAACTTGATTTCCCTGGTGGTATGCACCGCGAAAGGTTGCAGCGGCATGCCGCTTTCGACTTTAATTAGAATTTTTCCGTCTGCTTCAGAGATCGCCGTGAACTTCGCTCCGAGCACATCGAACTGCCTTGGAAGATCGGCTGACTTAAAGGGTACTGTGCTTAGGCGTTCGATCGATTTGCTATCGCCAAACGCAATACTGAAGTTCTCCATGCTATAAAGATTGAAGAAATTTCATCGTTCGATGCCGACGAAATATTCTCCTTGAATTGTAGGGGCGAAATCCGATTGTAGCCTATGCCCGAAAGTGATTTAGGAGTTTTTGGCCGTAAACCGTTGAAGGTCATCAAGCCTTTGGTGTCGCTGACGATTTCGAAATAGCCGTCGAACTTTGCATCATTGTCACTGTCGACCAAGCACAGCTGGTTCTTTCGGGTGAAGGCGTAAGGTCGGATCTCGGAGGTGCAGAATACCTTGGCACCCTGTGATTGCACTTCGACCAGTTGCGTTCCCTTGGACAGGGTGCCCCATCCGTCAGGCGCTTCGAGCACCTCGGTAAGTTCGGTCAAGCCGATCGGCATCAGACGCTGTTTCAGGATAAAATCACCACCAGCCGCGTCGACTTCTCGTGCCGGTGTTGGTTGCGGCAGGATTACCCACACAGCCTGGATGACTCGATCTTCAGCTCGGCAAGGAGCGGTGATTGAAAGGGCGCTGGCGCTTACGAGAATGAGAGGAAGCTTCACGTGCGATCGCTTTCGATATTTGCCTGACCGCGGGCATGTCATTTGCGCATTAAGAAATTTCTACGGACCCGGCTCTCCGCGCGCCCTCAATAATCCTTCGACACCCGCACGTTGGCACTCTGGCGGCCGATGGTGGAGATCGAGCCGAGGACCGACAGCCAGCGGGTGATGCGGTATTCGATGCTGGTGGCGGAGTAGCCGGCGCCGTCGGTGATCAGTTCGACATAGGTGCGGCGGCCGAGATTCTTGCCGGCCGCCACCGCCGTCTTCTGGCCGGTGGTCACGTCCGCGGGCAGGATGCGCAGGCGGTCGAGGTGGACCGCCTTGCGCACCGCGTTGATCGGATCGAGGTTCATCCCGCCGCCGCTGCCGCCGCCCTGCGAGGCGACCGCCGCGGCGAGCTGCAGCGCCTCGGGGGCGGAGAGGTTGGTGATGGAGGTGCCGAACAGCAGGCGCGACACCAGCTCGTCCTCCGGCAGGGCCGGGTTGGACTGGAAGGCGATGTCGGGGTGCAGCCCGGTGCCGGTGACGTGGATGGTCGCGCTCAGGCCCTGGATGTCGGCGTCGGCGGTAATGTCCAGCACGGGGTCGGGCGGCGCCTCGCCGGTGAAGCGGATCATGCCGCGGTCGAGGTTGAAGCGGCGGCCGGCGAACTGATAGCCGCCGCGCACCAGGTCGGCCCTGCCGCCGATCGCGGGATTGTCGACCGCGCCCTTGATGGTGAGGTCGGCGCGCCACTCGCTGTCGAGGCCGAGGCCGCTCACCATCAGCCGGCTGGACGC
>CAXTUG010000292.1:0-3788 GCA_964247375.1 uncultured Sphingomonadaceae bacterium
GTGGCCGAGGAAGCGGCGGGCGGCAAAGAGCTTCCGGGCAGCGCCGCCGTCGGCAGCGGCACCTCGACCACCAAGCCTCGCATCGTGTTCGCCACCGCCGGCGCGAAGATTGGCGGGAAGGCGAGTCCGCAGTGGCGCTGCATCTCGGGCACGTGCTTGTGCTTCAAACCCAGGGCATAGGTGCGCCACGCCGGCACCGCTCCGCCGCGCTCATATTCGGCGATCATCGCCTTGCCGCCGCCCGAATAGCCCGACACGGCATTGCAGGTTAGCGGCCAGTCGGCGGGGATCAGCCCGGCCCTCACCAACGGCGCGACGAGCGCGATGAAGCCGGTCGAGTAGCAGCCGGGATTGCTGACCCGGCGGGCGGATGCGACCGCGTGCCGACCGACGATCTCCGGAAAGCCGTAGGTCCAGTCCGGCGCGATCCGGTGCGCCGTAGAAGCATCGATCACCCGCGTGCAGCCATTGTCGATCAGCCCCACCGCCTCGCGCGCGGCGTCGTCAGGCAGGCAGAGGATGACGATGTCGGCCTCGTTCAGCGCCTCCCTGCGCGCCGCCGGATCCCTGCGACGCTCTTCCGCGAGCAGCAGGACGGCGACGTCGCTGCGGCCAGCGAGCCGTTCGCGTATCTCGAGGCCGGTCGTACCGGCGGCGCCGTCGACGAAGACGTTGATCATGGCAGCCGCTTACGGGCGGTGATCGGTTGCGCGTGGGTCGGCGCCAGTCGCGCGACCACGTCGGCCAGCGGCTCGATCACGGTCGACATCCAGTAGGCATTGGCATGCAGCAGCCGGTCCGCGTCGACCATGAAACCGACATGCCCGGGAAAGAAGACGAGATCACCGCGCTGCAGCGTTTCGCCGTCGCGCAGCGGCGTGCCGAGTTGATCGCGCTGCATGTCGGTGTCGCGCGGCGCAGCGATGCCGGCGAGTTCCAGCGCACGCTGCACCAGCCCCGAGCAATCGATCCCGTCACCGCCGCGTCCGCCCCACCGATAGGGAAGGCCGATCAGGCGCTCGGCCACGGCGACCGGGTCCGCCTCCGTCCGGCCGGCAGCGCCGACGTGCCGCAGGTGCACATAGCCGTCATCGATGCGCAGGAAGTCGCCCTCTTCTGCTCCCGCCAGCCGCGCGCCGACCGGCAGCGTACAGGTGACCGACGCCTTGATCATGGGGTGCGCGAACACCAGGGCGCTGGGCGCCGTGACCCGGTGGGTCGGCTTCGCGGCCGGTCCCAGCGCGTCCGCCGGCACATAGCCGACATAATGGTCATGGCCGCAACGGCCCCACGCCCATCCGCCCGCCTGGTCGACGATCGCGAAATCCTCGCCATGGACGAGCTGCGAGGTCGCAGGCGCATCGTGGGACGGTGTGGCTCGCACCGTAACCGCGTCGGCAAGGCAGCGCGATTTCTCCGCCCGCGCATAGTGCGGCGCGAACAAGGTTCCGGCGAGTTCGATGTCGGCGATGTCGGGGCGGTAGGCGTTGACGCGCGGGTCGAGCCTGATCGACGGCCCCTTGAGACGGAAACCCTCAGGCCGCTGCGTTACGGATGTGCCGCGCGAGATGGGCGGGGGCGTCACCGTCGATAAGCCCTCCGAAGTCTTCAAGGAAATGTGCCCCCGTGTCCGTCGCGGCGATGAAGATGTTGCGGCGATCGGTTTCGTCGCGTTCGCGGCGCAGATAGCCGAGCGCACCGAGCGTGTTCAAGGCGCGTGTCACGACCGGCTTGGACACGCCGAGCGACTGCGCCAGACCGCGCACGGTATGCGGGCCAGGCGTGAGGTAGACGAGAAGCAGAAGCGCCATCTGCCGGTTCGTGAGATCAGGTTGACCCGAACGGACATAGCCGACCAGCGTCTGCATCCATCCCGACAGGGTGGTGTCGTGAATCATGTCCTGACCTCACTCGATGCGTTACGCGCCTCTCAAGGCGGAAAAACACGTAGCGCGGCCGATCGTTTCATCGGCGATCAGGATTTCGGTAACTAATCTCGGTCAAGAGCCGAAACGGCAGCGCAACAACTCCCACGCGGCGCGTAAGCCCAGCGCGTCGCCCCCTTTGGGCCGACCGGGCCGTGCCGCGGGCCGCCATGCGAAGGTGTCGAGATGCGCCCACGGCACCGACGCACGCACGAACCGCTCGAGGAACAGGGCGGCAGTGATCGTTCCCGCAAAGCCTCCGCCCGGCGCATTGTTGATATCGGCGACGTCGGACTTCAGCATTTCGTTATACCCTTGCCATAGCGGCAGACGCCACAGCGGATCGCGCACCCTCTCGGCGGCGACGATCAGGTCGGCGGCAAGCGTCTCGTCATTGGCAAACAGGGCCGGCAGATCGGGACCGAGGGCGATGCGCGCGGCCCCGGTCAGCGTGGCGAAGTCCAGCAACAGCGCGGGTTCAAGCTCGCAGGCGCGCGTCAGCGCATCTCCCAGGATCAGCCTGCCCTCGGCGTCGGTGTTGCCGATCTCGACGAACAGGCCCTTGCGACTCTTCAGGATGTCGCCCGGGCGGAAAGCGTCCGCGGATATGGCATTCTCGACCGCCGGGATCAGCAGGTGCAAATGCACGGGAAGCTGCGCGTCCATGATCAGGCTCGCCAGCGCCAGCGCGTGCGCCGCACCGCCCATGTCCTTCTTCATCAGCAGCATGCCAGCGGCATTCTTGATGTCGAGGCCGCCCGAGTCGAAGCAGACGCCCTTGCCGACCACTGCCACCCGCGGATGGGCCGGATCGCCCCACTCGAGCTCGATCAGCCGCGGCGCGCGGGCGCGGGTCGCGGCGCGTCCGACGGCGTGGACCATCGGATACTGCTCGGCGAGCGCGTCGCCCTGCGTGACCTGCAGCCTGGCACCGTGTTTGCGGGCGATCGTGTCCGCCGCCGCCGCCAGTTCGGCAGGACCCAGGTCGCCGGCGCCGGTGTCGACCAGGTCGCGCACCAGCGCGGTTGCATCGGCGAGGCGAACGACCTCGTCGATCCGTGCCGCCTCGCCCGTCAGCAGGACGCGCCGGCCGGCCGCTTCGGGCTTCTCGCGATAGCGGTCGAAGCGATGCTGCGCGAGCAGCCAGCCGAGCGCCGCGTCCCCCGGGCTGCCGGTATCCAGCCGGTAGGTGCCGTCGGGCAACTTGCCTGCCGCCGCTGCGAGCGTCCATGGGCCGCCGCTCTCGGCCGTACCGATCGCGACGCTCCAATCGTCCGGCGCGTCCCCGGGCAGGATCACGAACGTATCCGCCTTGCCTTCGAACTTCGCCGCCTCGACGGCGCTCCGTGCCCGTGGCGGCTGGCCGGCGAGCCAGTCCTGGAAGCCGATCCTGGTGACGAGCGTCAGGCCGCGGGCGGCCTGGCCGCGGTCGGCGGCGATCAGCGAGGCGAAATCGGTCATGTCGCGGCGGTGCCACGGAAATGCGGCGGACGGAAGCCGTACCGCCGCCTGTCGGTGCTCAAGGTGCGAAGCTGGCGGCTGCCATGGTGACCTCGGCCTGTTGCTGCAGATGGGCCGAGGATCGGCCGAGCGCGACGCGATAGCGGCCGGCCGGCATGCGCCAGCCGTGCGCGCGCGTCGAAGCGGGCGAGCAGGCGGCGGTCGGCGGTGATCGTCACGCGGCGGCTCTCGCCTGGTATCAGTTTCACCTTGTTCCAGCCGATCAGCCGCAGTTCGGGCGTTCCCGCCAGGCTGGCGAGGTAGAGCTGGGGAACATCGGCGCCGGCGACCTTGCCCGTGTTGCGCACCGTGAAGCTGGCGGTGATCGTCTCGCCGCCGCCTATGCGCAGGTCAGAATAAGTG
>CAXTUG010000293.1:0-3751 GCA_964247375.1 uncultured Sphingomonadaceae bacterium
CCGCTGCCCACGACGCCGCCCGGCCCCCTCAGTCCTCCGCCACCGCCACCCGCTTAGCCGAAATCGCCGCCGCCGAAGCTGTCCTCGCCGAAGCCGTCGCGCTTGTCCTTGCTGCCGCGCGACCCGCGCCGCCCACGATCGAAACTCATGCCGTCAAAATCTTCCTGAATTCGCCCCTGTCACTTCCATTCACGGGCGCCGGGGGGGCGACTCGCGAATCTTGCGGCACAGCAAGTCATGCCAAGCCAAATTCGGCCTCTATACGATTTTCGTCCAGACCGCGAGCGCTTTTGCCGCATGCGGACTGAAATGATCGTGGCTGTTGAGCGTTCCGTCCGCTCCGCCTATCTGCCCCGTATGAGCGTTTACTTGCACGAAGAGGATCTGCCCGCCGACGCGCTCGGCCCGGGTGCGATCGCGGTCGATACCGAGACCATGGGTCTGAACACCTTCCGCGATCGGCTATGCCTGGTCCAGATTTCCGACGGCGGCGGCGACGAACATCTCGTCCGCTTCGCAGCCGGCAGCGACTATGCCGCCCCCAACCTGCGCGCGGCGCTGGGCGATCCGCAGCGTACCAAGCTCTACCACTTCGCGCGCTTCGATCTGGCGGCGATTCGCCACTATCTGAAGGTCTCGGCGGCGCCCGTCTACTGCACCAAGACCGCCTCGCGCCTGGTCCGCACCTACACCGACCGGCATGGCCTGAAAGAGCTGGTGCGCGAGCTGCTGGGCCAGGAGATCTCCAAGCAGCAGCAATCGTCCGACTGGGGCGCGGCCGAACTGAGCGAGGCGCAGCGGGAATATGCCGCGTCCGACGTGCGCTACCTCCACCAGCTGCGCACGATCCTCGACGAACGGCTGCATCGCGAGCGGCGCATGGATCTGGCACAGGCCTGCTTCGACTTCCTGCCGGCGCGCGCCGAGCTCGACCTGGCGGGCTGGCCCGAGATCGACATCTTCGCGCACGTCTGAGGATCGTGTCCGAACGCGCCGAACAGCAGCGCCGCGAGCGCCGCGCCTGGGCCGGGGCGGGCAGCGGCCATGACCGGCTGATCGCCCTCCTGCGCATCCTGCTGCCGACGGCGGTGGGCGTGCTCTCCGCCTTTCTGGCGCTGGCGCCGCTCACGGTCGGCCGCGACATCAGCTTCGTTCTGTCCAAGGACCGGGTCGACGTCGCGCGCGAGCGGATGCGGGTGACGCAGGCGAGCTATCGCGGCGACGACGACAAGGGCCAGCCGTTCGTGCTGAACGCCGCGTCGGCGGTGCAGGCGACATCGCGCGATCCGATCGTGCATCTGCAGCAGCTCGACGCGCACATCCAGCTGAGCGGCGGTCCCGCCACGATCCGCGCGAATCGCGGCCGCTACGACATGGACAACCAGAACATCGCGATCGACGGGCCGGTCAGGTTCGACAGCGCCGACGGTTATCACATCACGACGCGCGACGTGCTGGTCGACATGGACGAGCGCATGGCGCACAGCCGGGCGCCGGTGGACGGCACCATGCCGCTCGGCCACTTCTCGGGCGACCGGATGAGCGCCGATCTGGAGCGGCACATCGTCCGGCTCGACGGACGGGTGCGCTTGCATATCGTGCAGGCCCAGTCCAGACGCGCGCGATGACCCGTCCACTGCCGCTCCTCGCCGCAATCCTTATGGCGACGCCCGCGCTCGCCCAGGGCGTGTCGGCGCTGAAGGGCCACGACAGCAACGCGCCGATCGACATCTCGTCCGATCATATCGAGGTGCAGGATCGCGCCGATCGTGCGATCTGGGTCGGCAATGTCCACGCAATCCAGGGCGACATGACCATGGACGCGGCCCGGATGACCGTCGCCTACACCCACGCCGACACGCCCGGTGCCGATCCGCAGATCCAGCGTATCGATGCGTCCGGGGGCGTCACCGTCGTGTCCCCGACCGAGCGCGCCAAGGGCAGCTACGGCATCTACGACCTCAATCGTCGACTGATCACGCTGATCGGCGGCGTGTCGCTGACCCGCGGCACCAATGTCGTGAACGGCGCGCGGCTGGTGATCGACATGAACAGCGGCCGGGCGACGGTTGACGGGAGCGCCGTCGGCGGCGGCACCGCGACCGGTTCGGGCGGACGCGTCACCGGCCACTTCACCGTGCCGAAGCGGGCGCAGGCGGCACCGGCCGCAGGAAGCACGCCCCCGAAATAGTCCCGCATCCGTGCAGACGTGGCGTTCGAAGCGGCAGTGCAAGAAACTTGCCATTTCACCGCAGCGCGGCTTGCGGTAACCGGCGCCATGCGACTGGAAGAGCAAGCATGACCGATATCGCCATCGCCGAACCCGAGACCTGCATCGCGCGCAATGCGGAGGGCTGCGGCCTGTCGATCGTCTCGATCGCCAAGGCCTATGACAAGAGGCAGGTGCTGTACGACGTCAGCCTGGACGTGGCGCGCGGCGAAGTGGTTGGCCTGCTCGGCCCCAACGGCGCCGGCAAGACCACCTGCTTCTACTCGGTGATGGGCCTGGTGAAGCCGGACGAGGGCCGCATCCTGCTCGACGGCAACGACGTGACCTCCCTGCCGATGTACCGCCGCGCCATCCTGGGCCTGGGCTACCTGCCGCAGGAGACCTCGATCTTTCGCGGGCTGACGGTTGCCCAGAACATCATGGCGGTGCTGGAGACGTCCGAGCCCGACAAGGCGGCACGCGAGGCGCGGCTGGAGGCGCTGCTCGGCGAGTTCCATCTGGAGCGATTGCGCGACGCGGCGGCGATGGCGCTGTCGGGCGGCGAGCGGCGGCGGTGCGAGATCGCCCGCGCGCTCGCGGCATCGCCGTCGATCATGCTGCTGGACGAGCCGTTCGCCGGCATCGACCCGATCTCGATCGCCGACATCCGCGACCTGGTGAAGGATCTCAAGCGGCGCGACATCGGCGTATTGATCACCGACCACAACGTGCGCGAGACGCTCGACATCGTCGACCGCGCCTGCATCATCTATGACGGGCGCGTGCTGTTTCAGGGGAGCCCGGCCGAGCTGGTCGCCAACGAGGAGGTGCGCCGCCTCTATCTCGGGGAGAGCTTCGCGCTCTAGTCATGCGGTTCTTGCCCGACCCCGTTCGCGCTGAGCAGGCGAGGCACTGAGGCGGCATGAGTCTCGCGCCCCGCCTCGACCTGCGCCAGACGCAGTCGCTGGTAATGACGCCGCAGTTGCAGCAGGCGATCAAGCTGCTCGCGCTCAGCAATCTCGAGCTGGAAGGCGTACTGGCGGAAGAGCTGGACAAGAATCCGCTGCTCGCGGCCGGCAATGAGGATGGCGAACCGCAGCAGACCGAAGCCATTACCGAGCCCCCGGGCACGGACGAAGCCGAGCCGCTCACCGCCGATCGGCTGATCGAGGCCGGCAACGCCGTCGCCGACGCGCCGCTCGACGTGGATTACGACGCCGAGACCTTTCACCATGACAGCGCGGTGGACATGGGCGGCGGACAGCTCGGCATGGATCATCTGGCCGGCGGCCTGCCGGAGGACGGGCCGGACCTGGACGCCTTCGCTGCCGACGCGCCGAACCTCGCCGACCATCTGCTGGCGCAGGCCGGCGAGGTGCTGGCGGGATTCGATCTGGCGATCGCCGCGCGCATCATCGACGGCATCGATGAGGCCGGCTACCTTGAGACGCCGATGGCGGATCTGGCCGAAGCGTTCGACGTCGGACCGGCTGTGATCGAGCGGATCCTCCACGTGATCCAGGGCTTCGATCCGACCGGCGT
>CAXTUG010000294.1:0-289 GCA_964247375.1 uncultured Sphingomonadaceae bacterium
GGTCAGGCCCTTCCAGGCGTCGAAGGCGCCGGCGTAGCCTAGGGCGTAAGGCGCGAGGACGCCCACCACCACGATCAGGAGCATCGCCAGGCGACGGTTGCCCGTGCGGCCGTTCGCCGCCAGCCACAGGGCGGCCGCGAGCAGAGCTGACGGCAACGACACCTCAGCGGTGGCGAGCCGCTGCTGCCGCACCGCGGCCTCGTCGATCCGGTCACACAGCGCCGCGCGGATTGCGGCCATTATCGGCTGGTACAGCATGGAGCCTCCCCTCAGCCCGCCCGCCCGCCAG
>CAXTUG010000294.1:299-3741 GCA_964247375.1 uncultured Sphingomonadaceae bacterium
GAGCAGATGCTCGCTGCGGCGACTCAGTTTGTTCCTGTTGTACAAGCTACATTGCCGAAGTCAACATTTTGTACGTTTTACGCGTATGACGTAGTTTGTTGTTGGAAGATCAATGCCGTGCGCAGGGAAGTGCTTCCTTTAGCGCGCGGTAGGTCAGCACCGCTGCAGGCTTCGACCGATCCTCGGGATGGGCATCCAGATATTTGCGCACGGCTTCGATCAGGTCGGCGGGCCGCATGCCGATGCGCGGGCACAGGACCTGCTGACGCGTATCCTGCCCGCCAAGCATCGCCCCGTTCGCAACGCCCATCACCATCGCGGAACACACGGCGCGCTCCGCTTCCGGAGCAGTGCAGGCGGAGAGCAGGTCCTGGCCGGTGCCGAGGGCGGCTGATGCGAGGATCGGCAGGAGCAGCATCAGCCGATCAAGTCTTCGAGCGTGAGCACCCGATCCATGCGCTCCACCCGCTCCATCGCGATCCGAAAAGTGCAGGCCGGATTATATTGCTCGAGTTCGACGTAGGACGCGGTCTTGCGCACGATCGTCTTGATCAGCACCGCGCTGGCTCGCTCGCCGTCCACCTCGTCCGGCGTGCGCAGGTAGATGACCGCATCGTCGCCGACCGACGGTCGCCGTCGGCTCTCGACGAACACGGTCGCGCCGTCGCGAAAACGCGGCTGCATCGACGAACCCTGAACATAGAGGCCGTAGACGTCGGCGCGGCCGTCGAGGATCGGCGGCCGGCGCTTATACTCGACGATCTCGCCGCGATTGAGCATGGTCTGCTCGACCGCCTCCCCGTCGACGACCTCCTCCGCACCGAGCGCCGTGCCGTAGATGGGCAGATCGCGCGACATGCGGGTCGATGCCGCATCCTCCATCCTAAAGGGCTGAGCGTTCGTCGCCGTGACGAGCCCGGTCAGCGCCAGCACCTCGACGCGCGTGATCGGGGGATCGCCTCGCCCCACCATCGCGTCCGCGAACCGCGTCGCCACGTCGACCCCGAGTGCGCCGTCGAACGCCGGATCAGCGTAGCGCTGGATCGAGGACGCGGCAGCATATCCGGACTGTGCGGCCAGAGCGCGCAGCGACAAGCCTGCACGTTCCCGCAGTTGGTTGAGCTGCGCGCCCCTGGTTTCTGCCTGTGCCATGCCATGCCCATCGAATGAGTGCCGTACGTAACTTAGCCTTTATGCATACGTTAATCAAGTATGACGGCATGACTGGTCATGCGAGCCGCAGAATTCAGTTGACGGGTGTACGTTTAATGCGTATACACAATGGAACGATGATGAAAGTCTCACCGATATTGGCGGGGCGGCGCGCTGGCGCCAGCCCGATAGGCGTCGCCCAGATCGCCCTCCTGCCCATTCTGGGCGGCCTCGTTGCCGGCGCCCTCGGACGTCGCCGCGGCGATATCGTTCAACTGGCGCTGCTGCTCGGCATTGAGAGACTGGGTCGAGCTCTCGCTACAGGCGGCAGCCAAGACGCAGACCGGGAGGATGAGAACGCTCGCACGAGGCATCTTCGTGACTCCGAAAGAGATCGCGCCGCCTGAACGCGCAACGCGGCAAATATCATCCGCAAGGCCAACCTGGCGTCGGCGCTTGCACTACTTCAATCGACGGAGACGAGAATGGGACAGGCGAAACGCGGTCGACCACGCAAAGCAGGCATACGCAACGCCAAAGGGCGTCTGATCGTCGTGCCGGATCGCGGCAACGACCGGGTCGTGGCACGCACGCTCTCCTTCGCCCGGTTTCATCGCGCCGGCGCCGATCAGCAATTGGTCGACCAGATCGGCCGCGTCTGGACGGCAGGACTGCTGGACGGGCGATGCTGCGACGGCGCCATGCTGCGGGACATCGGCCGACGCTATGCGAGCCTCTACTGGCATCAGTTCGCGGCACTGGCGCCCAAGACCATGCAGTTGGAGCGCCGGGATCGCGCGGCAGCAAACGATGCCGCGTGGGACGACAAGCCTGGCGAGTATTTCGGGCGGCTGGAAGAGGCCGCACGGGCGGCGGGCCGCGATGCCGTGACAGCCATGCACGCCCTGTGCGTAGATGGATGGTGGTTTCCGGATACGGATGCGCCATGGATCGATCGTCTGATCAGGAGCGCCATGTACGACGCAGGAGGGCCGGCGGAAGAGACGGTCGCAACGAACGCGGATCGGCTTAAACTGGATGCCGCCATGAGGGCGCTGGAGGCGATGGTCGGAGGAAAGGCTATGCCATTTCAAGGAGCCGTAATGGAGCGCAGCTGATTGGGACCGGAGATCAGCGATCGGCGCCTGACCAATTCCGAAACAGCGGCGCGTCGGACGCGACGTCCACGCCCGTGACGCCGTGAATACGATCCAGGTAGAGATTGGCGAGCAGGTAATGCGCCTTCACGACCCCCGGGTCGGTGGCGTTGGCAGCCAATTCCAGATGGGTCTCGGCACGCTTCTCAAAGTAAGCGCGATCTTCAACCGACACGATCGCCGATGATCCTTCGTCTTGCATCACAGCAACTTACCAACGAGGCGCTCGCCAGCAATGTTCCCGATCGGTTGCATCATTGATGGTTAATGCGAGCACGCCACGACCACGAGCTACGGCATGTCGGTGACGAGAGTGTGACGCCTGATCAACCGGAAGGCGCAAGCAGGAACCAGAAGGCCAGCAGCCCTGCCACGGCGACAGCCATTTGCGGCGGGCGCAACCGCGCGAAGTAAGCCGGCGCACCGTTTGCGTGGGCGAGCGGCACGTCGCTGAATGCAACGCCGGCATAGCCGATCGCGAGCAGAAGCATTGCCGGCCGGATCGGCAGCACGAGCGCAATCAATCCCGGCCAGAAGCGGAGCGCCATCGTGGCGATCTGCGACAAACGTGGGCCGCCGTTCGTGAAGAAGCTGAGTCCACGGGCAACGCCGGCCAGGAAGATCAGGATCGCCGCACCCCAGAGCTGCGCCGCCTCGGCAGCCCAAATCTGCTTCCTCGCCCAGTAATCAAGCGCGAGCATCGGCAATATTGCCGCCGGACCATAACCGAGAACCAGGCTCAGCAGCGGCGTCGTGTCGGTGCGGGAATCTCCGGTCATGGGTGCTGAACCGCATCGATGCGTTGCGGTTGCAGTGCCGGGTCGAACGACGTGTCCCGCTCTCACGAGCCGGGCGGTGCCTGCAGCTCGGGCGGCATGACCCATGCATGATCCTCTATGATGAAGGAGGAGACCGGACGACCATATAAGTCCCGCGAAGGGCGGAAGCGGAACCGCTTCTCGATCAGCGCACAGGTGAAGACGTCCAGCGCCGGATGACCGCTCGACCGGGTAGAGATACAGTTACGCGCGCGTCCGTCGACATCAACCCGATACCGCACCGACACGGTGCCACCAATCCCTGCCGCAGCAAGATCGGAGGGATAGTCCCCATCGGAGATATGTCCCCTGATC
>CAXTUG010000295.1:0-3735 GCA_964247375.1 uncultured Sphingomonadaceae bacterium
GCGTCAGCCAGCCTGCCGCGACGGAGGCACAGTAGCTCTCATATTTCGCATAATCATACAACTTAAGTAGGTAGACCGTCAGGTCGGACAATGTTTCCGACAGCGGGTGATCCAGGAACATGGCCTGCACGCCGACCGCCGCCTGCGCGAGCGTGAGCGCCTGCTCGCCCGCCCGATACACTGCGATCCGCGCTGCCGCGACCCGCGCCAGCGTCCGCTCGACATCGTCGGCAGTCCAGGTCTGCGCTGCCGCGGCAACGGCATCCGCGGCCGCCTGGCCTGCGAGAAACAGTTCGGCCAGGCGCCGCCGCTGCTGCGGATCGTCGGCGCGGTCCGTGCTCAGCAGATGGGCCCGTACCTGATCGACCACCGCCGCGATGCCGCCCGCCTGGACCGCCGCGAACCGCAGCGCCCCGCCGGCGAACCAGGGCTCGCGCACGTAATCGCCTGGCCCGCCCACCAGCGCCTCCGCGCCGACCGGCACGCGGGCCCAGCGTACGAGTTGCGTCTCGGAGCGCTGCATGCCGGTGACCCGCCACCATGTGCGATCGACCTCAGGCGCCGTCGCCGCGAGATCGATCAGCAGGAGCTGGCGTCCGTCCGGCGTGTCGACCGTGATCAGCGCATGGCTGATGATCCCGGCCCCGGAGGCGAATGCCTTTCCGCCGACCAGCCGGCCTTCCGCCATCCTGGCCGGATCGCCCGGCTGGTCCGCATTCCACACGCCGAACACCGCTCCGGCACGTGCGGCCGCCTGCACGGCATCGCGCTGCGCCGGGGAGCCGTAGCGCGCGATGATCTGCAGCGCGTCGACATGCCCCTCGAACAGACGACCGAGCGGAAGATCGCGGCGGCCGACCGCGTAGAGCGTGCGCGCGAGATGAAGCCATGCATCGGCATCCGCGGGATCGTCCAGCCGGCTGAGCTGCGGCGTCAGGGCTGCAATGGCGGCACGATCCAGCGGCGGCTTCATGCCGCGCCCTGCAGATGCGACTGCTCCAGCACGGCCAGGAGCAGCTCCGCATGGCTCAGGCTGACGGTGCGCATGCCGCTGGGCGGCGCACCGACGATGCGCGCGGCGAACGCCTCGCCGTTGCGGCACTCGGCGGCGACCTGCGCCACCTCCGCGAGCGGCAGGCCGAGCTGCCAGGCAAGCACATCGTGACCGCCCGCGCCGTGCAGCAGGCGCGCATCGGCCTGCATCGCAAAGCGCCACGCCTCGTCATCCGGATGCGCCACCACCAGCCGGTGGTCCGGATCGTCCAGACGGGCGAGCGCCGCGGCCAGGCCCTCCATCGCCCGACCATAACGGCGCGCCGAGGTTCGCACGACCACGTGCGCGTCGCGCCGCAGCCGATAGCCGGCACGCGCCGCGGCATCGCCCAGCGCGGCATCCTCGCCGTGCGCAACCGGAGTGAAGCCGCCCAATGCGTGATAGGTGGACGCGTGCATGGCCAGGCTGGCGCCGCTCACCCAGTGATGCGTCGACGCGTCCTCCCATGCGACCGGATCGATGGTGCGGCGCAGGAGGTGCAGGCGCTCGTAATAATCTTCGATCCGATCCTGCATCGGCGACGACGGTCCCGATCCCCGCGTCACGCGTCCCGCCACGATGTCGGCCCGCGTGAGCCCCGCCAGATTGGCGGCGATCCAATCTTCGGCCGGCTGTCCATCGGCATCCGTCGTCATGAGGACAGCGCCAGGCGCGGCCTTCTCGGCCAGCGCCGCGGCGCGCCTGCGCGCAAGCCCCGCATTGGGCGCACCGTTCCCGTCGCTCTCGACCACAACTTGGTAGGGCAGGCCGCCCGCCATGGCCGCGACCAGGTCGGCGCCGCCGTCGGTGCAGGCGTCGAGGAACAGGCAGAGGGTGAAAGGCGGGGCATTCACCTGATCCGCCAGCGCCTGCAGAAGATGCGGCAGGTGCTCCGCCTCGTTGCGGGCGGGCACGGCGACCGCAACTGCGGGCATGGCGCGCATCAGCGCGGCGTTACGGCGATCATCGCCCCTTTTTCATCCGAGCCGCAAGGGCGTGGCAAGCGCAAAATACACGCCATTACAATGTAATGTCGTGCGATGCGCCGATCGGGTCTGCACGGTTAACCGATGCGCACATGCCCCGGACGGTGACCCTGAACCTTCTCGATCACCGCAATGGAATCGTGGATGTGGATCGCCCCGATCTGCGACCGGAGCGCCAGGATCTCCGGCTCCCAATGGTACCAGGCGTGCTGGTCGTCGACCAACGTCTTCAGCAGCTCGATGCCCGTACCGGGCTTGCGCATGCCGCCCTGCCAGAAGCCCGGCCAGTAGGATGTGTGCAGGTCCTCGATCATGTAGATGCCGCCGGCCGCCAGCTTGGGAAAGAGCGTGCGGAAGCTGATCTCCTGATGGCGTCCGACGTGCGATCCGTCGTCGAGCACGATGTCCAGCCGGCCCATCTCGTTCACCACCTCGTTCAGGAAGTGCGGGTTGTCCTGCGACCCGATCCGCACCTGGTTCGGCGCGACGACGCGCTCCGCGCACGCCGGATTGACGTCGATGCCGAAGAGGATCGCGTTGGGCCCGAAGAAGCGACGCCACATATCGAGAGATCCGCCGAACGACACGCCGATCTCGAGCATGGCGGGGTTGGCGTCGCGGTACGGGCCCAGGTAGCGGTCATATACCGGCAGGTAATGCACCCACTTGTGGGCAACGCGCCCCTCGTTGCTGAAGAAGGCCTCCTCGATCGGACCGGGGTCTGCCGACCGGAGCGCCTCCGCCTGTTCGCGCGAGATGGCATAGGATTGCAGAAGTTCGGCGGGCGTCGTGCGGGGCTTCGATGACATTACCGGGTGATCAAGCGTCGCTGCGACGCGTGTCAAGCCGCGCACGGGCGACGACCGACGGAATCTCCGATGCCGTAAGCCGCCTTCGCCCTCCATCATGATCGGATGGAAGGCCCCAAGCGGTTGGCAAAGTGATTCAGGGACGATTACTGTTGATCGTCAAGCATTTGCCTGCGCTACCAGATGCGCCGTGATAAATTTGTCCACTTTAAAAATCTCTTCATTGTTCAGGATACAAAAACACCTGTCTTGATGATGGTTAATCGTGTATCATAACCGGACTCGCGTATCTCACTAGTTATATTCAATCAGATATAAACTGTTGGAGAGTACCCGATGCCCGACCAAAAACCTATCGCAGAACCTGGCAAGGCTGCGCCGTCCGACAATCAGGCCCCCTCAGCGCAGAGTGAGGCGGCCGCCCCGTCCAAATCGCTTACGCCAAACACGAAGGTTGCCGATCTGACGCTCGAACATCTGTCGGCGCTGATCGCCAGCGAGGTGCGCAAAGGTCTCGCCAGCGCTTTGACTCCGGTCGGCGGGACCCATGTCAATTCCGGCCCGCCAGGTTTCGTCAACGGTGGCGGTCACGCCAATTTCGATCCGAAAACCGCGGGCGGGTTCGGCACCGTCGGCAATCCGGCTGCCGTGCACGTCAATTCCGGCCCGCCCGGCTTCGTCAACGGTGGCGGCCATGCCAATTTCGACCCGAAAACCGCGGGTGGGTTCGGTACCGTCGGCAATCCGGCCGCGTTGCACGTCAACTCCGGCCCACCAGGTTTCGTCAACGGCGGCGGCCACGCCAATTTCGACCCGAAAACCGCGAGCGGGTTCGGTTCGGTCGGCAATCCAGCTGCCGTGCACGTCAATTCCGGCCCGCCCGGCTTCGTCAACGGCGGCGGCCACG
>CAXTUG010000296.1:0-3730 GCA_964247375.1 uncultured Sphingomonadaceae bacterium
GCTATGCGGCCCCCGTGCGCGCGGTGGCGGGGGTGGCTGGGGGGTAAATCGGGGGCCGACGGGCCCCCGCCGTCCGCGGCCGCGACGAAGGGCGGCCCCCAGCGGCGGGTGTCGTCGCCGTCGGGGCTCTCGACCTTGATCACGTCGGCGCCCAGATCGGCGAGCGTCTGCCCGGCCCACGGCCCGGCGAGGATGCGGGCGAGCTCCAGCACCTTCACACCCTGCAACGGACCCGCCATCCTCGTCTCCCCGTGAACCTGCCGGTTTCGCTAGCCGGATCGGCGGCGTATGTCAGGTCAGAAGGCGAACGTCGCCTGTGCCCGGTCGATCGTGCCGGCCTGCACGCCTTCGAGCGCCAGCATCCGCAGCTTGGCGTCCGCTCCGCCCGGCGCCGAGAAGCCGCCGACGCGCCCTCCCGCGGCCAGGACGCGATGACACGGGATGATCAGCGGCACGGGATTGCGCGCCATCGCCTGACCCACGATGCGCGGCAGTTCGGGCGCGTCACCGAACCGCCTGGCGATCGCACCATAGGTGGCGGTCTCGCCCCAGGGGATCGCACGCACCGCCGCGCGAATGCCGGCGTAGAGTGCGCCCTGCTCGCCCGCATCGACCGCGACGTCGGCGAAAGACACGCGGCTGCCCTCGAAATAATCCTGAACCCGGCCGATCAGACGGGCGATCGACGGTGTGGCGGCGCTCTCCACCGCATCGCTCACGCGCCGCAGCACGGCGCTCCTTGCCTCGTCTACGCGCGCCGCCGGCAGACGCAGTGCGACGACCGCGTCGGCGTCGTTCCAGGCGATGGCCGCGCTGCCGTGGGCGGTGGCGAACAGGGCGTAACGGTGCATGGATGTTTCTCAAGCGTTGGTGACGACGCGGCGCGTGATGACGCGACCTTTCCCGTCCGACTTCGCCTGCAGCATGATGCAATCCGCCATGTGCAGCAACTCCGCCGCGCTGAGCGTCGCCTGCGGCAGCATGACCAGTGCGCCCATGCTGCACGACACAAGCAGGCCGCTCTTGGCGAGCGCGTTGACCAGCCGCTGATGCAGGACGTGCGCCAGTGCCTCGGCATTCGGCATGGAGGCCGCGGTGAGCATGAAGCCGAACTCGTCGCCGCCCAGCCGCCCGACCACGTCGGATCCGCGGACGGCGGCCATCGCCTCCTGCGCGAAATCGCGCAGCAGGGTGTCGCCGACGGCATGGCCGTGGTGGGTGTTGATCCCCTTGAAGCCGTCCAGGTCGACGAACGCGATGAGCAGCGTCTGGTGCGACCGCCGCATCTCCGCCAACTGCCGCTCGACCGCCGCCTGGAACGGCATCTTGTTGAGCACGCCCGTCAAGCCGTCGTACATGGCGCGCAGGTCGGCGTCGTCGTAGGTGCCGCGATACGCGGTGACGATGAAGGCCAGGAACAGGTAGGCGGATGCGCGGATGGCGGCGTTGATGATTGTCGTCAGGGCCATCGGATCCGACGCGATCACGACGTCGGGCACGACCGCGATCACCGCCGTCAGTACCGCGAACAGGAGAGCCGACCGCCGGCGCATCGTCCAGAAGGCAACGCACTGCACCGGCAGGTAGAGCGGCACCAGGCGGATGTTCACGACGCGCAGCGCGGTATCGAGCAGCAGGACCGCGATCAGCGCCGCGATGCCGGCGATCCACGTGGTCGTGAGCGACACCCGCTCCAGCCGGCCCATCAGGCGCGTCACCATCCGCCCGGCGTCGCCACCGAGCTTCCTCAACTGCGCAGACCGATCCGGCCCATCCATGCCCCCGTAACGATCTTGGGGATCAATCGATGCAAAGTAGCAGGTGGCCGCATCAGGTATGCCGATACTCGGCATGAGCGCACCCGCGGATGGCTCGGCGCGAGCCGACGATAGAGCCGGTTCAGGACGCTGAACGCGCCGGGCTGCGTGTGGCGCAATGGCGCGCACACAACGGTGCGTTGCTCGTTCGCGCCAGGGTGAGCGCCAAAGCCGTCACCATGTCCTGAACATGGCAAGGCTGCAGCGAAATGCGCCTGACGTGCGTCAGGCCGCGCGCTGCTCCGCCTCGAAGCTTATCCGAAGCCCCAAAGCTTCGAGCAACTGGAACATGGTCGAGAGGCGCGGATTGCCCTTGGCCGAGAGTGCCTTGTGCAGCGACTGGCGCGTCATCCCGGTCTGCTCCGCCAACGCGCTCAATCCTCGTGCCCGGGCAACCGTTCCCAGCGCTAGCGCGATATCGGCCGGGCTCTCCGCCTCCTCCGCGCTGACACGCAGGTAGGACAGGATCCTCTCCGGATCGGTGAGATAGTCGGCCGCGTCGAAGCGGCTCGTCTGCAGGTCCTCTGGTCGGATCGTAACTTCGGTCATGATGCCCTCACTTCAATGCGGCCGCCATCGCCATCGCCGTCGCGATGTCGCGCTTCTGGGAGCCCCAACCCGCCGCACAGCAGCAGGATGACGGTTTCGCCCTGCTCGACGAAGTAGAGGCGGTAATCCGGGCCGTAGCTGATCTTGAACTCGCCCAACCCGCCGCCGGGGCTGCGATGCTGGCCGCGGTACCCTGCGCGATCTTCTCGATCCGGATCAGGATGCGGGTCACCGCTTCCCTGTCCTGCAACCCGCCAAGCCAGCGGTCGAACAAGGCAGTGCGGCGAATCTCGATCATGACGTAAACTATAGTTTACCTATGTGGGGCGTCAACTATAGTTTACGGGCGTGCTGATGCTGGAGACTCGCGCCGTTGGATAACTCGTTGTCGCCGATGATCGTGAAGGCGCTCTCGTACCTTTATGCCGATTTCCAACAGCGTGTGCCTGGTGCAATGTACCGGAGCAGCACCGGATGGCATCCAACGTCACCACCACAAGGTGACGAAATGCCGTCAGCATAAGGGGTTAGTGGTGGGCGCAGCAGGGATTGAACCTGCGACCCCTGCCGTGTGAAGGCAGTGCTCTACCGCTGAGCTATGCGCCCCAGGGGAGCGGCGGTTAAGGGAAGCGGGCCGGCCTGTCCAGCCCGAAGCTGCACGGCCGTCAGTTGACCGAGTCCTTCAGCACCTTGCCCGGCCGGAACTTGGGCTGGCTGGTCGCGTCGATGTTCATCGGCTCGCCGGTGCGCGGATGGCGCCCCGTCGAGGCCTTGCGGCGGCTGACCGAGAAGCTGCCGAAGCCGACCAGCCGCACTTCCTCGCCCTTCCTGAGCTGCGCCGTGATCGTGTCCAGCACCGTTTCGACCACGCGCGCCGTGTCGGCCCGCGCCATTCCGGTTTGGTCCGCCACCGCGGCGATCAGCTCCTGCTTGTTCATGTCACCTCTCCGGCCCACCTGGCTCAACGGTCGCGCGAGCGGCCATCTAACGCCAAGCGAGCAGAGGGAGTCAAAGGAAACTGACCGGGGTCAGTGCCGAGAAATACTCGCGGCCGGATCGGTCCCGATCTGCCCGATCGGCGGCTCGGTCGCGAGCTCGTCGGCCTCGGTCCACTCGATCGGCACGACCGGCTGCGCCAGGGCGCGCGCCAGCACCTCGTCGACATGGCTGACGGGTACGATCTCGAGGCCTTCCAGGATGTTGGCGGGAATCTCTGCCAGATCCTTCTCGTTCTCCTTGGGGATCAGCACGGTCGTGATGCCGCCGCGCAGCGCCGCCAGCAGCTTCTCCTTCAGACCGCCGCTCGGCAGCACCCGGCCGCGCCGCGTGACCTCGCCGGTCATCCCCACGTCGCGGCGCACCGG
>CAXTUG010000297.1:0-3674 GCA_964247375.1 uncultured Sphingomonadaceae bacterium
CACCACATCCAGCGGCTGATGGTCACCGGCAATTTCGCGCTGCTGATCGGCGCCGACCCGGCCGCGGTGCACCGCTGGTACCTCGAAATCTACGTCGACGCTTATGAGTGGGTGGAGCTGCCCAACACGCTCGGCATGAGCCAGTTCGGCGACGGCGGCCTGCTCGGCAGCAAGCCCTACGTCTCGTCGGGCGCCTACATCAACAAGATGTCGGATTACTGCCGCCACTGCCGCTACGACGTCGCCAGGCGGATCGGCGACGATGCCTGCCCCTACAACGCGCTCTACTGGGATTTCCTGGCGCGGCATCGCGGCAAGCTGGGCGACAATCCGCGGCTCGCCATGCCGTACCGCACCTGGGAACGGTTCGCGGGGGAGGAGCAGCGCGCGATCCGGGCGCAGGCGGCGAAGTTCCTCGCCAAGCTGGAGAGCGCCGATTAAGGCCCGACCCAATGCCAATGCGGGCTGGAGGAACGATGCGCGACCGCTCCGATCAGGAAGACACCAGAGGCATCGGCACACGCCTGGTGGAAGGAGGGCGGCGCAAGGCCTGGACGCAAGGCCTGGTGAATGCGGCGGTGTGGCGCACATCCACCGTCCTCTTCGACGATGTCGCGGCCCTGCGCAGCGCGGTCCGCCAGCCCGACGAGGTGCTCTATTACGGCCGCCGCGGCAGCCCGACGCAGTGGTCACTGGCGGAGGCGCTGACGGAACTGGAACCCGGCGCGGCCGGCACGACCCTGCACGCGTCCGGCACCGCCGCGATCGCCACCGCCCTGCTGACGGTGCTGGAGCCCGGCGACGAGCTGCTGATGACCGACAGCACCTACGAGCCGACGCGCGCCTTCTGCGACGTGATGCTGCGGCGGCTGGGCGTCAGCACGCGCTACTATGATCCGCGCGTGCGCGGTGCCGGAATCGACGCGCTGTTCGGGCCGAAGACCAGGGCGATCTTCATGGAGAGCCCGGGCAGCCTGACGTTCGAGGTGCAGGACGTGCCGGCGATCTGCGCGGCGGCGCGCGCGCGCGGCATCGCGACGCTGCTCGACAATACCTGGGCGACGCCCTTGCTCTTCCCGGCGATCCGCCATGGCGTGGACATCACCATCCTGGCGTGCACCAAATATGTGGTCGGCCATTCCGACGTGATGATGGGTTCCTGCACCGCGATGGACGGCTGGTTCCAGAAGATCCGCAAGACGCTGCAGGTCATGGGTCAGGCGGTGAGCCCAGACGATGCCTACCTCGCCAGCCGCGGCCTGCGCACGATGGGCATACGCCTGCGTCAGCATGGCGAGGCGGCGCTGGCGGTCGCACGCTGGCTGCAGCAGGACCGGCGCGTGCTGGGCGTCCTCCATCCGGCGCTGCCGGACGACGCGGGTCACGCGCTGTGGCAGCGCGACTTTGCCGGAGCCTCCGGCCTGTTCGCCTTCGCGATCGACGGCGAAGATGCCGCGCGGGTGCGGCTGATCGATGCGCTGCGTCACTTCGGCATCGGCTTCTCGTGGGGCGGCTTCGAGAGCCTCGCCCTGCCGATCGATCCCGAGCGGATCCGCACCGCCATTCCATGGACCGCGCCGGGAAAGATGATCCGGTTGCAGATCGGGTTGGAGGATCCGGCCGACCTGATCGCCGATCTGGCGCGTGGGCTTGACGCAATGACGCAATAAGCTGTCGTGGGTCGGCAGCGAAGTTGCGCAGTTGTTGCTGCAAAGCAACATCCCGGATCGGAGTGCCTTCGGTCACCCGCTTTCATGATTGTGCCCTGCAACAAAGTGGATCAGATCGGACGGGTTGATTGCAGCCCTCCCGCTCCGATCCGGAGGCAGAGGCGCGGGCGCGGTCGATGCGCAGTGGAACGTGACCGCAATCGCGAGAAGGATTTTCCATGCGCATCACCCTTACCGGGCTTTCCGTCCTTGCCGCCGCTGCGGCCGCTGTCCCTGCGCTCGCCCAGGACGCGCCTGCCAGCCCGCTTACCGTCACCGGCGGCGCGACGCTGATCAGCGACTACAGGTTCCGCGGCGTGTCGCAGACCGATCGCCGGTTCGCGATCCAGGGCACGCTCGGCGTCAGCCATTCCTCCGGCCTCTACGTCGGCACCTGGGGCAGCTCGATCGACGATTATGTCGCCAATGGCGGCGATCAGGAGATCGACCTCTATGCAGGCTACAAGAAGACCATCTCCGGCACCACGATCGACGGCGGCCTGCTCTATTATTATTATCCGGGTTCGGGCGGGGTCACCTCGGACTTCATCGAGCCTTATCTGAACGCCTCGCACACGTTCGGCCCGGTGAGCGCCAAGGTCGGCCTGAATTACGCCTGGAAGCAGCATGGCCTGTCCTGCGCCTACGACGCGCGCTGCGCCGGCAAGGCGCGCGAGGACAATCTCTACACCTATGGCGAAGTGTCCGGCGGCATACCGGGCACGGGCGTGACGCTGACCGGCCACCTGGGCGAGACGTGGGGGCGTTCCTACCTCAGCAATGGGCTGAAGAACTACACCGACTGGAGCGTCACGGCGGCCTATACGTGGAAGGCGCTGACGTTCAGCGTCGCTTACGTCGATACGGATTTCAAGAAGGGCGAGTTCGTCGTGGACGGCCGCAACGAGGTGAAGGGGGGTGTCGTCGCCGGTATCTCGGTCGCATTCTGACCCTGGCAGAGCCTCTTCTCGGAAGGGCGTCGGAGCCGGGAAAACCCGCTCCGGCGCCCTTCTCTTTATGGCCGCGCATAAATGCTCGCCATGCCGGCACAGCGATGCAAATCTGCCACGGTTTTCAGCTTGATCCACGCGGATGCAAAAAAATTTACGGCAGGGACGAAACCGGAGCGTGCTTTTCGAGTTTACAGGCCCGTCAGAGCGGTTGGAGCGTCAACATCGAGTAGCGTCCTGATCCGAGACATTTCGGCAACAGTCCACATTTTTGCGCGCTTGCGCAGAACCGGGGCGGTGTTTAGGGGTTCTGAGTACCTGCACGCTCCCAGGAAGGAAAAGGGGATACAAATGCGTAAATTCGCCATGATGGCCATCTTGGCTTCGTCGGCGCTCGCATCGCCCGCCATGGCCAAAGACAAGGCCTGGTATGTTGGCATCGAGGGCGGCGGCATTATCGTTGACAAGACGCACATCAATATCGGTGCGGTCGACGATGCCGATACGGTAAGCCACAAGAACGGTCTGTTCGATATCGACGGCATCGTCGGCTACGATCTCGGCATGCTGCGTCTCGAAGGCGAAGTCTCCTGGAAGCGGACTGAGGTTAAGGGTCATCGCACCACGACGACGCTGAACCTCGCTCCTCCGGGCAATTATCGCAGCTCGCGCAGCGGCAACACGTCGGTGCTGAGCTTCATGGGCAACGCGCTCGTGAACTTCGGCGACGATGACGGCTTCCAGGGCTATGTTGGCGGCGGTGCCGGCGTGGCGCGCGTCCACTACGGCATCTACCGTCTGGACGGCGGCAACTGGTTCCTCGACGGCAGCGACTCGGGCTTCGCTTTCCAGGCGATCGCCGGCGTGCTGTATCCGATCAACGATCACATCGACGTCGGTGTGAAGTATCGGTGGTTCAACACCTACAAGGTCAACATCCGCAGCTCCACGGCGAACCCGCTGGCGCTGGGCGACTCGACCGCGCGGTACCGCTCGAACAGCCTGCTCGCGAGCC
>CAXTUG010000298.1:0-3667 GCA_964247375.1 uncultured Sphingomonadaceae bacterium
CGCCATGCCGCAAACGCCAACCACAGCAGCCCTGCCAGCCATACCGTCAGCCCCGAGAGGCCGTAGGTTCCCACCAGCGCGGTCATCTGCCGCACCGGTCCTACCGGCGCCCAGATCGCCGCCAGCGGGTTCCAGGCGAAGCCGGTGAACACCGTCGCACGCAGCAGTTCGTTCACGATCCAGGCCGCGCCGAACAGGATCGGCAGGCTATGCCGGTGGCGCCGCGCCAGCCACCAGGCGGCACCCGTCGCCAATGCGGGAAACACCGCAAGGTAGAGCGACAGCAGCACCACCGCGATCCAGCCAAGCCAGGCCGGCATCGCCGCCTGATAGGTGAAGGCGGTCGCGATCCAGTTGAGACCGAGGCAGAAATGACCGAGGCCGAACCACCAGCCGAGCGCGACGGCGCGGCGCAAGGTCGGTGCATCGGCAAGCAGCGCGGTCAGCCCGGCGAAGCAGAAGAGGCTGAGCGGCCACAGATCCAGTGGGGCGAAGCCGCACGCGGCAATCAGGCCGAGCGCGAATGCGAGCGGGTAGGCGCGCGCCGCGCCGAGCAAAGTCATGCCGCGCCCCTTAGCGCCGCTTGTACGATGTTCAAATGACGTGGCGGCAAATCGTCGCTAGGAGCGGCATCATGCCGTTGCCACCGTTCCACCTTGCCTTCCCCGTACACGATCTCGCCGCCGCCCGCGCCTTCTATGGCGGCCTGCTCGGCTGTCCGGAGGGCCGCAGTTCCGACCGGTGGATCGACTTCGACCTGCGCGGCCATCAGATCGTCGCGCACCTCGATCCGAACGCCCGCGCGCCCGCACACAGCAATCCGGTCGACGGCCATGACGTGCCGGTGCCGCATTTCGGAGTCGTGCTTGCCTGGGACGATTGGCACATGCTGGCCGATCGACTGACGGATGCCGGCACGATTTTCGGCATCGCCCCGCACATCCGCTTCAAGGGGCAGGTCGGCGAGCAGGCGACGATGTTCTTCCGCGATCCCTCCGGCAATGCGCTCGAGTTCAAGGCCTTCCGCGATCCGTCGCAACTGTTCGCGACCGCCTGAGCCCATGCGCACGCCGCCGCCGACGATCGATCCCGACACCTATCGTTCGACCGATCCGGCGCTCGCCGGCTGGAGCGACGAGGAGGCGATCGCGCACTACCGGGCGCATGGGCGGCGGAAAGGGGTGGTCGCCTCGCCGCTGGCCTTGCGCGAGAACCTGCTCGCCTTCCTCGGCGAGACCGGATCGGTGCTGGAGATCGGCCCCTTCCACACGCCGCTGACACGCGGGCCGCACGTAGAATATCTGGACGTGCTCGACGCCGATCAGCTGCGCGCCCGAGCGTCCCACGTCGGCGGCGATCCCGATGGCGTACCCGCGGTCATTCATCACGTCGGAGGACTGGACCAGGTCGACCGCCGCTACGATGCGGTGCTGAGCAGCCATGCGATCGAGCACCAGCCCGATCTGGTGCGGCACCTGCAGCAGGTCGAGCGCGTCCTCCACCCCGGCGGCGGCTATTTCTTGATCATTCCCGACAAGCGCTACTGCCTTGATCACTTCATTGCGGAGAGCACGATCGCCGATGTGCTGCAGGCCTATGCCGAGGAGCGCCGCGTCCACACGCTCAAGAGCGTGATCGAACATCTGGCGCTCACCGTACACAATACGTCGCTGCAGCATTGGCAGGGCGACCATGGCCATCCCGATCGCGGGCGAACGGAGCGCATCCGAGCCGCGCTGGACGCATATCGGGACGCGGACGGCGGCTACATCGACGTACATGCCTGGTATTTTACGCCGCCAGCATTCCGGTCCATCGTCACGTCGCTGCGCGAACTCGAACTGATCGGGCTGGAGATTGCCGGCATTTATCACCCGGCGTTCGGCCGCAACGAATTCTGTGCCATCCTGCGACGACCGGCTCAAGGTTCGATATCATCGGGTGAGCGCAACGCCGTCGTTGCGGCGAGTTAGGCTATAGCCTCACGCTTCATTGGAAGCAGCCGTCAAGGGCGGGGACGACATCCTGGCGTATCGATCGAAGGTTGCCAGCAAGGTGGGAGAGGTCGTCTCCTCAGGATAATACCAGTGCTTGACGGGTATGCCGGTATCCTCGAACGGCACCCGGTCGATCAGCGGCAGGACGCCCTTATACCCTTCCTTGTTGCCGCGATCGCCGATCACTTCTTCGAAATAATACCGGTCGGTCGACTCCGCGACGGGCAGACGCGCCATGTAGCCGGCCTTGATCCAGAAGAAGTTGTACCAGCACCAGCCGTATCGAAACGGAAACATGCCGGCCCGGGTGAGGCTGGGATCCGTCACTAGCGGATCGATATCGGCCGTCAGCCCCACTTCCGTATGCAGGCGGAACATGCCCATCTTGCTCTCGTCCAGCTCCACTATGCCTTTGCTATGACAGTAAAAGATCAGGTGGTCGGGAGCCGATCCCTCGGCCAGGGTCTTCATCGCGCGGATGCCGGGATACTCGTATCTGTTGCGGCGATCGGAAGCCAGGGAGGCAGGGTCGATCCGGAACGCATATTGCGCAGCGACGCGGTGAATGTCGGCGTCCCAGGTCCGCGGTGCCACATAGGCCACCAGCACTCCGGTCTCATGTGGCGAGGCTTCGACGAGCCCGGCCAGCCAGCGCAACTGCCGGCCCATGAATTCGAACCGCTGCCGGACGACGGCCTCTTCCGTGCCTTCCTCTCCCAGATAAGCGAAGTAGACGGCCGATCTGGCGATACTCATGCAGGCGCGTATGAAATGCCGACGGCGTTGCCGCAAGCCGTCGGCGGGTTCACCTTAGCAGCTTGGTCCCCTGCTCGCGTACCGCGGCACCGATCATGCCGGAGAAATAGGCCAGCATCGGCGGCAGGCTGATGTGGACGCGCACCGCCTGCTCCAGCACTTCCAGCCGCGCGGTGACGGTCTGGGCCATGGCGCTCAGTTCCAGCGACAGTTCGTAGTCGCCGGTCCAATGGGCGTGGGCCTGACCGATGCCGGCCGGGAGGTGCCGGTCGAGTTCGCCGATGCGGCTGCGCAGCCGCTCGCGCGCCGCATCGCGACCCAGCTTGTGCGGGACGTCGATGACGACGGGTACGGCCATCAGCGTGCCGACACGCGCCAGACGGCGTTGCCGACGTCGTCGGCGACCAGCAGTCCGCCGCTGCGGTCGATCGCGACGCCGACCGGCCGGCCGTACGCCTCACCGTTGTCGGTGAGGAATCCTGTCAGCACGTCGATCGGCTTGCCCACCGGCTTTCCCTTCGCGAACTTCACGAACACCACCTTATAGCCTGACGGCGGGTTGCGGTTCCATGATCCGTGCTGACCGACAAAGGCGCCGCCGGCGAAGGCAGGTCCCAGCTTCGCGCCATCCGCGAAGGCCAGGCCGAGCGAGGCGGTGTGCGGCCCCAGCGCATAGTCGGGCGTGATCACCGTGTCCTCGATCAGATCGGGCGGCGGGTCCTTGGGGCGGGTGTCGGCATGATGGCCCCAGTAGAACCAGGGCCAGCCATAGAAGCCGCCGAACTGCACGCTGGTGAGATAGTCCGGCACGAGGTCCGAGCCGAGTTCGTCGCGCTCGTTGGCGACCGTCCACAATTCGCGGGTCGACGGCTCCCACGCCATGCCGTTCGGGTTGCGGATGCCGTAGGCGTAGA
>CAXTUG010000299.1:0-3641 GCA_964247375.1 uncultured Sphingomonadaceae bacterium
CGCCGGTGACGATCGCCGCCACCGTCGGCGGCAGCTTCTGCTGCACGACGTTGGAGACGGCATTGTAGATCTCGGCGGGCGAGCGCGTGTTGCTGGTCAGCGCGATGATCATGATCGGCGCATCGGCCGGGTTGATCTTGCGGTAGCTGGGATTGGTGCGGAGCGTCGCCGGCAGGTCGGCGCGCGCGGCATTGATCGCCGCCTGGACGTCGCGCGCGGCCCCGTCGATGTTGCGCGACAGGTCGAACTGGGCCGTGATGCGGGTCGAGCCGATCCCTGACTGCGAGGTGAGTTCGGTCACGCCGGCGATCGTCGCCATGCGCCGCTCGAGCGGCGAGGCGACGCTGGTCGCCATCGTCGTCGGGCTGGCGCCGGGCAGGTTGGCGGACACGCTGATCGTCGGGAAGTCGACCTGCGGCAGCGGCGACACCGGCATGACGAAGAAGGCGGCGATGCCGCTCAGCATCAGGCCGATCGTGAGCAGCAAAGTACCGATCGGCCGGCGGATGAAGGGCGCGGAGAGGTTCATGGCCTGCCGACCCGGGTCTGTTCGTTTTCGTCACCCCGGCGAAAGCCGGGGTCCATCTTTCCACCAGTGCTTGCCTCACGATGGATCCCGGTCTGCGCCGGGATGACGGACATGGGGGTCACGCCCTCTCCTCCAGCGGCAGCAGCGGCTCCGCCTCGCGACGGCGGGTGAGGCGCGACGACAGGCGTTCGAAGCCGAGGAAGATCACCGGGGTCGTGAACAGCGTCAGCGCCTGGCTGACGATCAGGCCGCCGGCGATGGCGAGGCCGAGCGGGCGGCGCAGCTCCGCGCCCATGCCGCTGCCCAGGATCAGCGGCAGCGCCGCCGCCAGCGCCGCGAAGGTCGTCATCATGATCGGGCGAAAGCGGAGGTGCGCCGCCTGGCGGATCGCGCTGTCGGCATCCTTGCCCTGGCTTCGCTGCGCGTCGATCGCAAAGTCGATCATCATGATGGCGTTCTTCTTCACGATGCCGATCAGCAGGACGATGCCGATGATGCCGATCACGCCCAGGTCGTTGCCGGTGAGCCAGAGCGCGAGCAGCGCCCCCACCCCGGCCGACGGCAAAGTCGACAGGATCGTCACCGGGTGGATGAAGCTCTCGTAGAGCACGCCCAGCACGATGTAGACGACGACGATCGCCGCGAGGATCAGCCACACCTCGTTGGCGAGACTGGCGCGGAAGGCGTTGGCCGCACCCAGGAAGGTGGTGGTGATGCCGGCGGGCACGCCGATCCGCTGCTCGGCCCGCTGGATCGCGGCGACGGCACCGCCCAGGGACTCGCCCGGGGCGAGATCGAAGCCGACGGTGGAGGCCGGGAATTGCGCGACGCGCGTGACCTGCAGCGGCGCATCGCCTTCGACGAAGCTCGCGACGGTCGACAGCGGCACCGATACGCCGGACGAGGTCTGAACGTAGAGCTGGTTCAGCGCCCGCGGATCGGTCAGCAGGCCGGGATGGCTCTCCAGGATCACGCGATACTGCGTGGTCTGGGTGAAGATGGTCGAGATGATGCGCTGGCCGAACGCGTTGTAGAGCGCACTGTCGATCGCGGCGGTGCTGATGCCGAGCCTAGCGGCGACGTCGCGGTTGATCTTCACGGTCACCGCGCGACCCTGCCGCTGTATGTCGGAGACGACGTTGCGGACCTGCGGCACCGACTTGAGCGCATCCGTCAACGTGGCGGTCCACCGGTCGATGTCGGCCTGCTCGGCAGCCTGCAGCGCGAAACGGTAGGTGGTCGGGCCGCCTTCGGCATCAATCGTGAGATCCTGGACCGGGCGGACGTACAGCGTCACGCCGGGCATGTCGCCGACCTGGTTCCTCAGGCGGCGGAGCAGCGCCGCCTGGCTGCCGCTGCGATCGCCCCGTTGCTTGAGGTTGATCAGCATGCGGCCCTGATTCATCGCCGGATTCTGTCCGTCGACGCCAACGCTCGAACTGAGGCTCGCCACGTCGGGATCGCGCAGCAGCGCGTCGGCGACCTTCCCCTGCAGCGTCGACATGCGCGCGAACGAGACGCCCTGCTCCGTCACGACCACCGCCTGCAGCTGCCCGGTATCCTGTTCCGGAAACAGCCCTTTGGGGATCGCCACGAACAGGATCGCGGTCAGCAGCAGCGAGCCGGCGAAAACCAGCAGGGTCGCGCCCTGACGCACCAGCACCCAGTCGAGCGCCTGCGCATAGCGGCGCGACAGGCGATCGAACCGCTCCTGCGTCCAGTCGGCGAGGCGGAAGCGGCGCATCTCCCGCTCCGACTTCAGCCAGCGTGCGGAGAGCATCGGCACCAGGGTCAGCGCGACCACCGCCGAGATCAGGATCGTCACGGCGAGCGTGATCGCGAATTCGCGGAACAGCCGCCCCACCACGTCGCCCATGAACAGGAGCGGGATCAGCACGGCGATGAGGCTGACCGTCAGCGAGATGATGGTGAAGCCGATCTCGCGGCTCCCCCTCAGCGCGGCCGCGAGCGGGCGCATGCCTTCTTCCAGGTGCCGCGCGATATTCTCGGTAACGACGATGGCGTCGTCGACCACGAACCCGGCGGCGATCGTCAGCGCCATCAGCGTCAGGTTGTTGAGGCTGAAGCCGAGCAGGTGCATCGCCCCGAACGTGCCGATGATCGACAGCGGCACGGCCAGGCTGGCGATCAGCGTCGCCTGCCACGATCCCAGGAACAGGAAGATCGCAATCGTGACCAGCACGACCGCGAAGACCAGCTCCAGCTGCACGTCGTGCACCGAGGCGCGGATGCCGGTCGTGCGATCGGTCAGAAGCGTCACATGGACGTCGGCAGGCAGGCTGGCCTCCAGCTCGGGCAGTGCGGCGTTGATCGCATCGACCGTGCCGATGACGTTGGCACCGGGCTGGCGCCGCACGTCGACGATGATCGCCGGGCTGCGGTTCATCCACGCGCCGAGGCGGACATTCTCGGACGAATCCACCACCGACGCGACATCCGACAGGCGCACCGGCGCATTGTCGCGATAGGCCACGATCAGCGACCTGTAGTCCGCCGCGGTCGAGAGCTGGTCGTTGGCGTCGATCGACCAGCTGCGGGTCGGCCCGTCGAAGCTGCCCTTCGCGCCATTGACGTTGGCCGCCGCGATCGCGCTGCGGAGCTGGTCGAGCGACAGGTTGAGCGTGGCGAGCGCCTGCACATTGGCCTGGATGCGCACCGCGGGCCGCTGCCCGCCGGAGAGCGCCACCAGGCCGACACCGGAGATCTGCGATACCTTGTTGGCGATCCGCTGATCGACAAGGTTCTGTACCTCCGCCAGGCTGCGCGTGGCCGAGGTGACGCCGAGCGTCAGAATCGGCGCGTCGGCCGGATTGACCTTGGCATAGAGGGGCGGCGCCGGCAGGTCGGTCGGCAGCAGGGTGTTGGCCGCGTTGATCGCCGCCTGCACCTCCTGCTCGGCCACGTCGAGCGTGAGGTTCAGGTTGAACTGGAGCGTGATCACCGAGGCGCCGGCGGACGAGGTCGACGACATCCGCAACAGCCCCGCCATCTGCCCGAACTGGCGTTCGAGCGGCGCGGTGACGGTCAGGTTCATCACGTCCGGGCTCGCGCCGGGATACAAGGTGGTGACCTGAATGGTCGGATAATCGAC
>CAXTUG010000300.1:0-3617 GCA_964247375.1 uncultured Sphingomonadaceae bacterium
GGCACCTTCTGGGGGGGGGGGGGACCGCCCGCGCCGACGGAATCGCCGTCGAGCAGGTCGAGCAGCGGCACTCCCCGTCGGATCAGCACGTCGTCGCGGAAGGTCCACGTGTCGTAGATCGCGATCTGCAGCCGTCCCGATTGTTGCGCACCGCGCCGTCCGCCACCGAAGCCGCGACCGCCGCCACCGAACCCGCCGCCAGGCGGAGGGCCGCCGACGCTACCGCCCGGTGGTGGCCCACCGCTCTCGCCGGGAGGCGGCGGTGCGCCATCGGGCGGCTGGCCGCCGGGAGCCTGCTGCGCCTGCTGGCGCTGGCGGAACTGCTGCTGCCGTTGCGCCTGATCGGCCTTGTTGCCCGCCAGCACAGGCTGGAAGCTGTCGAACCGAACCGGCGGCGGCGCGTCCTTGCCGGCGCGGCGCGCGGCGATCCACGCCTCGAACTTCCGTTGCAGGATCGACTTGAGGTTGATCGAGACGTTGAAGCCGTAGCGCAGCTGATCCTGCCGCTGGCGCTCGAAGTTCACCGGACGGCTGTCGACCTGCACCAACGTGCCGGCCGCATCGCGGATGAACCGGTCGGGGAAGGCAGCCTCCAGGTCGGAAGTCGGCTCGGGCAGCGACGTGATCGCATCGTTCGTCCGCGTCCGGACGTAATTGGCGCTCAGCGTCAGGTCGTTCTTGTCGCCGAACGGCTTCAGCGTCACGCCCATCTTCCACACATGCCGATCGTCGGCGCGCAGCGTCGGATTGCCGCCGCTGATCCCGGTCACGTCCACGCTCTGCCCGCGCACATAGTCGAACACGCGCACCTGCGGCGTCACCACCACCGGATCGCCCAGCTGGTTGAGCGTCGGGGCGCTCTCGTCTCTGGTGTAGGAGCCGATCAGGTTGATCGCGGCGATGGGCGTCCACACGAACCCGCCGCCGAGCGTGGCAAGCGTGCCGAAGTCGGACAGGCGCCGCGCCGCGAGATTGGCATTCAGCGAGAAATTGCCAAGCCAGGGCAGCACGCCGGTGCGCCGGCTGGTGATCGGCAGGTCGAAGTTGACCTGGCCGTTCAGGTTGCCGCGATGCAGGTCGCTCGACTGCTCCACCAGCCGCCGGGTCGAGGTCGCGTCGAAGCCGGTATATTCGTAGCCGACCTTGACGCTGGTGGTGAGATCGCCCGCCCACAGCTTCGCCAGCGGCCCGCTCAGCAGGCCCTGCACGTTGCCGGTATCGGAGGTCGAACGCGCGTGATCCGTCCGCGGATCGCCGCCGGCGTCCTCGCCGGTCTGCGTGCGGGTGCGGCTCTCGGCATGGTCGTAATTGCCGGTCGCGGTCCAGCGCCAGCGGCCGCGGTCGCCATTGATGCTGGCGCCGGCATGGCCGGTCAGGCTCGACGTGCGCTGATGCAGGGGATCGAGCGAGCCGCCGGCCGGCACGGCGAGATCCTCCCTCGACAGCCCGCGCAGGCTGTCGCCAGTCTGATAGGCCAAGCTCCCGTTCAGCGTCAGCGTCGATCGCGCGAAGATCGGCCGCGCATAGACGAGGTTGCCGCTCTCCTGCTGCGACGATCCGCGCAGCGTCCGGTAGGGCGCGAGATCGGTGGTGCCGACGAAGTCGGCGATGTCACGCTGGCTCTCCTTCAGTTTCTCGGCACCCTGGTAGCGCAGGTTGACGGAGAAGCGCTCGTCGTTGCGGATGCGGACGTAATTGGCCTCGGGATCGGTGCTGGTGCCGCCGCCGTCGGTCGACGTGGTGGCGCGCGCCTGCCCGACCAGCGCCAGGAAGCGCTGGCGCAGCACGATGTTCACCACCTTCTGGTCGGCCGGATAGCCGTACTTCAGCGCGACTTCCTCCGGCAGGATCTCGACCCGCTGGATCGCCTCGGTCGGCAGGTCGCGGATCTCGCCGAACCCGGAGATGCGCCGGCCGTTCAGCAGCACCACCGGCTGCTCCCCGCCGCGCCCGCGGCCGCTGGCGGTCTGCGGCGCCAGTTGGTCGAGCAGATCGGAGATGTTGTTGACGCCGTACGCCCGCACGTCCGCCTGGCTCAGCGTCTGCTCGGGCGGGATGTCGCCCACCACCGAGCCGCGCGGCCGCTGGCCGGTGATGACGACCTCCTCCTCGTCCTGGTCGGCGGCGGCCGGTCGCGCCGCGGCTCCCGGCACGGGCGGGGCGGTCGTCTGCGCCGGCACGGAAGAGGCGATCGCCAGCAGCGGCAATCCGGCCAGGCACGAAGGATGGCGCACGCACGTCCCTTTTGGTTCGGTTCTGATGGTCAGCGCCCGTAGGAGGCCGGACTTGAACGGCGCCTTGCGCGTCTTCCGTCGTTAGGGACCGTGACTCGCTCTTAAATCAGTCCCGCCAGCGGGCTCGACGGATCGGCGTAGCGGCGCTTGCCCATGCGGCCGGCGCGATAGGACAGGCGCCCGGCCTCCACCGCCGCCTTCATCGCCGTCGCCATCAGGATCGGGTCCTTGGCCTCGGCGATGGCGGTGTTCATCAGCACCCCGTCGCAGCCCAGCTCCATCGCCACGGCCGCGTCCGACGCCGCGCCCACGCCCGCATCCACCAGCACCGGCACGGTGGCCCCCTCCACGATCAGCCGGATCGTCACCTGGTTCTGGATACCCAGGCCCGAGCCGATCGGCGCGCCCAGCGGCATGATCGCGACCGCGCCCGCATCCTCCAGCCGCTTGGCCGCGATCGGATCGTCGACGCAGTAGACCATCGGCAGGAAGCCTTCCTTGGCCAGGATCTCGGTCGCGCGCAGCGTCTCGACCATATCGGGATAGAGCGTGCGCGCCTCGCCCAACACCTCCAGCTTGACGAGGTCCCAGCCGCCCGCCTCGCGCGCCAGCCGCAGCGTACGGATGGCATCCTCCGCGGTGAAGCAGCCGGCCGTGTTGGGCAGGTAGGTGATCCGCTTGGGATCGATATAGTCGGTCAGCATCGGCGCGTTGCGATCCGACACGTTGACCCGCCGCACCGCGACGGTGACGATCTCCGCGCCCGAGGCGGTGACCGCCGCCGCATTCTGGGCGAAGTCCTTGTACTTGCCGGTGCCGACGATCAGGCGGGATCGGAAGCTGCGTCCCGCCACCGTCCAGCGGTCCTCGTCCGTCGCAGCCGCGGCAGCCGGATGATCGCCGCCGCCGACGAAGTGCACGATCTCCAGCTCGTCGCCATCCTCCAGCTCGACCTGGGCGATCGTCGACCGCGGGACCACCTCCAGGTTGCGCTCGACCGCCACCTTCTCCGGCACCAGCCCGAGCTCGCGCGCCAGGTCGGCGATGGTCATGCCGCCGGCCACCCGCCGGTGCTCGCCATTGACCGAGATGCTGATCGTACCGTCGCTGTGCATGGGAGTCGTCATGGCGCTGCACTTAAGGAGTGATGGCGCGGGGGGGAAGCATGCGGGTGCCGGCAAACACATAATGCTGTCATCCCGGCGCAGGCCGGGATCCACCAAGCCGCCAGCGTGAACGTCAATCGTTGTCCGGTGCCTAGCCGCCAGGTGGACCCGGCCGGCGACGGGGTGGCGGTTGAGGGGGCGGGGGTATGCGTACCCCCACCCCGGCGGGGCGCGGGCGCGCAGCTGGCGGGGCTGCCGATGTTCTTCGGCGGCTATC
>CAXTUG010000301.1:0-3604 GCA_964247375.1 uncultured Sphingomonadaceae bacterium
CCCGGCCCGGCGCCGCCGTTGACCCGGGCGAAGGCCCGCCCGCACGCCGCGCAGCGCCGGGCGAAGCGGGCGACCCCGGCGAACAGGGTGCGCGCTCCGCAGCGGGGGCACAGACCCCCCATCGCCGCCTCGGCCAGGCCGGGCGCGGTCATGTCCGGCCTAGCCGTGGACCGGCGCGCCCCAGCCGCCCCAGACGTAGACGGTCACGAACAGGAACAGCCACACGACGTCGACGAAATGCCAGTACCACGCCGCCGCCTCGAACCCGAAATGCTGCCGCGGGGTGAAGTCGCCGCGGTAGGCGCGGACCAGACAGACCGCGAGGAAGATCGTGCCGATCAGCACGTGGACGCCGTGGAACCCCGTCGCCATGAAGAACGAGGCGCCGTAGTTCAGGCCCTTGAACGGGAACGGCGCGTGGATGTACTCGTACGCCTGGATGCAGCTGAACACCGCGCCCAGCAGGATCGTGCACCACAAGCCCTTCGTCAGGCCATCGCGGTCGCCGTGGATCAGCGCGTGGTGCGCCCAGGTGACGGTGGTGCCCGACAGCAGCAGGATGAAGGTGTTGAGCAGCGGCAGCTCGAACGCGTTGAGCACTTCCAGGCCCTTTGGCGGCCACTGCGCGACGCCTTCGGTCAGCAGCTCGACGCTGCCCGCCTCGCCGTGCGCGCCGGGAGTGTAGCCGACCATCGCCGGAAACAGCGAGAAGTCGAAGAACGCCCAGAACCAGCCGACGAAGAACATCACTTCCGACGCGATGAACAGGATCATCCCGTAGCGCAGGTGAAGCGACACGACGGGCGTGTGATCCCCGGCATGGGCCTCACGCACCACGTCGGCCCACCAGAAGTACATCGTCGCGAGAACGCCTGCCATGCCGAGCGCGAATACCCAGGGGCCGAATTCATGGGACTTCATCCACAGGATCCCACCCGCCGCCAGCGCGAACGCGGCGAACGCGCCCATCAGCGGCCAGGGGCTGGGGGGCAGGATATGGTAATCGTGGTTCTTGGCTCCGGCCATCGTCGGCGTCCCTGTTGAAGGCGTTTGCCGTCGCTCTAAGGCGCTGTGATGGCGAGGGCAACCGGCTGTTGAGTCAGCCGGGCGAACCCGTCTCTACCGGGTAGAAGGTGTAGCTGAGCGTGATCGTGTCGATCGCCTTCGCGTCCGGATCGTCGAGCAGCTTGGGGTCGACGTAGAAGATCACCGGCATCCGTACGGTCTCGCCGGGCTTCAGCACCTGCTGGGTGAAGCAGAAGCACTCGATCTTGGTGAAATACTTGCCCGCCTGCGCCGGGCTGACGTTGTAGGTCGCGGTGCCGGTGACGGTGCGGTTCGATGTGTTGGTCGCGGTGAAGAATTCCATGTCGCGCGCGCCGACGTCGACCGTCGTGCGCTCGATCTCGGGGCGGAATTTCCACGGCAGTTTCGGGCTGACATTGCTGTCGAACGCGATGCTGATCTGCTTGCCCGCCGATCCGGGGGCGTCCGATCCGCGATTGGTGGTGCCGTCCAGGCCGGTAACCTCGCAGAACAGGTTGTACAGCGGCACGCTGGCGAACCCCAGCCCGGTCATGAAGCAGACGCCGAGCCCCGCCAGCAGCGCGGTACGATGGATGCGCTGCATCAGCCCATCCCCGCCTTGATCTTCGAGATGGTGATCGCGAACATCAGGATGCAGAACGCACCCAGTAGCAGCGCCATCACCGTCGCGCGCGATTTCTGGCGGCGACGCAACTCGGCTTCGTCGTCGGGGGTCATGCCATCCACCTGTCCGCGACGACGGCCGCGAAAATGAGCGCCAGATAGGCGAGCGAGTAGCGGAACAGCCGCTTCTCGGGGAGCATCGCGTCGCCCTCGCGCGCGGTGCGGAGCGACACGTGCGCGGCCATCGCGGCGAAGATCGCGGTGAGGACGACCGCCGCGACGCCGTAGACCGCGCCGGCCAGCCCCAACGGCCACGGCGCGACCGCGGCGGCCGACATCGGGATCGTGTACAGGCCGATCTGATGCCGCGTCGTCCGCTCGCCGGCGACGACCGGCAGCATCGGCACCCCGGCGTTGGCGTAGTCGAGCCGGATGAATAGCGCGAGCGCCCAGAAATGCGGCGGCGTCCAGAAGAAGATGATGAGGAACTGGATGATTGAAAACAGCGATATGTCGCCGGTCACCGCCGCCCAGCCGATCAGCGGCGGGAAGGCGCCGGCGGCGCCGCCGATGACGATGTTCTGCGGCGTCCGGCGCTTCAGCCAGACGGTGTAGACCAGCACGTAGAACAGGATCGATCCCGCCAGGATCGCGGCCGCGAGCAGGTTCACGGCCAGCCCCATCACCAGCACCGATCCGACGCCGAGCGCCACGCCGAAGTGCAGCGCGGCCTGCCGGTCCATGCGCCCGGCGGGCAGCGGCCGCCCGCTGGTGCGCTTCATCCGCGCGTCCAGGTCGGCCTCGTACCACATGTTCAGCGCGCCCGAGGCGCCGGCGCCGACGGCGATGCACAGGATCGCGGTAAAACCGATCACCGGGTTCACGTGGACCCGTGCGGCCAGCAATCCGCAGAGCGCGGTGAACACGACGAGCGTCATCACCCGCGGCTTGGTGAGTGCGAGGAAGTCCTGCCACTCGGCGGGCAGCGCTGGTGTTACGGGTATGGCGGGGGAGGACATTGGCTGCGCCTATAGGGATTTCGCCAGATTAGCGAAAGCGGTGTCGCCCACTTCGTCACCCCGGCGCAGGCCGGGGTCCATCTCTCCACCTGAAACAGCCCTCCCGGTGGATCCCGGCCTGCGCCGGGATGACGAGAATAAGAAAGAGCGACCCGACTACTCGAACCGCTCCTCCTTTAAACCATCAGCCTCAGTCGATGCGCGGCAGCTGCTCGAACTGGTGGTACGGCGGCGGGCTCGACAGGGTCCACTCCAGCGTGGTCGCACCCTCGCCCCACGGATTGTCCGGCGCCTTGGGACCGGCGAACAGCGAGTAGATGACGTTCACGAAGAACACGACCATGCCGGCGACCATGATCTCGTAACCATGCGTCGCGACCGCGTTCCAGTGCGCATAGGCGTCCGGATAGTCCGGGTAGCGGCGCGGCATTCCTTCCATGCCCAGGAAGTGCATCGGGAAGAACAGGACGTTCACGCCGATGAAGAACACCCAGAAATGCAGCTTGCCGAGAAACTCGTTATACATCCGTCCCGACATCTTCGGGAACCAGTAGTAGAAGCCCGCGAACAGCGAGAAGACCGCACCCAGCGACAGCACGTAGTGGAAGTGCGCCACCACGTAATAGGTGTCCTGGAAGTAATTATCGATGCCGCCGTTGGCGAGCAGCACGCCGGTGACCCCGCCGACCGTGAACATGAAGATGAAGCCCAGCGCCCACAGCATCGGCGTCTGGAACGACAGCGAGCCTTCCCACATCGTCGCGATCCAGGAGAAGATCTTGATGCCGGTCGGCACCGCGATCACCATCGTGGCGGCGGTGAAGTACATCTTGGTGTCCACCGACAGGCCGGTGGTGAACATGTGGTGCGCCCACACGATGAAGCCGACCACGCCGATCGCGACCATCGCATAGGCCATGCCGAGATAGCCGAAC
>CAXTUG010000302.1:0-295 GCA_964247375.1 uncultured Sphingomonadaceae bacterium
GGCTGATAATGCCCGCTACTTCGCGCCGGAGCTGGAGGTAATCACCTTTCCGGCCTGGGACTGCCTGCCCTATGACCGTGCCTCGCCGTCGCTCCGGATGACGTCGGAGCGGCTGGCCGCTCTCCACGCGCTCCAGCGCAAGCGCGACAAGCCGCAGCTGCTGGTCACCACGGTCAACGCCGCGACCCAGCGCACGCTCACGCCGTTCCGCATCCGCCAGCTGTCGGCGACGCGCGCCCCCGGCGCGCGGCGCGATAGCGACCCCCCGGCCGCCCGGCGGGCCGGCCCCCGGTAA
>CAXTUG010000302.1:305-3596 GCA_964247375.1 uncultured Sphingomonadaceae bacterium
CTGCAGGCCAACGGTTACGTCCGTGCCGACACGGTGCACGAGGCCGGCGAATATGCCGTCCGCGGCGGCCTGGTCGACCTGTTTCCCGCCGGCGAGAGCCTGGCGCTCCGGCTCGACTTTTTCGGCGACGAGATCGAGACGGTGCGCCAGTTCAATGCCGAGGATCAGCGCACCACCGCGCAGGTGGACGGCTTCACCCTGCTGCCCGCGTCCGAGGCGCTGCTCGACGAGGAGAGCGTCAAGCGCTTCCGCTCGCACTATCGCGAGACGTTCGGCGCGACCGCCACCGGCGATCCGCTCTATCAGGCGGTGTCGGAGCGCCGCCGCCTGGCCGGCATGGAGCATTGGCTGCCGCTGCTGGAGGAGCGGCTGTCGACCCTGTTCGACCACCTATCCGACGACGACCTGATCGTCCGCGACAGCGGCGTCGACGGCGCCGCCGAGGCGCGTTTCGAGGCGATCACCGACTATTACGAGAACCGCAAGGCGGTGCGCAGCGGCGATCCCGGCAGCTACCGGCCGCTGGAGCCGACCGCACTCTATCTCGCGCGCGCGCAGTGGGAGCAGGCGATCGCCGACCGGCCGATCCATCTCACCACGCCCTTCCACGAGCCGGAGAGCGCGCAGGTGGTCGACTTCGGCGTGGACGGTCCGCGCGACTTCACGCCGGAGCGGACGCAGAACGCCAACGTCTACGAGGCGGTGGTCAAACACATCCGGGATCTCGGCCGATCCAAGCACAAGATTGTGCTGGCGAGCTACTCCCGCGGCGCGCGCGAGCGGCTGAAGGGGCTGCTGCAGGATCACGGCCTGTCCGGCGCCATGCTGGCGGACGACTGGCAGGACGCGCTCGGCTCGGCGTTCAAGGCGGGCGCGACCGCGCTCACCGTGCTGCCGCTCGACCACGGCTTCACCACGCCCGAGGTCGCGCTGCTGACCGAGCAGGACATGCTGGGCGACCGGCTGATCCGCCGCAACAAGCGCCGCAAGTCGACCGACGCGTTCCTCGCCGAACTGGCGACGCTCTCGCCGGGCGACCTCGTCGTGCACAGCGATCACGGCATCGGCCGCTACGAGGGCCTGACCCAGATCCCGGTCAGCAAGGTGCCGCACGACTGCGTCGCCTTGAGCTATCAGGGCGGCGACAAGCTCTACGTGCCGGTCGAGAATCTCGAAGTCCTCAGCCGCTACGGCAGCGAGGAGGGCGCGAGCCTCGACAAGCTCGGCGGTGCCGCCTGGCAGACGCGCAAGGCGCGGATGAAGGAGCGCATCCGCGAGATCGCCGGCGAGCTGATCGCCACCGCCGCCCAGCGCGCGCTTCGGGCCGCCGATACGGCCCAGGCGGACGCCGCCTACTCGGCCTTCGCCGACCGCTTCCCCTACCAGGAGACGGACGACCAAGACCGGGCGATCGACGATGCGCTGAGCGACCTGTCGGCCGGCAGGCCGATGGACCGGCTGGTGGTCGGCGACGTCGGCTTCGGCAAGACCGAGGTGGCGATGCGCGCCGCCTTCGTCGCGGCCATGGCGGGCATGCAGGTGGCGATCGTCTGTCCCACCACATTGCTCGCGCGCCAGCACTACCAGAACTTCGTCGAGCGGATGAAGGGCTTCCCGCTCGAGATCGGCCGCCTGTCCCGGCTGGTCCCGGCCGCCGAGGCGAAGCGGACGAAGGAAGGTCTCGCTGGCGGCAGGATCGACATCGTCGTCGGCACCCACGCCGTGCTCGCCAAGGGCGTCGAGTTCAAGCGGCTCGGCCTCGTCATCGTCGACGAGGAGCAGCGCTTCGGCGTCACCCACAAGGAGCGGCTCAAGGCGCTGAAGGCCGACGTCCACGTGCTCACGCTGACAGCGACGCCGATCCCGCGCACGCTGCAGATGGCGATGTCGGGCCTGCGCGAACTGTCGGTGATCCAGACGCCGCCGGTCGATCGCCTCGCGGTCCGCACCTACGTCGCGCCTTGGGACCCCGTGGTGCTGCGCGAGGCGCTGCTGCGGGAGCATTATCGCGGCGGGCAGAGCTTCTTCGTGGTGCCGCGGATCAAGGATCTGCCCGACGTCGAGGAGTTCCTGCGCAAGGAGGTGCCGGAGATAGGCTATGTCGTGGCGCACGGGCAGATGGCGGCGACCGAGGTCGAGGAGCGGATGTCAGCCTTCTACGACAGGAAGTTCGACGTGCTGCTCTCCACCACGATCGTGGAGAGCGGGCTCGACATTCCCAGCGCCAACACGCTGATCGTGCACCGCGCCGACCGCTTCGGCCTCGCCCAGCTCTATCAGTTGCGTGGCCGCGTCGGGCGGGCCAAGACCCGCGCCTATGCCTATCTGACGACACCGCCCAACCGGCAGCTGACCGAGACCGCCGAGAAGCGCCTGCACATCCTGCAGAACCTCGACACGCTCGGCGCCGGCTTTCAGCTCGCCAGCCACGACCTCGACATTCGCGGCGCCGGCAACCTGCTCGGCGACGAGCAGTCCGGCCACATCAAGGAGGTCGGGTTCGAGCTCTACCAGTCGATGCTGGAGGAGGCGATCGTCGAGGCCAAGGCCGGCGGCCTGGCCGAGTCCGCACGCAACCGGGAATTCTCGCCGCAGATCAGCGTCGACGCGCCGATCATGATTCCCGAAGAATATGTGCCGGACCTGGACCTGCGCATGGGCCTCTACCGGCGCATGAACGAGCTGGAGGACAAGGGTGCGGTCGAGGCGTTCGCCGCCGAGATGATCGACCGCTTCGGCGAGCTGCCGGAGCCGACCGCCAACCTGCTGTCGGTGATCGAGACCAAGATGAACGCCAAGAAGGCGTGCATCGCCAAGCTGGACGTCGGACCGAAGGGCGCGCTGGTCACTTTCTTCCAGGACCAGTTCCCCGATTTGCCCGGCCTGCTCGCCTATGTCGAGCGGCTGAAGGGCACGGCCAAGCTGCGTCCCGACAGCAGGCTGGTCATCACCCGCAACTGGCCCGATGCCGCCGCCCAGCTCAACGGGGCCTTGCAGCTGTCCAAGGGCTTGGCCAGGATCGTCGCATGAAACGATGGCGGACTTTGGCGGCGGCACTCCTGACGGCAGGGCTGCCGCTGCACGCGGGTCCGATGCGGTGGCCGGACCTGCTGAACCGGCCGCAGCCAAAGCCGGACGCAGTGATCGCCTATGGTGCCGATCCGCTGCAGCACATCGATCTGTGGCTGCCCGCTTATACTGGAAAGACCGCCCCCTCCTCCGTTCGTGTCGAGCGAAGTCGAGACACATTTTCGAGCGAAGCCGAGAACATGCCTCGGCTGCGCTCGGCAG
>CAXTUG010000303.1:0-3367 GCA_964247375.1 uncultured Sphingomonadaceae bacterium
CAGGGCTTCGCGCCTCGACGGACGTGCTGATCGTCGGTGCCGGGCCGACCGGGCTGGCGCTCGCCGCCGCACTCGCCCGGGCGGGGATCGACCACCTGCTGATCGACAGGCTGCCGGAACGGCAGGGGACGTCGCGCGCGCTGGTGCTGCACGCGCATACGCTGGAGATGCTCGAACCGCTCGGCGTATCGGAGCGCCTCGTCGATGCCGGCCTGTCTCTGCCCACCTTCTCCGTTCATGACCGCGACGCGCGGCTGCTCACCCTGCGGTTCGACCGGTTGCCCTCGCGATACGCCTTCCTGCTGATAATCCCGCAGCAGGTCACCGAAGGCATCCTCGCCGACCGGCTCGCCGAAGCCGGCGGAGAGGTGGTGCGCGGGGTCGCGGCCGAGCGCTTCGAGGAGGATCCCGACGCGATCGTGGCGCGCCTGTCCACGCCGGCGGGCTCGGCGACGGTCCGCGCCAGGTACGTCGTGGGCGGCGACGGCATGCACAGCGCCGTGCGCCGGGCGGCGGGCATCGCCTTCGAAGGCGCGCAGGATGCGGAGTCGTTCATCACCGCGGACGTCCGGATGCGCTGGCCGCCCGGTCGGGACGATGAGAAGCTGTTCTTCTCGCCGGACGGCCCGATGGTCGTCATCCCCCTGCTCGACGGGCAGTTCCGCGTGGTCGCGGCGGTGCCGGACGCGCCGGGAAACCCCGGCCTTGCCGATCTCCAGGCGATCGTCGACGCGCGCGGGCCGACCCGCGAGCGGGGCGTGATCCAGGGCGTCACCTGGTCGTCGCGCTTCCGCCTGAATCACCGGATCGCTGAGACGTTCCGCCGGGGCCGCTTCGCGCTGATGGGGGACGCGGCCCACGTGCACAGCCCGGCCGGCGGCCAGGGCATGAACACCGGTCTGGTCGACGCGATCACGCTGGCCGGCGCGCTCGCCGCCATCCTCCGCGACGGCCGCTCCGACCAGCTGCTCGACCGCTATGCCGCGCTGCGCCGGCCGGCCGCGGTGCAGGTGCTCGGCATCGCCGCCCGCCTTACCAAGATGTCGGACGTGAAGCCGCCGTGGCTCAGGAACCTGCCGTTCCGCGCTATCGAGCATCTGCCGCCGGCCAAGCGCGCGATGATCGTCGGCCTGTCTGGCCTCAGCCGCCGGGCGGCCGCCGAGCTGTAGCGGCGGCGGCCGCGTCAGGCGCGCAGGACGATCTTGCCGACGTGCCTGCCCGAATCGAGCAGCGCGTGCGCGCTCGCCATGTCGGTCAGGTCGAACACCTGCTGGACCGGCATCCTGATCCTGTCCCTGCCCGCCAGGTCCACCACCAACGCCTGTTCCGGATAGAGCGATCCCCGCGACGTGACAATCCTGAGCTCCTTGCCGAGCGCGACCAGGCCGGGGATCGCGACGGTGCCGTCCCAGGCTTCGCCCTGCCATGCGAGCATGACGATGCGCGCCTGGAAGGCGGTGATCGCGACGGCCAGGTCCATCATCTCCTGGCCACCGTAATTGTCGAGCACCACGTCCACGCCGCCGAAGGGCGGGGCACCCGCGATCGCTCTGACCCGGTCGACGCCGTCCGCCGCGCTATAGTCGACGACGTGGTCGGCGCCAGCCGCGCGCAGCAGGTCCGCCTTCTGCGGCGAGCGGGACAGGGCGATGACGGTCTTCGCGCCCTTCAGCCTGGCCAGCTGCATCGCCGCGATGCCCATCGCGCTGGAGGCGGCGGTGACGGCGACCGTCGACCCCAGCTCCACGCCGCCGGCCACCACGCCGTGCAGCGCGTTGCCATAGGCCCAAGGTACCGTGACCGCCTCCTCGTCCGACAGCGAGGCCGGGGTCTTCAGTAGCCATGCCGCGGGGAAGGCGACATATTCGGCATAGGTGCCCGGCGCGGCATGGCCCGGATAGTCGATCCGCGTGCATAAGTTGCCCTTGCCGCGATGGCAGAAGTCGCACTCGCCGCAGCTCGGCGCGCTGGTCAGGACGACGCGGTCGCCCACCGCCAGCGTATGCACCGCGTCGCCCGCGGCGACCACCTCGCCCGCCATCTCGCGGCCGGGCTGGATGGGGAGCGCGATCGGCCGGCGACCGGGCAATTGAGGCGCGCGGCCCTGCCGCACGCGCGCGTCCCAGCCGTTGACCGCGACTGTCCTGACCCGCACCAGCACATCCTTGGGACCATAGCTCGGCACCGGCACGGTGTCCGCCTGGAACGCCTCGGGTCCGCCGTAGCGATGGAGCCGCATGGCGATCATGACGGCGGGGATGACCGGAGCCGTGCTCCGCGCCTCGGCGGCCATCATGCGGTCTCCCGCTCGCCGGCGATTGGCGCGGGAACGGGCTGGTCCCACGCCTCCGGACCGATCGCGGCGTTGACGGCGGGCATTACGCGCTCGGCCATCAACTCCATTGACCGCCGGCTCAGCGCCGGATCGCTCCAGTCCTTGCCGGCATAGACCAGCGTCCCGAACGGACCCGTCGTCTCGCGCAGCGCCAGGATCTCGTCGACCACCTGGTCGACGGTGCCGGCGATGACGCAGGTGTCGAGCGCATAGTCGAGCGTGACCGCCTCGTCGGCCATCGCCGGATCGCCCTTGAACATGTCCATCAGCCGCGCGCGCCGGAATTTCCGGTGGAACTCGTCGAAATGGTGCCGGTAAGGGCTGTGCGGGTCGGTGTTGGCGTAGCGCACCGCCGCGGCCCCGTCGTCCGCAACGAAGATCGAGCGCACCACGCGCCATCCGCGCCGGTCGGCCGCCCGACCCGCGGGCTCGGACCCGGCCGCGTAAATCGCGCATTGTTCGGGCAGGCGGCTGGCGGGCAGCGTGTCGGACGACAGCATGGACCAGCCGCGCTCGCCGAACGTGGCGAGACGCTTCGAGCGCGCGTCGCCCGAGCCGAAGAGGATGGGCGGGTGCGGGCGCTGCAGCGGCTTGGGGACGATCCCCAGCCCCATCTCCGGCCACAGGGTCTTCTCGATCGCGATGTTCCAATATTCTCCCTCAAGACGATAGGGCGGCTCGCCGTTCCAGAGCGCGAGCACCTGCGCGATCGCCTCGTCGAACATCGCGCGGCGGTCCTGGCCGAGCAGTTCCAGCGCTTCCGCATCGGTCGGCGTCACGCCCGCGCCGATCCCGAACAGGAACCGCCCGCCCAGCAGGTGATCGACCCAGGCGACATTGGAGGCGATCACCAGCGGGTGGCTGAACGGCAGGTTGTGCATTCCCGTGCCCAGCCTGATCGTCCGCGTCGTGTCGGCGAGCGAGGCGATGAACAGGAGCGCGTTGGGCACGTTCTCCCGCGCTGCCGACATGTGCTCGCCGATGAAGCCCTCGGCGTAGCCCAGCCTGTCCGCCAGGCGGAAGATCATGCGA
>CAXTUG010000303.1:3377-3595 GCA_964247375.1 uncultured Sphingomonadaceae bacterium
CCGCCCTCGCACGCCCCGGCATGTGGGTGGGCTGGGTAAAGAAACCGAGTTCCATCAGCGCCTCGTGCGTTTGGATGACGCCTGTCGCCGGCGCCGTTCGCGGGTCCCGCGGCCGCGGATCAGAACCGATATCCGAGCAGGACGCCATAGGTGCGCGGCGGCGCCAGCGCTCCGCTCACCAGCGTTCCCGAAAAACCGGACGAGTTCAGCTTGGACAC
>CAXTUG010000304.1:0-3581 GCA_964247375.1 uncultured Sphingomonadaceae bacterium
ATCCCGGCCTGCGCCGGGATGACGACCGTAGAGACATTTCTGCAGGAGAGTTGATGCAGCGGCAGCTTACACGTCATCCTTACAACACCTCACCAGTCGCCCGGATCGAAGTTGATGCGATGCGAAGCGCATCGGGATTGTTGCGGCTAACCTACTCCGTGGCGGGGGCGCTCATGAATGTCGCCGTTCCCCATGCGCAGCCCTCTATCCGCACCGACGAGCTCTGGCGTCACACCTGCTTCGAAGTCTTCATCGCCGCCACCCACGGCTATTACGAGTTCAATCTCTCGCCCTCCACACGGTGGGCGGCCTACCGCTTCGACGGCTACCGGGAAGGTATGCGGGACGCGCCGCTGCCGGATCCGCAGATCAGGTGGACGCTGCAGGACGACGCGGCCCGGCTCACCGCCGCCCTCCACCTGCCGCCCGACGCCGTCGGTCCGCTCGGCCTGTCCGCGGTGATCGAGGACGAGCAGGGGGGCAAGAGCTACTGGGCGCTCGCGCACCCTCCCGGCAAGCCCGACTTCCACGACGCCGCTTGCTTCACGACCGAACTGCCGCCAGCAGGCTGACATGATCCAGCTGGGTATCGAACGGCTGCTGGCCGATCCCTCGCTCCGCGCGCCGCTCGAGGGGCGGCGGGTGGCGCTGCTCGCCCATCCTGCCTCGGTCACTGCGGACCTGACCCACGCGCTCGATGCGCTGGTCGCGGCGGGTGTCAACGTGACTGCGGCGTTCGGGCCGCAGCACGGCATGCGCGGCGACAAGCAGGACAATATGGTCGAGTCGCCGGACTTCGACGATCCGGTGCACGGCATCCCGGTGTTCAGCCTGTACGGCGAGGTGCGGCGACCCTCCGGTCAGTCCATGGGCACGTTCGACGTGCTGCTGGTCGACCTGCAGGACCTGGGCACGCGCATCTACACCTTCATAACGACCTTGCTCTACGCGCTGGAGGCGGCGGCCGCGCACGGCAAGGAAGTGTGGGTGCTCGACCGGCCCAATCCGGTCGGCCGCCCGGTCGAGGGGCTTACGCTCCAGCCGGGCTGGGAGAGCTTCGTCGGCGCCGGGCCGATGCCGATGCGGCACGGCTTGACCCTGGGCGAACTCGGCCGCTGGTTCATCGACCATTACCGGCTGGACGTCGCCTATCGGGTGATCGCCATGGACGGCTACGATCCTGACGCGGCACCCGGTTACGGCTGGCCACTCGCCGAGCGGGTGTGGGTCAATCCGAGCCCGAACGCGCCCAATCTGTGGATGGCGCGCGCCTATCCCGGTACGGTGATGCTGGAAGGCACGACGCTGTCCGAGGGACGCGGGACGACGCGTCCGCTGGAGCTGTTCGGCGCGCCCGACATCGTCGCCCGGGACGTACTGGCGGAGATGCGGCGGATCGCACCCGCGTGGCTGGCGAGCTGCGCACTCCGCGAGATCAGCTTCGAGCCCACCTTCCACAAGCATGTCCATCGGCTCTGCTCGGGCGTGCAGATCCATCCCGAAGGCATCTTCTACGATCATGCGGCGTTCCGGCCGTGGCGGCTGCAGGCGCTGGCCTTCAAGGCGGTGCGTGCGCTCTATCCCGACTACCAGCTCTGGCGCGACTTTCCGTACGAATATGCCTTCGGCAAGCTGCCGATCGACGTGATCAACGGCGGTACGGGATTGCGCGAGTGGGTGGACGATGCCGGTGCGATACCGGCCGATCTAGAAGCTATGACTCAGCCGAACGAACGCGCGTGGGAAGAGGAGAGGCGGCCTTACCTGCTCTATTGAAGTAAATCGTCACTTCGATCGGAGTAGATCGTTATCCCGGCGTGCGCCGGGATGACGGCAGAAGATCGGGAGTGGTGCTGCGACAAGCTCCGAATAAGCGGAACGATTCGAGGTCTACCGCTCCACGCGCGCTTCCTTGCGGACCTCGAGCAGGTCCCAGATGCCGCGATGCTGCAGCAGCAATTGACGTGCGCCGAAGGTCAAGGCGCGGTCCAGGCGCGGCTGCATCGGCAGGCCGGCGAGCACGTGCGCCGTCGACTGGTCGCCCGGCATCGCGCTGAGCGGCACCGGAATGCCGATGCGGGTCGCCGCCGTATCCAGCACCGAGCGGATCGCCTGCCAGTCGAGCACCAGCGCCACGATCGCCCCCAGCGCGCAACCGAAGCGGTCGGAGCAGGCGATCATGTCCATCGCGCGGCGCTGATCGAGGATGGCGGTGGCGGTGTCGGCCTCGCCCGGGGTGCTGGGGCCGGGGCCTGCGGCCACGATCAGCTGCGTCAGATAATGGCGCTCCAGCGCGAAGCCGGCGGCCGCCTGACGGAACCAGTCGCCCGCGTCGGGCAGGACGTTGCGCTCGCCGGCGAGCTCGATCAATCCGGGCTGCGGGCCGTGCAGCATCGACAGCAGGTGCAGCACGTCGGCCAGGTTGCGCGTGGCCAGCGGATCGGCATTCAGCTCATAGGAATGGGTGTAGGGATGGCTCGCGCTGCCCTCGGCGGCCGCGAGCGCGACCAGCATCTCGCCGAAATCGGCTGGTGCGGTTTGCAATGCAACGAACGACATGATCGGCTCCCGAAGCAGCGCCCGCGGCGCCAACTTCCCCCTTGAGGGATCGAGATAACCCAAGCGCGTAAAGATCAGGTTGACGCGGCGTTAGGGGTACCTGCCCCGCCCATTAGCGGGAGGGAAGAAGACCGCCTCCGCCAAATATATGTCATCCCGGCGCAGGCCGGGATCCACCACGAAGCCAACGCCCAGCGGATGAGTGAATCCCGGCCTGCGCCGGAATGACGACAATATGAGTGGGCTTACTGGTCCAAAAACGACCGCATCTTCCGCGACCGGCTCGGATGCTTGAGCTTGCGCAGCGCCTTGGCCTCGATCTGGCGGATGCGTTCGCGGGTGACGCTGAACTGCTGGCCGACCTCTTCCAGTGTATGGTCGGTGTTCATGCCGATGCCGAAGCGCATGCGCAGCACGCGCTCCTCGCGCGGGGTGAGGCTTGCCAGCACGCGGGTGACGGTCTCCTTGAGGTTCGCCTGGATCGCAGCGTCCACCGGGATCACCGCATTCTTGTCCTCGATGAAGTCGCCGAGGTGCGAGTCCTCCTCGTCGCCGATCGGCGTCTCGAGGCTGATCGGCTCCTTGGCGATCTTCATCACCTTGCGGACCTTCTCGAGCGGCATCGACAGCCGCTCGGCCAGTTCCTCGGGCGTCGGCTCGCGGCCGATCTCGTGGAGGATCTGGCGGCTGGTGCGGACCAGCTTGTTGATCGTCTCGATCATGTGGACCGGGATGCGGATGGTCCGCGCCTGGTCGGCGATCGAGCGGGTGATCGCCTGGCGGATCCACCACGTCGCATAGGTCGAGAACTTGTAGCCGCGGCGATACTCGAACTTGTCGACCGCCTTCATCAGGCCGATATTGCCCTCCTGGATCAGGTCCAGGAACTGCAGGCCGCGGTTGGTATATTTCTTGGCGATCGAGATCACGAGCCGGAGGTTCGCCTCGACCATCTCCTTCTTGGCGATGCGCGCCTCGCGCTCGCCCTTCTGGACCATGTTGACGATGCGGCGGAACTCGCC
>CAXTUG010000305.1:0-3575 GCA_964247375.1 uncultured Sphingomonadaceae bacterium
GCAGTATAGCACCGCTTAACATGTGGCCGGCACGCGGTCGGCGCTGCAGCGTCGTCAGTCGGCATTGCATACACGAAGCCGTTCGACGCTCCCCGTGAAGACATACCATCTCCGCCTAAGATCTGAACATAAGGCTTTCCGGCTTCTTGTGCGAGCTCGGCCGCACGATATAGAGCGACGTCCAATGCAATGTGTGGGTCACGAAAATGGTATTCAGTCACAATCCGAAGAGATCCGTCTTTCTCTACATCATGCTTATACCCAGTCCCGAAAACGCCATCCTTTGGACCATAGTGTAGCTTTTCTGCGAGCACCGGGTACGAGTTCAAGGTCAGCGACAGAACGAGGATCGGTGCTATACGCATCAGGAGCTCCTAATCCGGATATCTTTAGGTGCGCAGAGTTAAGAACAGCTTTCGATCCGGCACTTTGGGGTACGCTGGTGGGAGAGATAACCGATCGTTGAACGCCATTTTGACCCAGGTGCGGACATTCACGCCGCGCAAAGCGCCTCCCTAAACCAGACGCCTGTTCATAATGAGGACGCAACCTGAAGTCTCCAAACCACGGATACGTTCAGAATGCGTCTGAGGCTGCATTCGAGCGACCAAGCGTCGAGTTTACGGTCGTGGCCAACAATCGCACATCACTTATGCGGCGGAAGGACGAAGAAGGTCCGTCCGGAAAACTCCAAATCTTCGGAATGGAGCCCAAGTACCTGACAACCAAACAGCTTCTGCAGCGTCTTCGCGTCCAAGCAGGCGTGGCTCGGCCCAAGTACGTAATCGCCGCCACCGAACAGCAGCAGAGCATTCTCGGCCAGCATTCCGAAATTGGGATCATGGGTCGTGTATATCGTCGTGAGCCCTTCGCGGTTCAGCCTTCGGATCCAGCCTGCAACCTCGTTCTGATGGTGAAGATCGAGAAAGGCTGTCGGCTCATCAAGGAGCAGCGTCTTCGCATCGGAAACGATCGCGCGGGCTAGAAGCACCAGCTGCCGCTCGCCACTGGAAAGCGAAGCGTAGCTGCGGAGCGCGAAGGGCGAAAGCCCGAACCGATCGAGCGCGGAGACGGCGGCATCTTCGTCGTGGCGCGACGGGCCGGCGAGCAGCGAAATGTTCCTGGCCCGGCCCATCAGCACGATGTCCAGCACGGTATAGTCGAACTCGGTAACCAGGCCGGACGGCACGGCCGCGACATCCGCCGAGCGGTTGACACGGCCCTCGACCGGCCGAAGCGTTCCGGCAAGTGCGGCGAGCAAGGTGCTCTTGCCGCGGCCGTTCGGCGCCAGGATCGCCAGCGACGATCCCCCGGCGATCGACAGATCGAGCCCGCGGAACAGCCACTGGCCCGGCCGGTAGGCGTGCCCCAGCCCCTCGGCCCGGATCGCCGGCTCAGCCACGCCGCCAGCCTCTTGCGCGCGTCCGCCACATCAGCAGCGCGAATAGCGGCATGGTAGCTGAGGCCGTTAAGGCGGTGCGGGAAAGCGGTTCCGAGATCATCTCTTCCACAAGCATCAGGGCGGCTGCCCGCAATGGAGAGTGTCTCCGCGCGGCCGAACTGCTCGGTCGGCCCCTAATGCTGCGCGGTCGCGGTGTCGGTTCATTGGATCCGCAACAGAACGTCGCCGACCTTGCATCGACTGTCGTGCTTGATCCTGACTGCGTTCGCTTGCCTCGCGGCCGGTATGTGGTTCGCTGCCATCGGCCAGATACCCCGGTCGCCGAGCGCGCCGCCTATTTTGGCGCCGATGGGCACGTTCGCATTTTGGATTGGCCAAGACCACGTGAGGCCGGGTGCATCGATCTCGAGATCGTGTCCGACGTGTATTAAGAATAATCTCTGTCCGAAAGCGAAAGGTCGGCTGTCAAGATTATGTCCGTACACTGACACGTTACTGTTATTGACGCTCAACAGACGGTTGCCGACGCTCAAGCCATGCTAAGGGAAATTGCGGGCGTTCGTATAAGCGGTGACCGCGGTCATTCTGACCGATGTCGACCCGGATCATGGGCGGGCTACCGGCCTTTTGAGGCGCGTGCGTTACCGCTGCTCAGGAGCGCGCCGACCGGTGGCGGCAATCATTTCGGCGGAACCGAACCGTCGGCGAAGGACTCGAGCTGTTCGTCCCGATCGGGCACACGACCGACCTACGGACCGGGCGGACTGGGAAGGAGCAGGCGTAATGCCCGACGTCGCGGTACCGCCAGCGATGCCTTGAACGAGGCGCTGCGCCGCATCCATGCGGACGAGCGGTCGCGTTGATCGAAACGCTGCGCCCGGTTGCGCCGCCCTGCGAATAAGCGTCTTATGAGTCAACCGATGACGAGTCGGGTAGTTGTGGAGAGATGGACGATGGGTAGCAGATCAATCGCCGTTACGACTGTTGCACTATTCGCAGTAGCATTGGCGCAACCTGTGATGGCCAAGGACATCCTGGTGAATATGAAGACGCAGGGCGCCGGCGGTCTCTACGTGTTCGAGCCGGCGTTCGTGAAGGCGGATGTCGGCGACAAGGTCCACTTCAAACCCAACGATCCCAGCCACAATGCCGAGACCATTCCGGGCATGCTCCCGAGCGGCGTCGCATCTGCCAAGGGCATGGTCGGCAAGGAATTCGTGCTCACCGTCAGCAAGCCCGGCGTCTACGGCATCGAGTGCCTGCCGCACGTGTCGATGGGCATGGTCGCGCTGGTGCAGGCGGGCAAGGGCCCGTCGCCCAATCTCGGCAGCGCCAAGTCGGTCAGGCTCCCGCCGCTCGCCGCCAAGCGCATGACGCCGATGCTGGCCAAGGCGAGCTGACGCATGCGGCGAAGGTGAAGGCGGCCCGTCACCCGAGCACGCCCCTCCCGCAAGCGGGAGGGGCTTACGCTCGCATTACCCGAACGGACGATTGAGCCGCACGATCGCCAGGTTGAGCCACGCCGCGAAGCTCACCCACAGCAGGTAGGGCACCACCAGCAGCGCCGCCTTCGCCGAGAAGGGCGAGACGCCGATAATGATCGCGACCAGCGACGCCCACAGGAACACCACCTCCGCCAGCGCCCAGTCCGGCCGCTTCGCCTTGAAGAAGAGCGGGCTCCACAGAAAATGGCACAGCGCATTGAGCCCGTAGAGCAATATGACGCGCAGGCGCATGGCCGGGTCCGGCGCCGCGACCCAGGCCGTCGCCGCGCTCCACGCCGCCAGTGCGAGGATGATCGTCCAGGCTGGTCCGAACAGCCAGTCGGGCGGGTTGAGCCGCGGCTTGCGCAGGCCGTGATACCAGGGGCCGACCTCGGTCAGCAGCCCGCCGCCGATCCCGAGCAGCAGCGCGACCGCGCCTGAGATGAGCAGAGGTTGAAGCATTAGGAGCCATCCTTGTCGTGCGTCGCACGTGTGATACACCAACGTCCGTGCGCAGGCCCTTTCCTTTTTCGGCGATCGTCGGCCAGGAGGATATGAAGCGCGCCCTGCTGATCGCGGCGGTCGAGCCGCGCATCGGCGGGGTGATGGTGTTCGGCGACCGCGGCACCGGCAAGTCCACCGCCGTGCGCGCGCTCGCCGCGCTGCTGCCGCCGGTCGCGGCGGTGCCC
>CAXTUG010000306.1:0-3572 GCA_964247375.1 uncultured Sphingomonadaceae bacterium
CCTGCCCCCAGTCGATCCCCCACGAGTTCCGCACGAGGAACGCCTCGCGGGCGTCGTCGTAGCCGACGGCGACGATGGCGTGGCCGCCCGCGACCTTCTCGTGCGGCCCGGGCATCGGGACGATGCCGGTCGCGCGCACCTCCGCCGGCCGCATCGCCTTGACCGTGCCGGCGGTCCCGACCGGCATGAAGGCGGGCGTGCGGACGACACCGCGCCGCATCCGGATCTCGCCGGTGCGCGCCTTGCCGTCGGTTGCATGAATGGAGAATTCGAAACGGGGGGTCACGGCGGGCCCAATGCCGAACGTTCCCCAGCCTGTCGAGACCGCCTGCTCCGCTTAATTCCGTGAAGGTGGTGCGGTTAGCGCCCTAGAACCAAGCACGAATGGCATGACCATGCTCCCCCCAGAACAGGAACCACTTGCCCGCAGCCCGCACGACATCAATTTGCTCGTCAAATGGAAGCGGCTTGGGCTCCGTTTTCGGCTTGAAGAGGCGGGAAAGAAGGCCGGTCTTTGCGCGAGCCGTGTCCGGTGGGGTTTTAGGGCGAGAGTTGGCCTCCGCTGCCGCGGCCGCAGCCAGTAGCGCTTGACCGTAAGCGATAGCTTCATCGGGAAACCTGTTTTTCCAGGCCTCATCGATCAGCTCGGACGAGAGCACATCGCCGCTCAGTTGAAGCAATGCACCCCGGAAGCTCGTTTCGTCGACGCCGTCATACAGGCCGCCATAACTATAGGGCGGAACCCCATCGGATTTGACGAGCTTCAACACGCGATAGCCGTCGAACTCCTTCAAAACCTCTGCGGCCGCTTCGGGCGTTGCAGCGCCGCGAGCCGCAATGATCCACGCATCGGCTTCGGCGCTCTGGCCGACACGGGGCGCACTCACGCGCTCGTAAGATGGAATGCTGATTGCGTCGAAGCGCTCTCCATCTCCCGGCTGCTGCTCGCCCCGGAAGGCTCGTTCCAGCACTTGCCGCCATTCAGCCTCGTGGCCGGCCTTCGCGCATCCTTCGACAACAAGATCCAATCCCATTTGCTTCCCCACCCTTCTCACCGGCTTCAACGATAGCCGGCAATGAACTCGATTATTTATCAATCCCCTTTATATGCGATCAGGTGCGCTACTCGGATCCCGGAGGCACGCAGTTTGCTTGCACCGCCCAGATCGGGCAGGTCGATCACGAAGGCGGCGGTATCGATCACGGCTCCGGCCGAGCGCAGCAGCTCGACTGCAGCCAGCGCGGTCCCGCCGGTCGCGATCAGGTCGTCGACCAGCACCACGCGCATGCCCTCGCCGCAGGCGTCGGCATGCATCTCCAGCCGGTCGGTGCCATATTCCAATTCATAGTCGACACCGACCCGCGCGCCGGGGAGCTTGCCCGGCTTGCGCAGCATCAGCAGCCCGCATTTGAGCCGGTAGGCGAGCGCCGCGGCGAACACGAAGCCCCGCGCCTCGATACCGGCGACCAGCTGCGCACCCTCGCCGTCGACCAGCGCCGCCAGCCGGTCGATCGCCTCGGCAAAGCCAGGGCCGTCGAGCAGCAGCGTGCTGATGTCGCGGAACTGGATGCCCGGCTTCGGGTGATCCGGGATCGTGCGGATCAGCGCCTGGAGATCGGCGTCGAGCGACATGGCGGATTCTTTCTCCGGCCGGACTGTCAGGAAAGCGCGTCCAGCAGCACCCTCGGTGCTGCGGCATCGATCTGCGGCAAGGCCCGACCGCGACGCTTTATGCCCACGCGACGTAATTCAGCACCGGAATTGTCATAAACCCACGCGCGATCCGCTTGCTCGAGAAACCATGGCAGCTGCTCGAGCGAGCGCTTGTATCTTTCCCGTATCTTGTCTTCCGGGACCGCGTGCCCGCCCTTTCGGACACGCAGTTTCACGCGCTCGATGTTCCGCTCGGGAGTGTCGAGCACCACGTAGACAAGCCATAATTCGAAGCCCAGTTGCTTGGCGCGTTCCACCAACAGCCGATATTTGCCGGTGGAGAGCACGGTCTCGACGCCGATCGTTTTATGAACATCGATCGAGGCGTTCAGCCAGGATTCGATGCGGCGTACCGCAGCTAGATTAGCTTCGTAACGCTCCAGCTCTTCCACCTCGATCAGGCGTGCCGTGAGACGATCCGGATTGACGATCCAGAAGGATCGACCCTCAAAGTTGGCATCGGCGCTCTCATAAGCAGAGCTTTTTCCAGAGCCATTGGGACCGGCAATGATCAGGAGTGCGGGCGGATCAGCGTTTATGTTCGACGCCATCCGCCGATCCCGTAAGCCGCTTATTCTCCTTGCGCGCTTCGGCGATGTTGCGCCCGAAAACGTAGGTCAGATCGTCGTCGATCGTCGGGCTGCTGAAATCGATCGTATAACGGGTCGACACATTGCCATCGGTATCCCTGACGCGACTGCCTTTCACCGCGCCGCCCTTGGCCGCGATCTCTCGCGCAGTGTGATGCTCGAACTGCTTCAGGACGTACTTCATCCGACGCTCCATGCTCCGGCATCGGATATAGCGGGCGTCAGTCCGGAAAACGAGTCCCTGGCAGCAGCAGGCTCGCGTCGCCGTAGGAGTAGAAGCGATAGCCTGCCGCGATGGCGTGGGCATAGGCCGCCTGCATCCGCTCGCGGCCCATCAGGGCCGAGACCAGCATGAACAGGGTCGAGCGCGGCAGGTGGAAGTTGGTGAGCAGGCCGTCGACCGCGCGAAAGCGGTAGCCGGGCGTGATGAAGATGGCCGTATCGCCCTCGAACGGGCGGAGGATGCCGTCCTCGCCGACGGCGCTCTCCAGCAGACGGAGGCTGGTGGTGCCGACCGCGATCAGGCGGCCGGCGGCGGCGCGGACGGCGTTCAGGCGATCGGCGGTGGCCTGGTCGATCCGGCCCCACTCCGCGTGCATGCGATGCGCGTCGGTGTCGTCCGTCTTGACCGGCAGGAAGGTGCCGGCGCCGACGTGGAGCGTCAGCATAGCATGGCCGATGCCGGCGGCATCGAGGCGTTCCATCAGCGCCGGGGTGAAATGCAGGGCCGCCGTCGGCGCGGCCACTGCGCCCGGCGCGTCGGCGAACATGGTCTGGTAGTCGGTCAGGTCCCCCGCGTCGGCTGCACGCTTGCCGGCGATGTAGGGCGGCAGCGGCATGCGGCCGGCCCGTTCCAGCAGCAGCTCGACCGGCTCGTCGCCCTCGAACTCTAGCACGAGCGAGCCGTCGCCGTTGCGCGCAGCGGCGACCGCGGCGACATCGTGGCCGAAGTCGATCCAGTCACCCACCCTCACCCGCCTGGCGTTGCGCACGAAGGCGGTCCAGGCGCGCAGGCCCTCGCGCTTGTGCAGCGTCGCGCCGATCCGCGCCGCGCCACGCGTGCCTTCCAGCTGGGCGGGGATGACGCGGGTGTCGTTGAGGACGAGGCAGTCGCCGGCGCACAGCAGCTGCGGCAGTTCGGCGACCGTGCGGTCTTCGGTCCTGTCGCCGTCGAGCAGCAGCAGGCGGGCGCTGTCGCGCGGGACGGCGGGCCGCAGCGCGATCCGCTCCGCCGGCAGGTCGAAATCGAACAGGTCGACGCGCATCCT
>CAXTUG010000307.1:0-3567 GCA_964247375.1 uncultured Sphingomonadaceae bacterium
GATGAGGAAAAGCCCTCTCCCCTTCAGGGGAGAGGGTTGGGAGAGGGGGAGTCGGACCAGAACACGCCGACGGATCAGGCCTCGAACTCCCCCTCTCCTCGCGAGCGGGGAGAGGGAGCTACGGTGACCGCGCCCGAGAGCGCCGAACCCAAGCAGATGGAGACGGCCGCGCGCGCGCTGGTCGCCGACGTCGCCGACACCCACGTCGACCCGGAGGTGCCCGAAGGCACGGAGATGGTGCGCACCACCGTCCGCGAGGCGCTGCGCGACGCCATGGCCGAAGAGATGCGTGCCGACGACCGGGTGTTCGTGATGGGCGAGGAGGTCGCCGAATATCAGGGCGCCTACAAGGTAACTCAGGGCCTGCTCGACGAGTTCGGCGCGCAGCGCGTGATCGACACGCCGATCACCGAATACGGCTTCGCCGGCATCGGCACCGGTGCGGCGATGGCCGGCCTGCGGCCGATCGTGGAGTTCATGACCTTCAACTTCGCGATGCAGGCGATCGATCACATCATCAACTCGGCCGCCAAGACCAACTATATGTCGGGCGGCCAGATGCGCTGCCCGATCGTGTTCCGCGGCCCCAACGGCGCCGCCGCGCGGGTCGCCGCGCAGCACAGCCAAAATTTCGGACCGTGGTATGCGAGCGTGCCGGGACTGATCGTGATCGCGCCCTACTCGGCCGCCGATGCCAAGGGCCTGCTCAAGGCCGCGATCCGCTCCAACGATCCCGTCGTGTTCCTCGAGAACGAACTGCTTTACGGCCAGTCGTTCGACGTGCCGAAGCTCGACGACTACGTCCTGCCGATCGGCAAGGCGCGCATCGTCAGGCCGGGCAGGGACGTGACGTTGGTCAGCTACACGATCGGCGTCGGCGTCGCGCTGGAAGCCGCCAAGCAGCTGGCCGACGAGGGCATCGACGCCGAGGTCATCGACCTGCGTACGCTGCGCCCGCTCGACAAGGCTACGGTGCTCGCCAGCGTCAAGAAGACCAACCGCATGGTCGTGGTCGAGGAAGGCTGGCCCACCTGCTCGATCGCGTCGGAGATCGCCGCGATCGCCATGGAGGAGGGCTTCGACGACCTCGATGCGCCGGTGCTGCGCGTCACCAACGCCGACGTGCCGCTGCCTTATGCCGCGAATCTGGAGAAGCTGGCGCTGGTCACCGCCGATCAGGTCGTCGCAGCGGTGAAGAAGGTCTGTTATCGGTAAGCCCTGTAGCCCGCGCTCTTTTTCAACGTCATGCCGGACTTGATCCGGCATCCATCTGACCACGAGCGAGGCATCCGTGGCGAGATGGGACCCGGCTTTCGCCGGGTGACGACGGAGGATGGTGCGGCGGAGCGCGGGATGAGTCCACCTCTTGATCTTGCCGATCCCGAGCGCGCGCTCGCGGTCGTCTACGCGCCGCCGGACGTGCGCGCCGGCTTGGCCGCGCTGTTCGCGCTCGATGAACGCCTCGGCCAGATCGTGACGACCACGATCGAACCGATGATCGGCCTGATGCGGCTCGCCTGGTGGCGTGAGGCGCTGGCGGCCCTGACGCCGGTCAGCGCGCCGGCCGAGCCGCTGCTGAAGATGCTGGCACGGCAAGCCGTCGCGTGCGGCGTCTCCGGTGCGATGCTGGCCGAGATCGAGGATGGCTGGGCCGCGCTGATCGACGGCGAGCCGGATGCGGAGGCGATCGCTCGCCACGGTCGCGAGCGGGGCGGCAAGCTGTTCGCCGCCGCCGCACGCCTGCTCGGCGTAGACGATCCGCGCCTGCGGCAGGCGGGTGAGGCGTGGGCTTTGGCGGATCTGGCGCATCGCCACTCGCAGCCGGCGGTGCGCGCGACGGCGCGCGCGCAGGCCGCCGCCATGAACCGCCAGATCGACCGCGCCAAATGGCCCGGGGCGGCGCGCCCGCTGGCCGCATTATACGTGCTTGCCCGCGCCGACATGTCGACCGAGCGGCGGCGGCAGGCGAGCCCCGGCCGGCTGCTGCGCATGCTGGCCTTGCGCCTGTTCGGACGCTAGCTTCGTTCCAGAAGGGGAACGATGATGTGGCGTTACTGGGTGGGTGCGGCGGCCGCGCTGGTGCTGGTCGCGGGCGGTATCTTCTACTGGCGGAGCACGGCGGTGGCGCGGCACGGGCTGCCGTCCGCACCGGCATCGATCGCCGCCGACCGCGGCTCGACCAACGAGGATGCCGACATCCCGCCGGCCCCGCCGGAAGCGAGCGACAAGACGCGCGAGGAGAAGCGTTTCGCGCGCGCCGACCATGACAAGAACGGCGCGATCAGCCGGGACGAGTTCCTGGTCGCGCGCCGCCGCAACTTCGCCAAGCTGGACGTCAACAATGACGGCAAGCTGAGCTTCGACGAATATGCCGCCAAAGCGGAGGAGAAGTTCGCCAAGGCCGACGCGGATCACAATGGTGGGCTCAATCCGGCGGAGTTCACGACGACCAAGGTCGCGCGCAAGGCCAAGGCGGGCTGCGCCTGCGACCAGCGCGCCACGCAGAAGAGTGACGATGGCGAGTAATGCCTGGCATATCGTGCCGGGCAACCTGACCGACGAGCGCGTCGTGGCCCTGCTGCGACACCATGTCGCCGCAGCGATGGCGGACATGCCGCGCGAGAGCTGCCACGCGTTGGACGTGGCCGGACTACGGCAGCCCAACATCCATCTCTGGGCTATCTGGGACGGAGACGAACTGGCCGGCGTCGGCGCACTGCGCGACATCGGTGACGGCACCGGCGAGGTGAAGTCGATGCACACCGCCGGCGCCATGCGCGGTCGTGGCGTCGGCAGCGCCATGGTCCGGCATCTCATCGCCGCGGCGCGCGTGCAGGGGCTGCATCGATTGTTCCTGGAAACCGGCGCGATCGACTATTTCGCGTCGGCGCGCGCGCTTTATGCGCGGCACGGCTTCACCGAGTGCGGCCCTTACCACGGGTATCGGTCCGATCCGAACAGCGTGTTCATGACGCGCGACCTTGCGGTAGGCGACGCAGCCTCTACATGAATACATAGCCGCAGGCATTGCCGCGGCCTCATCACGCGGTCTCTCAGCGGACCGCCAACAATCGGAATTTTAGTGACGACCCCAAGCAAAGAATTGCTGTTCCTGGCGCTCGGCGGATCGGGCGAGATCGGGATGAACGTCAATCTCTACGGCTGCGACGGCAAATGGGTGATGGTCGATCTCGGCCTCACCTTCGCCGACCAGGCCTATCCCGGCATCGATCTCGTCCTGCCCGACCTCGACTTCATCGAGCGGCAGCGCGACAACCTGCTCGGCATCGTGCTGACGCACGGGCACGAGGACCATATCGGGGCGATCCCCTACCTCGCTGCCGATCTCGGCGTGCCGCTCTACGCGACGCCGTTCACCGCCGGCCTGATCAAGGGCAAGCTGGACGAGGAGGGTATTTCCGCCCAGGTCGAGCTCAACATCATCGAGCGCGAGGGCAGCTTCCAGCTCGGGCCGTTCGGCTTCACCTATGTCCCGCTGGCGCACTCGATCCCGGAAGGCAACGCGCTGCTGATCGAGACACCCTACGGCCGCGTCTTCCACACCGG
>CAXTUG010000308.1:0-3557 GCA_964247375.1 uncultured Sphingomonadaceae bacterium
CCGCTGGTCGAGGCCGACATCCAGGCGTACCTCGACAAGCGCCGGCCGGGGCAGTCGCGCTACACGACCCAGCGGCAGGAGCCGGATCAGGTCCGCATCCTGTCGGGCACGTTCGAGGGACGCACCACCGGCACGCCGATCAGCCTGATGATCGAGAATGTCGACCAGCGGTCCAGGGACTATTCGGAGGTGGCGCTGGCCTACCGCCCCGGACATGCGGACTACACCTACCACGCCAAGTACGGCTTCCGCGACTATCGCGGCGGCGGCCGTTCCTCGGCGCGCGAGACGGCGGCGCGGGTGGCGGCGGGGGCGGTCGCGCGGGCAGTCATTCCGGAGGTACGGATCAGCGCCTATCTGGTCGAGCTCGGCGGCGATGCGATCGACCGGGCGGCGTTCGACCCGCGGCAGATCGGCGCCAATCCCTTCTTCTGCCCCGATGCGGCGGCGGCCGCGCGCTGGGAGGGGATCGTCGACGATGCCCGCAAGCGCGGCTCGTCGGTGGGCGCGATCGTCGAGTGCGTGGCCGAGGGCGTGCCGCCCGGCTGGGGGGCGCCGCTCTACGCCAAGCTCGACGGCGAACTCGCCGCGGCGATGATGAGCATCAACGCGGTCAAGGGCGTCGAGATCGGCGACGGCTTCGCGGCCGCGCGACTGACCGGCGAGCAGGATGCCGATCCGATGCGGCCGGGCGATGACGGCCTGCCGCGCTTCCTGGCCAATCATGCCGGCGGCGTGCTCGGCGGGATTTCGTCCGGGCAGCCGGTGGTGGTGCGCGCGGCGCTCAAGCCGACCTCCTCGATCCTGACTCCGGTCGAGACGGTAGACCGCGACGGCCGCGCGACCGAGCTGCGCACCAGGGGGCGGCACGATCCCTGCGTCGGCATCCGCGCCGCGCCGGTGGTCGAGGCGATGATGGCGCTCGTGCTGGCCGATCAGAAGCTGCTGCACCGCGCGCAGGTCGGCTGAGCCGTCCTACGCCGCCCGTTCGGCCGACCGCATGTTCGCCGCGGCCGTCTGCACGGCCTCGGCCAGCGCGCGCAGCGTGAAGGGCTTGCGCAGCACTTCCGAACCGCGGAAGTGGTCCGCCTCGCCGGCCTCGCCGACATAGCCGGTAACGAACAGCAGGCAGATGTCCGGATGGTCGGCACGCAGCCTGCCGGCGAGCTCGGGACCGGTCATGCCCGGCATCACCACGTCGGTGATCACCAGGCCGATGTCGGTCCGCTTGCCCATCTCGGCCAGCGCTTCCGGTCCGGAGCTGCACAGGATCGCGCGGTAGCCCAGCTCCGCCAGCGCGGTGCCGGTCGCGGCGCGCACGCGTGGATCATCCTCCACCACCAGGATGGTGCCGATCTCCGCAGCCGCCGCATCGGGCAGGCTCGATGCATCGACCGGAGCCGTCGGCGCGGCGATGCCGGCGCGGCGCGGCAGGTAGATCGACGCGGTCGTGCCGACGCCCGGCGTGGACTCGATCGCGACCTCGCCGCCCGACTGGCGGGCGAAGCCGGAGATCTGCGACAGGCCGAGGCCCGTGCCCTGGCCCGCCGCCTTGGTGGTGAAGAAGGGCTCGAACACGCGCTCGAGCGTCGCCTGATCCATGCCGACGCCGTCGTCGCTGACCGACAGCCGGACATAGTCGCCGCCCTCGAGCAGGGCGACCTCGCCGGATTGCAGCCGGACGTTGGTCGCGCTCATCGTCATCTGCCCCTCGCCGTTCATGGCGTCGCGGGCATTCACCGCCAGGTTCAGGATCGCATTCTCTAGCTGAAACCCGTCGACCCAGACCGGCCACACGTCGGCGTCGCTGTGGATGCGGACCTCGATCCGCTCGCCGATCGTGCGGTCGACCAGGTCCGAAATGCCGCGGAGCATCCGCCCCGGGTCGACGGCGGCCGGCAGCAGCGGCTCGGCCCGTGCGAACGAGAGCAGGCGGCGCGTAAGCGCGGCTGCGCGGCTGGCGCCTTCCAGCGCGCGATCGATGTAGGCCGCGGCATCTCCGGCCTGCCCGTCGGTGCGCCGCCGGGCCATCTCCAGGCCGCTGACGACGACCGCCAGCATGTTGTTGAAATCGTGGGCGATGCCGCCGGTCAGCTGGCCCACGGCCTCCATCTTCTGCAGCTGGCGCAGCTTGGCTTCGGCTTCGGCGCGCGTCTTGCCCTCCGCGATCAGGCGCAGATTGGCGTGACGCAGCTCCGCGGTACGCTCGGTCACGGCCACTTCCAGCAGCGCCGCGCGGTCGGTCTCGATCTCGGCCAGGTCGCGCGCGCTGCGCCGTTCGGCGAGCGCGATCGTGATCAGCCAGCCCAGCGCGATCACCGACAGCGCCAGCAGGATTCCCACCAGCGACAGCAGGTGCGCCAGTTTGTTGGCGCGATCGGTCTGTGCGTCGGCAAAGGACGATCGCTTGCCGAGCAGCTGGCTCTCCGCCTGCGCCGTCGCCCGCAGCGTCGCCTGAATGTCCTTGAGGGTCGGCGACTTGCCCGCGATCGCGAACAGCGAGATGGCCAGCCATCCCTTCCTCAGGCTGGCGAGCTGTGCCGGCGGCCCGAGCTCCGTGCCTCGCTTGGCGTAGAGCGCGCGCAATCGTTCGACCCGATCGCTCTGGACCGGATCGTCGTGGACGAGGCTGTCGAGATCGTCGATCAGCGCGCCGGCGTGCCGCCACTCGTCATAATAGAGCGTGCCGGTCTCGCGGTCGCCGTTGATCACGTAGCGTCCCAGCGCTGCCTCGGAGCGGCCGAAGGCGCCGTCGATCTGCCCCACCAGCAGCACGACGTCGTAGCTGTGCTGCTTGCGCGCGAGCGCGGCGTCGCGTTCCTGGTTGGACTGCTGCACCAGCGTCAGCAGCGCCGTGAGCAGGAACGCCGTGACGAGGGCGATCGTGCCGCCGAGCAGCCTTACTCGAACTTGCGGCGCATCGGTCGCCGGGGAAGACGCGTCGTCGGCCATGGCCGGAACCGACATAGCGGCATCCGGGGTCACCCTAAAGCCCGTTGTGCCGTGCCGCTGCGCTGCGCAGCAGGATGCTGCAGGATGGCGCGCACCGTCCCGCTATGTCAGCCGATGCAGCCGACCGCGCGTCCTGCTGCGGCGAAGATTTCCAGGATCTGGCCGACCTGCTCGTCCGAATGCTCCGCGCAGAGCGAGCAGCGCAACAGGAAGGTGCCGGCGGGCGTCGCCGGCGGCCGCGCCAGGTTCACGTAGAGTCCCCCTTCGAGCAGCGCCTGCCACAAGCCGACCGCGGTCTCCTGGTCGGGCAGCATGACCGCGATGATCGCCGACTGCGCCTCGTCCGTGGCGATCCTGAAGCCGAGCTCGCGCAGGCCCTGGTGCAGGCGCCGGCTGTTCTTCCACAGGTGCGCCCGCTTGTCGGCGGCGTGCATCAGCTTGCGGATCGAGGTCGCGGCGGTCGCCACCACCGACGGCGGCAGCGAGGCGGTGAAGACGTAGGGGCGGCAGACGAGGCGCAGCACCTCGAAGTCGGGATGGTTGGACACGCAGAAGCCGCCGACCGTGCCGACCGACTTGGAGAAGGTGCCGACGACGAAGTCGAT
>CAXTUG010000309.1:0-3548 GCA_964247375.1 uncultured Sphingomonadaceae bacterium
GCGGCGGACCCGCCCCGGTCGCGAGCGCTTGCCTCCAAGCCACGGGAGACGCGCGCCTGTCCCCTCCCCGGCTTTTGCCGGGGAGGGGACCATTGCGCAGCAATGGTGGAGGGGGAAATTCCCGCAATAGAAGCGCCCACCGACGATTGACCTTCAGCCGCCGCAGTTTAGCCTCCTGCCGTCAAAGCGGGGGATTACGGATATGCGGCGAACAACATCGGCCTTGATCGGCCTGGCCCTTCTCGCAACAGCTCTGCCCGCCTGTGCCGCCGCGCCGGTCGCCCCGCCCACCGACGCGCTCGCCATGCCGCCAAGCCACGCCGACCTGGTCCGCCTTTTCACCGACTGGCGCGCCTTCGTTCAACCCGCCATCCACGCCGGCGTGCCCGATTACAGCGCCGCCGCCATGGCGCAGAAGGCGGCCGCGCTGCCGCGCTACCAGGCGCGGCTGAGGGCGATCGATATGGCCGGATGGCCGGCGACGGCGCGCAACGACTGGCGGCTGGTCGAGGCCGAGATGAACGGCTTCGACTTCTTCCTGCGCGTGCTACGGCCGTGGGCGCGCGATCCCGGCTATTACCAGACGATCTTCGGCGAGGAGAGCGACGTGCCCGCGCACGAGGGGCCGTCCGCCAGCCCCACGATCGACCTGTTCAAATACAAGTGGCCGCTGTCGCGCGCCGACGACCGCCGGCAGACCGAGCTGCTGGGCGGCATACCGGCGATGCTCGCCGCCGCGCGCGTCAACCTGGCCGAGAGCGAAGCCGCCGACCTGTGGCGCTACGGCGACCGTGCCTATCGCGAGCAGAGCGCGGTACTGGCGGCGCTCCAGCGCGGCGACCTCAGCATGCGCACGCTCGACGGGCAGCGCGCCGCCTCGCTCGCCGGCGCCAGCCCGGCGCTGCGCAAGTCGGTCGCCGCGGCGAAGGCGGCAACCGACGACTTCGCCGCGTGGATCGCGACGCAAGCCCCGCGCAAGACCGGCCCGTCCGGCGTCGGCAAGGACAATTACGACTGGTATCTCGCCCACGTCACGCTCTCGCCCTACACTTGGGACGACCAGGCGCTGCTGCTCCAGCGCGAGCTCGACCGCGCGCTGGCGGCGCTGCGGCTGGAGGAGACGCGCAACCGCGCGCTGCCGCCGATCGCCCCGATCGAGGATCCCGCGGCCTTCCGCCGCGCGGCCGAGGCCAAGACCGCGAAGTTCAACGACTTCATGGTCGCGACCGGGCTGATGGCCGACCAGCCCTACTTCCGCGCGGTGATGGCGGCGCAGACCAGCAACTATACCGCGCCGGCCGACCGCAACTTCTTCGCGCACGTGACCGCGCTCGATCCGTTGCCGCTGCTGTCGCACTCCAGCCACTGGATCGAGCTCGCGCGGCTCCGCTACGAGCCGCGGCAGAGCCCGATCCGGCAGACGCCGCCGCTGTTCAACATCTTCGCCGACCGCTCGGAGGGCTTCGCCACCGCGATGGAGGAGAATGTCATGCAGGCCGGCCTGTACGACGATATCCCGCACGGGCGCGAGCTGGTGTGGATCATGCTCGCCAACCGCGCCGCGCGCGGTCTCGCCTCGCTCCGCGTCCAGGCCAACCAGATCGACCTCGCCGAGGCCGGCCGCTTCCACGCCGCGTGGACCCCGCGCCACTGGTCGGACCCGAACAGTCCCTTGGTGGGCTTCGAGCAACTGCTCTACCTGCGCCAGCCCGGCTATGGCCCGTCCTACATCGTCGGCAAGCTCCAGCTCGATCACCTCCTCGCCCGCGCCTCGCACGATGCCGATCGCGCCGGCACGCCGTTCGTACTGGGCGAGGTCTTCGCCCGCGTGATGCAGCCCGGCATCCTGCCGCCCGCGCTGATCGAGGACGAGATGTTCCCGTCCAAGCCGTGACGTTGCCAGACCTTTTCGTCACCCCAGCACGGGGCCGGGTCCATCCATCCATGGGCGGCAGCGGCAGCTGTTTGGTAAAGCACCATAGAACCAACCGCTCTTCGTCAAGCATTGCGGTGGATTCCGGCGTGCGTCGGGATGACGATGGACGTGATGCTATGACATGCTCCGAAATGGATCAGCTAGTCGTTCGCGCACTGATTCAGGTATGATGCCGCGCTTCCGCGGGGTGTATAGTTATCCACATCGACGTCGACTCATCCACGGCATGGCGTCGATTGACAGCAGGGGGGAAGCTGCCGCTTATGGAGTATGGAGCAGCAGAGATGAAGACCGGTAGCAACGATCTGATCTACTATCGGGAACGCGAACGACACTGCCGCGAGATGGCACGCAAGGCCAGCGATCCGGCCGTGCAGGAAGTCCACGAACGCTTCGCCCAGGCCTATGCCGCCCGCGCCCGCAGCGTGGAGCTGCCGCTGGCGATCTGACCGCCGCCGTTCAGGATCCCCTCACTTCGATCCGTCTCGTCCCGGGTCTGCCGGAAGGACGGACCGTTCGCGATTACGCTTCGCGCTCACAGCGCGATGTCGGGACCCTTGAAGTTCTCGGCATAGGCCTGCAGTTTCAGGCTGCGCGCCTGGTCGCCCACGCTCACATGATAGTCCAGGCCATGCTTCTCGGCATAGGCCCTGGCCGCGTCCAGCGTTGGAAAGCCCAGCCGCACCTGCTCGCGCACGTCGCCTGACCCGGCCCAGCCGGTCAGCGGATCGGCCCGCTTCGCCTCGGCCGGCTCATATTCCAGGATCCACTTGCCCTCCAGCGCGCGGCCGGACTGCATGCTGCTCTTGATACGCTGACGGATACGGGCCTGGACCATGGCGCGGTGATTAGCTCGGCCGGAGCGGGAATCAAGAGCATAACTCCCTCTTCCCTGAAGGGGAGAGGGCTTCAGGTGCGCCGCGCATCCGCCCGCTTCGTCCGAAGCGTCGGATCGGCCTGGGTCGGGTCGTCCGGCCAGGGATGCCGCGGATAGCGCCCGCGCATCTCCTTCGCCACCGCCGCCCAGCTGCCCCGCCAGAAGCCTGGCAGGTCGCGCGTGGTCTGGATCGGCCGCCCGGCAGGCGAGGTCAGCCGCAGCACCAGCGGCGTGGCGCCGATCATCGGATGCGCCGCCAATCCGAACAGCGCCTGCACGCGCAGCTCCACCGCCGGTCCGCCCTCGGCCGCATAGTCGATCGGATGGGTCGTGCCGAGCGGCGAGGTGAAGTGCGGCGGCGCCGTCCTGTCCAGGCGCTGCTGCCCCTCCCAGCCGAGCAGGTCGAGCAGCGCCTGGTGCAGCGCACCCGCCGGAATGTCGCCCAGCCGCCGCCGGCCCTCGACCAGCGGCGGCAGCCATGTGTCCAGCCGCTCCGCCAACGCCGCGTCCGTCAGTTCCGCCAGCCCGGCATAGTCCGCCCGCTGCCGGAGCGCGGATGCGGCCCCGCCCCACGGCAGCAGCGCCAGCTGGTCGTTCCAGACTGTGAGCGCCTCTTCGAGACCCACCGACCACAGCAGCGCGCCGAGGGCCAGCAGCGGCAGGCCGGCCGTCAGCAGCACGGCCCCGGTCACGTGGCGGCGCTCGGGCCGCTGCGGCGTCCAGGCCACCTGGCCG
>CAXTUG010000310.1:0-3545 GCA_964247375.1 uncultured Sphingomonadaceae bacterium
ATCGCGGCGACAGCCCGGCGCACTGGCATTATGCCGCCGCGAAAGCCGGCATGGTGGCGATGACGAAGAGCATCGCGCGCGGCTATGCCCGCGACAACGTCCTCGCCTTCGCTATTTGCCCCGGCTTTACCATGACGGGCATGGCCGACGACTATCTGGCGAGCCGCGGCGGGGAGCAGCTGCTGGCCGACATTCCGCTGGGCCGGGTCGCGCAGCCGGAGGAAGTCGCGGCGGCTGTCCGCTTCCTGTGCCTCGATGCCCCCGCATCGATGACCGGCGCGGTGATCGACATCAACGGAGCCTCCTATGTCCGGTGAGTGGCAGACCCAGTCGGCCGAGAGCTGGAAGGTGACGTTCCCGTGCACGCGCGCGGAAGCCGAGGCGCTGGCGCAGCAGGCGCAGGATTTCGGCATGGAGCCGGAGCCCGTGCTGATGACCAGCGAGTCCGACCCGGCAAGACCGGAAGAATGGCAGCTCGACATATATCTCGGTCACGAGCCCGACGCGGCCCTGATCGAGCGGTTTCGGGCGCTGGTACCCAGCGTCGGATCCGGCTCGCCCGGTATCGAACGCATCGCCGATGCCGACTGGGTCACGCTGAGCCAGGGTTTCCTCGAGCCGATCCGCGCCGGCCGCTTCTACGTCCACACGGCGGCGCATGCCGACGACGTGCCGGCGGACGCGGTCGCGTTCCGGATCGAGGCGAGCCGCGCCTTCGGCACGGGGCATCACGAGACCACGGCAGGCTGCCTGGCCGCGCTGGATGACCTGGCGCGGTGCGGCCGGCAGTTCGAGCGTGTCGCCGACATCGGCACCGGAACCGGCCTGCTCGCCTTCGCCGCCTACGCGCTCTGGCCAGACGCCAGGCTGCTCGCCACCGACATCGATCCGGTGGCGATCGACGTCACCGCGGAGAATATGGCGGTCAACGGCATTGTGCCGCAGGCGATCGCGCTGGCCGCAGCCGACGGCATGCAGGACCCGCGCATCCGGGCGGCGGCGCCGTTCGACCTGATCATCGCCAACATCCTGGCCGGCCCGCTGATCGCGCTGGCACCGGATTTTGCGGCAACACTCCGCCGAAATGGCACGATCATACTGGCCGGCTTGCTGGCGAGCCAAGCCGCCGATGTGCTAGCGGCCTACGCAGCGGTCGGGCTGCGATTGGGCGATCGTATCGACAGCGGCGACTGGTCGATACTGACGCTGGTTCAGGATCGGTAAACAAAACTTGAGCCAGGTGATATAGGTTGCTAATACAGTGGACGATCGCGCAAGGTGGGGGATGCGCATCGGACCGCGTGGGGAGTGGAACGGCGAGATGAATATGCAGACGGGGATCGATCCGGCCGACTATGTGGAGCTGGATGAGGCGCGTCGCCGCCGCATCAGGATCGCGATCATCGTCGCGGTGGCGGTGGTGCTCGGCGGGCTGCTTTACCTCATGATGCACAAGAAGGGCGCGGCGCCGGTCAACACGGATACCGCACCCAACGTCACGGTCGTGGTGCCCGGGCGGCACAACGTCTCGACCCAGATTCCGGCAGTCGGCAATGTCGGCGCGCGGCGCGACATGCCGGTCGGCGTCGCCGGCGAGGGCGGCACCGTGCGCAGCGTGCTGGTGGAGCCGGGCACGTGGGTGAAGGCCGGTCAGGTGCTCGCGATCGTCGACCGCTCGGTCCAGGTGCAGCAGGCTGCGGCGCTCGCGGCCTCCATCGGCCAGGCGCGCGCCGACGCGCAGCTCGCCAAGTCCAATCTCGACCGCGCCAAGGCCCTGGTCTCCCACGGCTTCGTGTCCAAGGCGGACATCGACACCAAGCAGGCGACGCTGGACGGTGCCAACGCCCGGGTCTCGGTGGCACAAGCGCAGCTGCGGCAGCAGCAGGCGACCATCGGCCGGCTCGACATCCGCGCACCTACCGGCGGCCTGGTGCTGACCCGTACGGTGGAGGCCGGTCAGGTGGTCAGCTCGGGCTCGGGCGCGCTGTTCCGGGTTGCCGCCGACGGCAAGATGGAGTTGCAGGCGCGGCTGGCCGAAGCTGATCTGCAGCGCATCCGCGTCGGATCGACGGCGACGGTAACCCCGGTCGGCACCACGCTGCAGATTGCCGGCACGGTCTGGCAGATCTCGCCGATCATCGATCCGACCAGCCGACAGGGCGTCGTGCGGATCGAACTGCCCTACAATCCGGCGCTGCGGCCCGGCGGTTTCGCGACCGCACAGATCAGCGGCGGCACGGGCGACCTGCCCCTGCTGCCCGAGTCCGCGGTACTGAGCGATGCCAAGGGCAATTACGTCTACCTGATCGACGGCAGCAGCCATGTCGTGCGCCGGGACGTGAAAGTCGGCGACGTGGACGAGCGCGGGGTGACCGTGCTTGCCGGACTGTCCGGCACCGAGCGCGTGGTGGCATCGGCCGGCGCTTTCCTGAATCCGGGCGATCGCGTGAAGCCGGACCTCCAGACATCGCCGCGCTAAGGAGCTGACGCGATGAACTTCCGCAACATCTCGGCCTGGGCGATCCGCAATCCGGTGCCGCCGATCGTGCTGTTCGTGGCGCTGACGCTCGCCGGCATCGTCTCGTTCATGCGGATGGAGGTGAACCAGAATCCGGAGATCAGCTTCCCCGGCGTGATCGTGCAGATCACGCAGCCAGGCGCAGCCCCCACCGAGCTCGAGACCCAGGTCACGCAGCGGGTCGAGGCGGCGGTGCGCAGCCTGGAGGGCGTCGAGGAGATCGACTCGACCATCCAGGAAGGCAGTTCCCAGACGTTCGTCCAGTTCACGCTGGAGACGCCGGTCGACCGCGCGACCACCGACGTGCGCGACGCCATCTCGCAGATCCGCGGCCAGCTGCCGGAAGGCATCCTGGAGCCGCAGATCATTCGCGCCAAGATCAACGGCGGCTCGATCGCCAACTGGTCGGTGGAAGCGACCGACATGACCATGGAGCAGCTCTCCTGGTACGTGAAGAACATCGTCTCGCGCCAGCTGCTCGCCATTCCCGGGATGCAGGGCGTGGAGGTCCGCGGTGGCGTCGACCGCGAGATCCGCGTCATCCTCGATCCCGCCAAGATGCAGGCGCAGGGCGTCACCGCCAGCCAGATCAATGCGCAGCTGCGATCGATCAACATGAATGCGGCCGGCGGGCGCGCCGAGATCGCCGGAGCGGAGCAGTCGGTGCGCGTGCTCGGCAACGCGCAGGATGCCTACACGCTCGGCCAGACCCAGATCCAACTCGGCATGGGGCGGTCGGTGCGGCTGGCCGACATCGCCACGGTGCGCGACGCCTATGGCGAGCGGCGCAGCTACGCGATCATGAACGGCAAGTCGGTGGTCAGCTTCGGCATCCAGCGCGCGCGCGGCGCGTCGGAAGTCGCGATCTACGACGAGGCCGCCAAGGTATTGCAGAAGCTGGAGAAGGAAAATCCGCGGATCCACTTCGTTCAGCGCTACAATTCGACCAAGGACACGAAGGAGAATTACAAGGGCGCGCTGCACGCGATGATCGAGGGCGCGGTGCTGGCGGTGGTGGTGGTGTTCC
>CAXTUG010000311.1:0-3532 GCA_964247375.1 uncultured Sphingomonadaceae bacterium
GGTCGGTCTGGGGAACGGCGGCGGCGGTGCAGGCGGGCGCCCAGTCGATATTCTGGGTCAGCCCGCTCTGATCGCGACGACGCAGCAGTGCGCGGCATGAGGCGCGGAAAGCGTCGCGGGCCGCACCGGCCTGGTCGGTCGAGATGTCGAGCGACGATACCGGCGGACCGGCCGAGACCCCCGCTTCGATCGCGTTGCGCGGCGGCGGCGGCTTGGGCGGGCTTACCGGCTTCGGCGGCGGCGGCTCGGCCCGCGGCGGCGGGATGATGCTCGTCGGCGCGCGATGCGGCGAGGCGGAACAGGCAGCGAGCAGCAGCGCGGTGGCGAGCGCCAAGCTCCGGCGAATCCCCCTGACCATGACGGGATCAGGCCGCCTCGTCGGTCTCGGTCAGCATCCAGTTCGGATTGGCGGACTTCACCTGCCGGCTGAAGGTCCACAGGTCGTGGGTCGGCACCGCATCGGTGAGCGATCCGGCGATGACGTTGCCGTCACGGTCGCGCGTCACCGCGGCCACGTCCGCATCGAAGCGGATGCAGATATAGGCGACGCCATTCTCCACCCGCGCGTCCTCGATCTGCGCCTGCTCGATCGAGACGAGACGATTGTCGAGCGTCTCGCCGGCTTCCTCGCGTTCGTGGATCGCGTGGGCGAAGGCGCGCGCGACGTTCGGATCGACCATCTTGTCGAGCGCGTCCTGGTCGCCGCGCCAGTAGGCCTCCAGCACCATGCCGTACGCCGCCTTGGCGCCGTCGACGAAGCGGGCGACGTCGAACTGCGGATCCGCGGATGCGATCGCGCGCAACCCCGACGCCGCATTGGCGGACGGCGAAGGCTCCTGTCCGACGACCGGCACCCGATCCTTGTCCGGCGCCTTCGGGGCGACGGCGCGGACGGTCGGCACGCTCTCCGGCTTGGCGAGCGGCTGTTCATGACCCGTGCGACGTCCCAGCACGCTCCACAGGCGCAGCGCGACGAAGACGAATACCAGTGCGAGAACGACTAACGTGGTCACCGGACCTCCATAACGGCCCCTACATAAGGCGCGCGCGGCCGATCTGCAAACGACCGATCACGGTTAGACGCGGCGAGGCGCAACCGGGTTCCGCATTGCCCTGTCCGACCTGTGCTGCTAGCGGCTGGCCGCCCGCGGGACGCCGGATCAGGCAGGCCCGCTCCAGACATTTGCGATGAAGGATGCCATGGCCGACGACAGCACCAACGCAGCACTCGAAGGGCTGCAGCCCAACGGGGCCGACACCAGCCCGCAGATCGGCCTGATCGCGCAATATGTGAAGGACCTGTCGTTCGAGAATCCGAACGCGCCCGGCGTTTATCAGCAGCAGGTGCAGCCGCAGATCGACGTACAGTTCCACATCGCGGTCGCGCCGGTGGCGGACGAGGTGCACGAGGTGTCGATGAAGATCGAAGTCCGCGCGCAAGGCGAAGCCGACACTACGATCTTCGCGGTCGAGCTGGTCTATGCCGGCCTGTTCGGCGCGCGCAACGTCGAGCCGGAGGCGCTCGCCCCGTTCCTCTACGCCGAAGCGCCGCGGCTGCTGTTCCCGTTCGCCCGCCGGATCGTCGCCGACGTGGTGCGCGACGGCAATTTCATGCCGCTGATGCTCGATCCGATCGATTTCGGCGCGATGTACATGCAGCAGGCGCAGGCCGCGTCGCAGCTCGCCGAGAACGAGCCCGCCGGCCAGGCGTGAGGGTGGCGGAGGTCGCCGCTCCTTCATTCGCAATAGGTCAGTAGATGGGCCTGGCACGCTCACTCGGCTCCGTCGGCGGGCTGACGCTGGTCAGCCGCGTGCTGGCGCTGGTGCGCGACACGCTGCAGGCGACCTATGTCGGCGCCGGCTTCGCGTCCGACGCCTTCCTGGTGGCCTTCCGGCTGCCCAACATGTTCCGCGCCTTCTTCGCCGAGGGCGCCTTCTCCGCCGCCTTCATTCCGATGTTCAACCGCAAGGTGGCGGAAGGCGGCGGGACCGCGGCCGGCGTCGACTTCGCCGAACGCGCGCTGGCGATCCTGTTCCCGTTCCTGCTGATCTTCACCGCGGCGATGCTGATCGCCGCCTGGCCGGTGACGTGGCTGCTCGCCGGAGGCTTTCACCGCCAGCACCCCACGCCGGCACAGTTCGCCTTCGCGGTGCTGCTGTCGCGGATCACCATCCCCTACCTGATGCTGATCAGCCTGGCGTCGCTGCTCGGCGGCATCCTGAATTCGCTCGACCGCTTCTGGGTCAATGCGGCCGCGCCGATCCTGCTCAACATCGCGATGGTCACCGGACTGCTCTTCTTCCACGGCGCCGACGCCTATGCGACGGCGCGGGTCCAGGCGATCTCGGTCACGCTCGGCGGCGTGCTGCAGCTCGGCTGGCTGGTCTATGCCTGCCAACAAGCCGGCGTCAGCATGCGGCTGCGCCGGCCGCTCTGGGATGTGGACGTCAAGCAGTTGATGCGGCTGATCCTGCCGGCGGCGACCGGCGCCGGCGCGTCGCAGATCAACCTCGCAATCTCGACCGCGCTCGCCGGCGGGCTGCTCTCGGCCGGATCGATCTCCGCGCTCTACTATGCCGACCGACTCAACCAGCTGCCGCTCGGCATGATCGGCATCGGCCTCGGCACGGTGCTGCTGCCGACCGTGTCGCGGCTGCTGAGCCACGGCCGCGAGACCGAGGCGATGGAGACGCAGAATCGCGGCGTCGAGCTCGCCTTGTTCCTGACGCTGCCGGCAACCGCCGCCTTCATCTTCGCCGCCGAACCGATCGTGCGCGGCCTGTTCCAGCACGGCGCCTTCACGCCCAGCGATACGATCCGCTGCGCCCATGCGCTCAGCGCCTTCTCGATCGGGCTGCCCTCCTACGTGCTGGTCAAGGTGCTCACGCCGGGCTTCTACGCCCGCGCCGACACCCGGACGCCGGTGCGGTACGCGCTCATCTCGGTCGCCATCAACATCGCCGGCAACCTGGTGCTCATCCCCACGGTCGGCACGATCGGTCCCCCGCTCGCCACCGCATTGTCGTCCAGCATCAACGTCGCGATGCTCTATCGCACGCTGCGCGGCCGCGGCCATTTCGCGCCCGACGCGCAGCTCCGCCGGCGCATTCCGCGACTGTTTCTGGCAGCGCTGCTGATGGGGGCCGTTCTCTACCTGCTGGCACCCGCGGCCGACCCGTTCCTCACGCGCGCCGTCAGCGTCCGCGTGCTCGCACTAGCGGTGCTGTGCGGCGGCGGTGCGGCTGCCTACGCACTCGCCAGTTTCGCAACCGGAGCCTTCCGGATCGCCGACCTGAAAGCGCTGCTCCGCCGCCGTACCGCGACCAGTTGAGGTTAACGTTCGGCAACCGTTTCGATTTTGCCGCGTTGCCCAAGGGCGTTTAAACGTAATGTAAATCAGGAGATAAGGATGCGTACGCTCATTTTCGGCGCCGCCCTGGCACTCACGCCGGCCGCGCTGATCGCCCAGACCACGACCACCACGTCGACCACGGCCCCCGCGCCGGGCCAGACCAGCACGACGGTGACCAC
>CAXTUG010000312.1:0-2695 GCA_964247375.1 uncultured Sphingomonadaceae bacterium
GTTCCGCAGCGGTCCGCTCCACCAGCCGCTGGCTTCCCGATCGGATCGTGCAACGCTAGAAAATCTCCGGCGCTCGAACAGTGGAAGGAGTAGCACATGGCATATGACAGGAGGGCTCGCGCGCTAGTGGACAGTTCGCGTATTGCGATGGGCGAGGACTACGAGGTCCAGTATTGGACCGGAAAGTTCGGCGTCAGTCGCGAGAAGTTGCAGGCCGCGGTTGATACGGTCGGAAACGGCGCGAGCGCCGTCGAGAATCACCTCACGCGATGAAGGACCCCTGCGTCAGGTAGTCCGTAGGGCGGATCTTTCAGCGCTGCTTCTTCGCCGTGGTCGCGGTGAAGTCCGGATCCTTCTTAGCCACCCAGTCGACGAACTTCCGCACGGTCGGCCTGGCCAGCAAGGCCTCCACGTCCGTCCCGTGGCGCTGCAGTTCGGAGTTGGTGAAGTTGGCCATCAGCGTCTGCTGGCAGATCGGGTGCATTGGGACCACGTCGCGGCCGCCCCGGCTCTTCGGAACCGGGTGGTGCCAGACGATGGCCTTGCCCGTAGGACGTCCGCAGAGCGCGGCAAGGACGAGACCAAGGTCGCGGAGAAGAAGGTCAAGGCTACCGGCAAGCCCGCCGGCGGCGCGCGCGGCGGCATCACCGCGCCGGTCACTCCCTCGGACGAGCTCGCGGAAATCGTAGGCAAGGCCGACCTGGCGCGGAGCGAGGTCGTAAAGAAGGTGTGGGACTACATAAAGAAGAACGATCTGCAGGATGCGAAGGACCGTCGTCAGATCAACGGCGATGAGAAGCTCCAGAGGATCTTCGGCAAGAAGTCGGCAAGCATGTTCGAGATGAACAAGCACCTGAGCGCCCATCTCACCGCCAAGAAGGACTGAGATCGACCGCGCGATTAGCGGGCAGTCACCGGCTTCGGACCTCCGCCTCGACGGCGATTGCGCCCGCGCGACGGGGGTCCGGGGAGGGTGACGGACGTCGCGATCCCGGCGTCGCGTGCCGCCGGACGGCCGCGCAGTGGCAAGATTGCCGAGAAGCAGGGGCGGGTCATCACCTGCACTTGATGAGGACCTGCCGGCGCCTGTATGGTCTCGGTATGTTCCATGCGAAGCCTTCTCCTGAGCGCCCATCTGCGGCGGTGCCGCCCCCGGCGCCGTCCGAGCAGGTGCCCGACTTTGTCGTGATCGACGTCGAGACCGCGTGCTCGCGCGTCAGCAGTATCTGCCAGATCGGAATCGTCGGCTTCCGCGACGGCGCCGTCATGTTCGAGTATGAGACGCTGGTGGACCCATTGGACCGCTTCAGCTCATTCAACACCCGCATCCACGGTATCGAGGCCCACCATGTCGCCGGTCAGCCCTGCTACGGCGACGTCCATGGGACCGTGGATGCCCATCTCGCGGGCCGCACGACAGTGGCCCACTCCTACTTCGACAAGGGAGCGCTCGCGGCGGCCTGCCGCATTCACGGTCGTGCGATGGTCGAGACGACGTGGCTCGACAGCGTGCGGGTGGCGAAGCGGGCGTGGCCCGCACTCGGCAGCCACAAGCTCAACGTCGTCTCCCGGCACCGCGGCATCCCCCTCAGGCACCATGACGCGCTGAGCGACGCCCGGGCCGCCGGCATGATCATCGTGCGGGCGATCGAGGAGACCGGCATACCGCTCGCCGGATGGCTGCCATACCCTTCTCGGAAGGGTGCCGCGCCCGCGCCACTGCCGGCTCCCGATGGGCCGCTCCGGGGCCAGCGCGTGGCGATCCTCGGGCAGGCGAGGTGCGGGCCACTGGCTCTTCGAATCGCGGCGGCTGGCGGCCGGGTCGTGTCCTCGGTTGGCAGCACGACGACCGTGCTCGCGGTCACCGAGGAAGAGCCGTTCGGGTACGTTCGCTACGACGCCCAGTTCCGCAAGGCCGAGGCGATGAGGCGAGCAGGCGCAGGCATCCGCATCCTGTCGGCAGGCCAAATCGCCGAATGGCTGTCGTATCCGTTCGCCGGGGCGCGACAGAGCCGCGGCGTTCGCGCGGCGTCAGGCGCCGATGATTGCCGATCCACCCGTCCAATGGCGCGAGGCGGCCTGGGTGCGAGCTGCGATGATGGGTTGCCCGCGTCTACGACGATGTGATGCCAGCCGGTGACGACGCACGCGTCGCTGGGGACTTGCAGATCGTCGTCGCGCTCAGCCAGCTATGCCTGTCCGCCTGACAGACGAGCCCGGCGGCAGCTTGACGCGAGTTCTACAGTGGTCAAATCCTGTCCCCGCAACCAACCAACGCTTCGCCAATATCACGAGAGGCCGTCCCGCTCGGAACGGCCTTTTCGCGTTCTGGTGCCGGCAGGTCTATATACGGGCGCTGGCCCCTGCCGGTCGCTTTCGCCGGTTGCGGCGGCGCCTTTGCCCGATCCGGGGGGACGATGCTGCCGGAGTCCGACGGCTCGACTGACGGCGTAGGGCGATGGTGCTCACAGGTGGTGCACGAGGCGGAACCGTGGTTCCAACAATCTCCTACGACACTGCGATATCGATAGCCGCTGCCGCGGCCTTAGGCATGGGATCGGATCGTGCGGCCCACGGTCCGGGTATCGAGCATCGCGGCCGACGTCGCCGCGTTGCTCCGCGCCGACCGGCCGCCGCCAGGCCGCCGCCCGGCCGGGACCGGACCGCGAAACAACCCCGGCAGGTGCTTCGCGGG
>CAXTUG010000312.1:2733-3522 GCA_964247375.1 uncultured Sphingomonadaceae bacterium
CCCGGACGATCGCGGGCACAGCCCGCGGACGAGGGTACGCACGACCCGCACGCCACGGCTGCGGTGCCTGATCTGGCTGCCGAAATAGGCGCCGCTGCCCGGGCGATCGAACAGGTCGCGGCGTCGCAGCACGTCCTCGCCGGTGATCGCGCGCGCGCAGCGTGATCCGCACGCCGGCGATCAGCGAGGTCACGCCGTAGACCACCAGACGCTCCGACGTCCGCACCGTCTCGACCTCTTCGACGTAGAACGTCGGGATGATCCGCGGCGCGATGAAGTCGATCACCCAGAAGGACTTGAGCCGCTGCCGGTCGTGGCGAAAGCCGAACGTCGCCTCTCGCGCGGCGAGCTCGCTCAAGCGGCGCGGCCGCGCCGACACCGGATCGCGCAGGCGCGTGCTGCGCACGGGGACGTTCGCGGGGAGCCGCGCGCCAGCCAGCAGGCGGTCGCGGGGCAGCGTGGCCCGGGCGGTCAAACCCCGCAGGGTCGCGTCGCCGGCATCGCCGATCGCCTGTCCGTCGAGCACCGTCGGCACATAGTCCAGCACGCCGTCGCGGCGTTCGTAGAAGAGATCGGTCGAGAGGGCTCCGGTCTTGCCCCAGCGGTGGTCGAGCTTCAGGCTCGCCCGCGTGATCCGCGCCGGTAGCAGCGTCGCGTTGCCGCTGATCGGCCGATCCTCGACGCTCTGCACCGACGCGGCGAAATCGCCGAAGTCGAGCTGGTCGACGGTCCGGCGCACGCCGAGCCGCGCCTGGCTGCGCCGGCTGATGTTCCAGATCAGCGCCGCCG
>CAXTUG010000313.1:0-3512 GCA_964247375.1 uncultured Sphingomonadaceae bacterium
CACGATTTCCAGCGGCCGCTTGGCCTCGAACGCAACAGCAGCGCGGGTCTTCATGCTGTCATTCCCCAGATCCACTTCTTCAGAGCGCGATCTCTGCATCACCGAAGCCGTCATTGCGAGCGCAGCGGGACAATCCAGCGGATGCGCTGTGGATCCCGTCGCGGCGCTCGCGATGACGATTCATGACGATCGCATCACGCTTCACAGCCGGATGGCGCGGGCAGCTCCGAAAGGCAAGCTTGCCCCTCCCGGTCCCCTGTGCTGCAAACGCGAGATGATTCAGGCGGCGCTCCATCACCTCACCAGCTACCGGTATGATCGTCCGGTCCGGCTCGGCCCGCAGATCATCCGGTTGCGGCCGGCGCCGCACAGCCGCACCGCCGTGCCCAACTACTCGCTCAAGATCCTGCCGGAACGGCATTTCATCAACTGGCAGCAGGATCCGCACGGCAACTGGCTGGCGCGCGTCGTCGTCCCCGATCCCACGGCCGAGTTCCGGGTGACGGTCGACCTGATCGCCGACCTGACGGTCATCAATCCGTTCGACTTCTTCGTCGAGGACTATGCCGAGCAGCGGCCGTTCGACTATGCGCCCGATTTGCGCCAGGATCTCTCCGCTTATTTCGAGATCGAGCCGCAGGGCGCGCGCTTCGAGGCCCTGTACGCGCAGTTCCGGTCGGTCGAAGCGCGATCGATCGATTTCCTGGTCGAGCTGAACCGCGCGGTGAACGGGGCGGTCGGCTACGTCATCCGCATGGAGCCGGGCGTGCAGACGCCCGAGCAGACGCTGGAGGTCGGCACCGGATCGTGCCGCGACTCCAGCTGGCTGCTGGTGCAGCTGCTGCGACGGCTGGGCTTCGCCGCCCGCTTCGTCTCGGGCTACTCGATCCAGCTCACCCCGGACGTGATCCCGACCGAGGGGCCGAAGGGCGTGGCGCGGGACGTGTGCGACCTCCATGCCTGGGCCGAGGCCTACATTCCCGGCGCGGGCTGGATCGGGCTCGATCCGACCTCGGGCCTGTTCGCGGGCGAGGGGCATATCCCGCTCTGCGCGACGCCGCACTATCGCTCGGCCACGCCGATCGAGGGCGCGCTGCTGGAGCCGGCGCACACGCACTTCGACTTCCACATGGACGTGCAGCGTATCGCGGAGGCGGTGCGCATCACCAAGCCGTTCACCGATACGCGCTGGCAGGCGCTCGATGCGCTCGCGCGGCAGGTCGACGCCGACCTGACGCGGCAGGATGTGCGGCTTACCACCGGCGGCGAGCCGACCTTCGTGGCCACTGAGGATGCCGAGGCGCCCGAGTGGAACGCGGATGCGGTTGGGCCGACCAAGGCGGCCTATGCCGACCGGCTGATCCGCCGCATGCGCGACCGCTTCGCGCCGGGCGGGCTGATCCACCATGGCCAGGGCAAATGGTATCCGGGCGAGAGCCTGCCGCGCTGGGGCTATTCGGTCTACTGGCGGCTGGACGGCGTGTCGATCTGGCGCGATCCCGAACTGCTGGCGCGCGATGCGGAGGGAGAGGAAACGCTCCCCGCTGACGCTGCCGAGCGCTTCCTGAAGCATGTCGCCGAAGAGCTGGTCGTACCGACAGACTATGTCGAGCCGGCGTTCGAGGATCCGGCGGAATGGGCGCTCAAGGAGGCCGAGCTGCCCGCCAATACCGATCCGACCGATCCCGGGATCGAGGATCCGGAGGCACGCGCCCGGATGGTGCGCGCGTTCGAACGCGGGCTGGCGCAACCGGTCGGCTACGTGCTGCCGATCCAGGCGTGGCAGGCGGCCGCCGCGCCCGAGCCGCGGCGCTGGCGGAGCGAGCGCTGGAACGTGCGGCGCGGCAGGCTCTTCCTCGTGCCCGGCGACAGCGCGGTCGGCTACCGGCTGCCGCTCGGCTCGCTGCCTTACGTGCCGCCGGCCTCCTATCCCTACCTCCACGTCCGCGACACGACCGAACCGCGCGAGCCGCTGCCCGACTTCCGCGCGCAGCGATCCGAGAGCGTCGCGCCCGCCGCCGGTCCGGCCGCACAGGATCGGGTCGAGCAGGTGCCGATCGAGGGCGCGGTACGGACCGCGGTCACGGTCGAGCCGCGAGGGTGCTACCTGGCAGTCTTCCTGCCGCCTACCGAGCGGCTGGAGGATTATCTCGCCCTGATCGCCGCGGTCGAGCAGGTCGCCGAACGTACGCGCATGGCCGTTCGGGTGGAGGGCTATGCTCCGCCGCCCGACCCGCGGCTGCAGGTGCTGAAGGTCACCCCCGATCCCGGCGTGATTGAGGTCAACGTCCAGCCGACCGCCACCTGGGACGAGACGGTCGAACTCACCACGTCGCTCTACGACATGGCGCGGACGGAGAAGCTGACCGCCGACAAGTTCCTGATCGACGGCCGCTCGGTCGGCACCGGCGGCGGCAACCACCTCGTGCTCGGCGGTCGCTCGGTCAGCGACAGCCCGTTCATCCGCCGGCCGGACCTGCTCAAGAGCTTCATCCTCTATTGGCAGCGGCATCCGTCGCTCAGCTACCTCTTCTCCGGCCTGTTCATCGGTCCCACCAGCCAGAGCCCGCGTCTGGACGAGGCGCGGCACGACGGCCTGTACGAGCTGGAGGTCGCGCTGGCGCAGGTGGCGAACCCGTTCAAAGTCGGCACCGGCGAGACGCCGCCGCCGTGGCTGGTCGACCGCCTGTTCCGCAACCTTCTCGTCGACGTGACCGGCAACACCCACCGCACCGAGATCTGCATCGACAAGCTGTTCTCGCCCGACGGGCCGACCGGCCGCCTCGGCCTGGTCGAATTCCGCGGGTTCGAGATGCCGCCGGACGCGAAGATGAGCCTGGCGCAGCAGCTGCTGGTGCGCGCGCTCACCGCCTGGTTCTGGCGCGAACCGCAGGAGGGCGGGCTGGTGCGCTGGGGCACGGCGCTGCACGATCGCTTCATGCTCGGCCACTTCGTCTGGGCCGACTTCCTGGAGGTGCTCGGCGATCTCGCTCGGGCCGGCTACGCCTTCGATCCCGCCTGGTTCGAGGCGCAGCGCCAGTTCCGCTTCCCGGTCCACGGCGGCGTGACCGCGGGCGGCGTGACGCTGGAGATATCCCACGCGCTGGAACCCTGGCCCGTGCTGGGCGAGACCGGCGCGATCGGCGGTACGGTCCGCTATGTCGACAGCTCGACCGAGCGGCTGCAGGTGCGCGCCACCGGTCTGGTGCCCGGCCGCCACGTCGTCGCCTGCAACGGCCGGCGCGTGCCGATGGCGGCCACCGGCGTGCAGGGCGAGGCCGTCGGCGGCGTCCGCTACAAAGCGTGGGAGCCGGCCAACTGCCTGCACCCGCGGCTGTCCGCCGACGCGCCGCTCACCTTCGACCTGCTCGATAGCTGGAACGGCCGCTCGCTCGGCGGCTGCGTCTATCACGTCGGCCACCCCGGCGGCCGCAATTACGACCATGTGCCAGTCAACGACTATGAGGCGGAGGCGCGGCGCAAGGCACGCTTCGTCGACCACGGCCACACGC
>CAXTUG010000314.1:0-3501 GCA_964247375.1 uncultured Sphingomonadaceae bacterium
GCCTACAATGCCGCGCGCACGCTTGCGGAGGGCGGCCGGGCCGGGTTCAATCCGCTTTTCCTCCACGGCGGCACCGGGCTCGGCAAGACCCATCTTATGCACGCGATCGGCCGCGAGCACCTCCGCCGCAACGCCCGCGCGCGGGTCATCTACATGTCGGCCGAGAAGTTCATGTACGAGTTCGTCGGCGCGATGCGCGCCAAGGACACGCACAGCTTCAAGGCGCGGCTGCGCTCGGCCGACCTGCTGATGATCGACGACGTCCAGTTCATCGCCGGCAAGGATTCCACTCAGGAGGAATTCTTCCACACGATGAACGAGATCATCTCCGCCGGCCGGCGGCTGGTGATCACCGCCGACCGCAGCCCGCAGGACCTGGACGGGATCGAATCGCGGATTCTCTCACGGCTCGGTGGGGGCCTGGTCGCCGACGTCAACCCGGCGGATTTCGAACTTCGCCTCAATATCCTGCTCAAGAAGCTGGAGGACATGCCGCAGGCGAGCGTGCCGCAGGAGGTGGTCATGTTCCTCGCCCGCCGGATCAGCGCCAGCGTCCGCGAGCTGGAGGGCGCGCTCAATCGCGTCGTAGCCTATGCGATGCTGTCCGGCCGGCCGATCGACATGGATTTCACCCAGGAGACGCTGGCCGACCTGCTGCGCGCCACCCAGCGGCGGATCACGATCGACGAGATCCAGCGCCGCGTCTCGGACCATTACCGGATCAAGCAGGCCGAGATGAGCTCGGCACGCCGCGCGCGCGAGGTCGCCCGTCCGCGGCAGGTGGCGATGTATCTTGCCAAGCAGTTGACGCCACGTTCGCTGCCCGAGATCGGCCGCCGCTTCGGCGGCCGCGATCACACGACCGTCATCCACGCGGTCAAGCAGATCGAGAAGCTGCGCCAGATCGATGCGGAACTCGACGCCGACGTGCGGCTGCTGATCCGTCAACTCGAGGGCTAAGCGCCTGCGGCGCCGGGAACTTTCCGCGAGCTTGCGATCATTTGCGCTGGAACGCGCTTCCATCTCGATCGCTCCGCAAATGATCGGCCGGAAGCGGCGATGCTCGTCGTGGCGCAGGTAGCCGTTGTCACCAGGATTCACCGTGCCGGCTTAAACGGTCCGGCGAGGATGATCCTCGGCGAACGTCGCATGCGGGAGGGGGAAAAGACCGACCTGGCGCGAGAGGAACTGCTTCACGTGCGCGATCACGCCGGCATCGTCGCGCCCGGCGATTCGTCGCTCGACATCGTGGACCGCGCCAAGCACCTCCACGACGTCCGCGGCACCTTCGTGACGATGCTGTGCCGCTGCGGCTGACCGATCAGGAGATCGCTGGCATCGTCGCCTGGTGCCCGAGGTTGTCGCCATATCCGCCGCGTCTACGTTGACGACGCGGCAGTCGTAGTGGCATTGAGCGAGCGGATCAGACGCCCGGTGTAAAACGGCTTGCAAAACGATGCACGCATCTAACGCCTAAGTCTCTGATATGCGGGTATAGCTCAATGGTAGAGCACTAGCCTTCCAAGCTGTTGCCTTTGGCGGTTTGCCGCCACTTCTCGCGTAAAATCTCGGCGAAATCGACCCAACAAGCTCAAATACTTAGCGGCTGCTTGTAAAATTTCGCGGGCGCGGACGAGGCGTTGCACCGTTCGGGAACGGTCCGGCGGCTTGGAGAACATTCAGAGAACATGTTAGGCTGGCCGATGCTGAGAGTTGGAGGTGGGCTATGGAGCTGAATGGGTGGCAGACCAAGCGGGCGGAGCTGCTGCGCCAGATCGAGCGCATCCGGCCTGATACGCAAGCCTATGCCGAGGTCCGCCCGGATGCGGCACCGGGTCTCGAGCGCACCCCCGATCACAGCCGCAGCGCAGCGCCGGCCGAACGTCAGCCGTTCGGCCGCTGGCTACTGACACAGCAGGAACGCGAGGGCTGGATCGGCGCTATGGCCCGCTCGGCGGCACCGGATCGCCCCTTCCCGAGAAGCGGCGATCCCGAGGCGATCCGCGCGCACCTGCGAGCGCAGATCGCCGACGGCGATATGTTCCAGGCGGTCGAGGACGCGGAACTCGACTGGCTCAGCTACTAGCCGCGGTTACGTGCCGTGGGCGCCAGGAACATCGACTTCATCTGGGACGTCATCAACGCGCGCGCGAACCTAGAGGCGCGGTGCGGCAACAGTCAGTGCCGGCACCAATCCGTGATCGACGCCATGCAGCTTGGCCGAAAGGTTCAGGTGATGTTATGGCCGCCATCCCTCGACGCAATTGCGGGGCGCCTTCGCTGTCTAAAGTGCGGCCACCGCGGCGGCTATCTCCGGCCGTCATGCGAGCCCATCACCGGGCCTAAGGTCGGGCCGACGGATGAAGCCGAGGCGAAGGCTTGGGCTCGGATGATGCGAGGTTAGCCTTACAAGCCGGCGACGGCGAACAGCCGCCCGCCGTTCAAGCGAACAATCTTCCGGGCATCGTCGACAACTATCGTGCTGATACCGTTCGTGACCCGCCCATCTGTCGCCATGCTGCGGCCGGCGGTGGCGATCGTGGTCACCTCGCGCACCCGTCGAGCACCGCGATACCGCAGCCCATCACCCGCCACGCGAGCAGGCCGAGCAGGAGCGTGATCTGGCAGCCGGACCCGCCGGCCGCTTTTTCATCAATCGCGCTCACGTCTGCTCTTGCCAGAACCAGACGCGTTGCCGAATTGTGGTAGCGGGCCACTTCACGGCGTAAGCGCGATCGACGGGGCGAACGTCGACTGAACTGCGGCAAACGTCGCGGAAGAGCGTCACGAAGCTTTCTCCGCTTCCGCCTTGGCCTTCTCGTCGATGGGCGGCGTCTTGGCGGCTGCGGCGGTCACGTCATTGACCGTCAGGCCCGACGTTACGCGGCTGCTGACGTAGACGCCGATCAGCGCGCAGACCTTGCGCACCACGCCGAGAGTGCCGGTCGCGTCGTTCGGGATCAAGCGGGCACCGACATTGGCCGCAGTCGTGACGATCATGATGAGCAGCACCAGCGTGCTCGGCTGCACCCCGATCAGCTTAGCGAGGTCGGGGGCAAGGTTGGCGATTTCCATGGGGGTACTCCTGATTAACCGTTTCGTACTGCCCACTCGGCAAGCGCTTGCGCGGCTGCGTGTCCGAGGGTGACGCCTTGGGCCGCGGCAGCCTCGGTGAGCATCTTCCATAAGGGAGTGGGGAGGTGCGCATCGACGCGCTTGCCTGGGTCACCTTGCCGAAAGAGAAGCCGCCGACCTCCAGACGCGCCGAAGCAGGCTGGACATGTGCGGCTCGAAGCCAGGCGAAGCACCTCGCCAGTACTGTCGCAGATCGCGCAAGCAATCGGCGCGCGGCTCACGCCAGTACCTTCAGCGCCCACGCGACGGCGCTCCACAGGGCGGCATACGAGCGCGGATGAACGCCGTCGCGCGCAGTGCGGCCGAGCGCCACCACGGCATCGCCGTGAGCCCCCCCAGCGGCCCCCCCCAAAGCCCCCCCCGCAG
>CAXTUG010000315.1:0-3139 GCA_964247375.1 uncultured Sphingomonadaceae bacterium
CATTGAATCAACTCCCCACCACCCCCGCAATCAATTTAATAGGTCCTGAGCCTAGCTGACCCAAAAAGATCATCAGCCTGTCCGTAGAAGATAATCGACGTAGATCGACCGGTCGCCAAGCCCCGAGCCTGTGAACATTGGACCTTCTTCTCTCAATCCCATCTGGTTGATGCCGTTCGTCAGGCGCCAGGACTGCAGGTTTTTGTACCACGCATCCACCACGGCACGCGGCGCATGCAGCGGGGTCGTTGCGCGGACCTCGCACAATGTCGTCGCGCAGGATATGCGGACGGGGCTATTCGTTTCGCCGACGCCCTGAACCTGCGCGTAGAGCCGATGCAGTTGCCGCTCCGTCGCATCGGCCCAGGCCGGATCGCGCTTCTCCTGCCGCAATTGCGCGTAGCGAAGCCGCATGCCGCTCTCCGTTCTGGTCAGGATGCCCGCCAGCCGGGGATCGTCGGAAGTGTTGCGGGGCGTCGGCCGCGTCCAGAATGCCAGGAAGACGGGGACAGACGGTTTGCCCTTCGCATCCGTGAAGACGCTGCCGGAATGATCCAGCTTCGCCACTCTGAGATCGGCTACCAATCTCCTCGACTGCAGATCGGCGTAGAGGCTGTCCGATGCCGCCTCGTTGATCGAACCCGCGGTTGGAAGCGTGTTGGAGACCTCACACAGGCTGGCTGCACAGGCAACGTGCAACCGGCCAGCGTCGTTCACGTGCGCGATGGCGCGGTAGCGATCCTGAAGTATTTTCTCCGCGGCATCGGCCCAGCGCGCATCCCGTGGCTGGCCCTGCAGCTGGCGATGCAGTTGCTCAGGGTCGAAAGTAGTGGGCGGCAGGAGCCGATAGAGCTGCGGATCGGGCGCCACCTTCTCGGCAGTTGCGGCTCCCTGCTGTAAGGCGATCGCGGCTGCCATGCCGCCGACGAGCAATAGACCCATCGTGACTACTCCTGTCCGATACCGCCAGCGCCATCGTGGCGCGGCTGACGGAGCAGGTCTTGCTTCGTCCTCCGCCGGCGAGACGAGATCGATTTTCTCGTCCGCATTTTTCTGTGCCCGAATGATCCGGGCCAGTTCGCGGCTGCTGCCGATGCCGGTCTTGCGCCTTGCCTCTCGCAGCCGCTCGTTGATCGCGGCGACCGAGCGTCCGGTCGCGGCCGCGATGCTCTTCGCCGTATGCCCCTCCGCCAGCAGCGCCAGCGCGTCGAGTTCGGCCTGGTTGAGGTCGTCGAGCATCGGTATCGAGCGGACCTGCGCCTGCTGCATGTTCGGCATCGCACCCATCCTGATCGTCCGTCGTGCCATTTTCATCACAATTTTCTTGGGAACGTCGCATCCGGCGAGGGCGATCGCGAGCAGGCGCATCCGCAATTCCAATTCCGTTCGGCGCATCCTACCTGAAGCGCGATGAACCCGCGTGCCCGCGTCCTCCTGCTCAACGCCGCACTCGGGCCGCTCGATTACCGGGTCGATCCGGATCAGCAGGTCGCGCCCGGCTCGATCGTGCTGGCGCCGCTCGGTCCGCGGCAGCTGGCCGGCGTCGTGTGGGAACCGGAGCGGATGCCGTCGGACATGGAGGTCGGCGACAACCGGCTGCGGCCGCTCGCCGCAGTCTATGACCTGCCGCCGCTCAAGGCATCGCTGCGGCGGCTGATCGAGTGGACGGCCGATTACTATCTCGCGCCGCCTGCCGCCGTGCTGCGCATGGCGCTCGCCTCGGCGTCCGCCCTCGACGGGGCGCGCACGGTCATCGAATATCGTGCCACCGGCCACGTGCCGCCGCGCCTGACGCCGCAGCGCGCGCAGGCGCTCGAGCGGATCGACAATCGGCAGGGTCTGGTCCGCGAACTGGCCACCATTGCCAACGTCTCGGACGGGGTGATTCGCGGCCTGGTGAAGGCGGGCGCGATCGAGCCGATCGAGGTGCGGGTGGATGATCCCTTTCCGCGGCCCGACCCCGACCATGCACAGCCCGACCTGTCTCCCGAGCAGGCCGCCGCCGCGCAGGAGCTGAGCGCTGCGGTCGAGCAGCGCGCATTCGCGCCGGTCCTGCTCGACGGCGTGACCGGGTCCGGCAAGACCGAGGTCTATTTCGAGGCGATCGCCGCCGCCGTCCGCGCCGGCCGGCAGACGCTGGTACTGCTGCCGGAGATCGCGTTGACGGAGCCGTTCCTGAAGCGCTTCGCCGAGCGGTTCGGTGCCGCCCCGGTCGCCTGGCATTCGGACCTGCGCCAGTCGCAGCGCCGCCGGGCGTGGCGCGCGATTGCGGCCGGCGAGGCGCTGGTGACGGTCGGCGCCCGCTCCGCCCTGTTCCTGCCCTACCGCGACCTCGGCCTGATCATCGTCGACGAGGCGCACGAGGCCAGCTTCAAGCAGGAAGACGGCGTCATGTACCACGCGCGCGACGTGGCGGTGATGCGCGGCCAGTTCGAGCAGATCCCGGTCATCCTCGCCTCGGCCACGCCGGCGATCGAGACGCGGCAGCAGGTGGTGCAGGGCCGCTATACCGAGGTGAAACTGCCGGCGCGGTTCGGCGGAGCGGCGATGCCCGATATTGCCGCGGTCGACCTGACCCAGGACCGGCCGGACCGCGGCCGCTGGCTGGCGCCGAGCGTGGTGGAAGCCGTGCGCGCGACGCTGGAACGCGGCGAACAGGCGCTGCTCTTCCTCAATCGGCGCGGCTATGCGCCGCTGACACTCTGCCGCCACTGCGGGCATCGCTTCCAATGTCCCAACTGCACCGCGTGGATGGTGGAGCACCGGCTGACCGCGCGGCTCGCCTGCCACCACTGCGGTCACGTGATGCCGCCGCCCCGCGCCTGCCCGGAGTGCCGGGAGGAGGATGCGCTTGTCGCGTGCGGGCCTGGCGTCGAGCGGATTGCCGACGAAGTCGCCCTGCTGTTTCCGGAAGCGCGCGCGGCGATCGTCACATCCGATACCTTGTGGTCTCCGGCGAAGGCCGCGGAATTCGTGAACCGCATGGAAGGCGGCGAGATCGATATCGTGGTCGGCACGCAGCTCGTGACGAAAGGCTACCATTTCCCCAACCTGACCTTCGTCGGCGTGATCGACGCCGACCTCGGCCTCTCCGGCGGCGACCTGCGCGCGGCGGAGCGGAGCTTCCAGCAGATCGCGC
>CAXTUG010000315.1:3149-3408 GCA_964247375.1 uncultured Sphingomonadaceae bacterium
GCGGCGCCCCCCCCCCCCCCCCCCCCCCCCCCCCCCCCCCCGGCCGCGCCGGGCGGGGCGCAAAACCCGGTCGCGTCCTCGTCCAGACGCACGAGCCGGCAGCGCCCGTCATCCAGGCGCTCGTCTCGGGGGATGCGGACAGCTTCTACGCAGCAGAGACGGAGGCGCGGCGCCATGCCGGCGCCCCGCCTTTCGGCCGCTTCGCCGGCATCATCGTCAGCTCGGAGGCAGCCGCCGAGGCGGCCGCCCCCGCCAAGGC
>CAXTUG010000316.1:0-3377 GCA_964247375.1 uncultured Sphingomonadaceae bacterium
CGGTGGTAGACGAGCGTGTTGGCGATCCTGATCAGCCGCCCCGCGGGGGTCGAGACCTGGCCCTTGGGCGTCGTCGAGGTGTGCCAGGCCGGGACGAGCTTGACCCAGCCCCAGTCGAACTCGACCGTGCCGCCGAGGTTCGGGTCCAGGACGTCCTCGAGACCGTCCTCGCCGGGGGGGGCGCCGGCGGCGGCGCCCCCCGCGACGCGCTGGTGCTGGAGACCCTGCTCGCCTTTCGCAGGGCCGGTTGTTCCGGCGTGCTGACCTATCATGCCGCGCACGCCGCACGCCTGCTCGGCCGGTGATCGAGACCGAGCGTCTCACCCTGCGCGAGTGGCGCGACGAGGATCGGGCGCCCTTCTTTCAGCTCTGCCAGTCGCCGGTCGTCATGGCGTGCCTCGGCGGACCTGCCAGTGAGGAACAGGTTGGCGCCTCGATTGCGCGGGCTCGCGCGGCCCAAGCGAAGCACGGCTTCTGCTTGTGGGCGATCGAGCGGCGTGGGGACGGCGCTTTTCTGGGCTTCTGCGGCCTGAAGGTCGCCGATGCGGCGGGGACGCCGGTCGAGGGCATGATCGAGATCGGCTGGCGTCTGCGCGAGAAGGACTGGGGCGCCGGCTATGCGCGCGAGGCGGCGCTGGCGGTGCTGCGCTGGGTGTGGTCGCACCTGGATGTCGCGCGCGTGATCGCGATGACCGTGCCCGCCAATCGCCGCAGTTGGGGGCTGATGGAGCGGATCGGCATGGTGCGCCGGCCCGACCTGGGCTTCGGCCATCCGCTCTTCCCGGAAAACCACCCGCTGCACCGCCACATCGTCTATGCGGCGGAGCGGCCGTTCGCACGCGCCTGATCCGGCGTGCGCTCAGCGCAGCCGCGCGCCCAGCGCAGCGATCGCCGCTGCCTCCGCCTGCTCCAGCGCGGCGACCTGTGCCGCCGCGGCGTCGATCGCCGCGCGATTGCCGGGTGCGGCATTGGCCGGATCGTCCCGCAGCGCATCGATGGCGGCGGCTTCGTCGCGCAACGGTGCCCGCGCATTCTCCAGCGCGCTGATCGCCTGCTGCGCCTCCACCCAAGCGTCGGCGCCGGCCGGTACGCGCGCAGCGCGTGCGACGGCAGCCTCGGTCCGGCTCCGTTGTGCGGCAAAATCCTGATCGGCCTTGCGCGCCCTGGCGACGTGCCCCGCCACGGCTTCCTGCAAGGCGGCGTCGGCGACGCTGTCCGCTTCGCTCGGACTGCTCGCCGGCATGTCGATCGACTGGCGCTCGACCGGGCGCGGCATCAGCGAAGGCACGGTCACCTGACCGCTGCATGCGCCGACGAGCAGGACCAAGGGCAGGCAAGGCAGTGGACGGCGCATCGCTGCGCCCTAGTCCGCCGTCGCCGGCACCGCAATCGGCGCGCTGGTCGCAACGGATAGCCGACACTACCAGATCGCCATGACGAGTCGCGCATCCATTCTCCTGGCGACGCCCTGCTATGGCGGCCAGCTCTTCTCCAACTACGTCACCTCCGTGCTAGCGCTGCAGCGCGCATGCATCGAGCGCGGCATCGGCCTTCATGTGGAGCTGCCCGGCGGCGACGCGCTGATCACGCGCTCCCGCGCGCGGCTCGCCGCCAAGTTCCTGCAAGAAACGGATCACAGTCACCTGTTCTTCGTGGATGCCGATCTCGGTTTCGCTCCGGAGCAGGTCTTCCGCCTGCTCGACGCCGACCGCGACGTCGTCGGCGGGGTCTATCCGGCGAAGCATATCCACTGGGACAAGGTGCGGCGCGCCGTCGCAGCCGACGTGCCGGATCTCCTGGCCGCCTCGCTCTCCTACGTGGTGCGCTTTCTGCCGAGCGTAACCGGGAGCGTCGCACTGGACGATCGGGGTTTCGGCCCGGTCGCCTATGTCGGAACCGGCTTCATGATGATCCGACGATCGGCCCTCCGCCGCCTCGCCGACGCGCATCCGGAACTTCAGGCACGTCACGGCGACATGGCCGGCAGCGGCGCTACGCAGGCGGTGATGCTGTTCGACACGATGATCGAGCCGGAGACGGGGCAATATCTGTCGGAGGATTATGCCTTCTGCCGCCGCTGGCGCGACATTGGCGGGGAGATCTACGCGGATTTCCACGGCCGCTTCTCCCACGTCGGGCACGCCGTCTATGCGGGCGGACTGCAGCAGGCCCGCCTTCCCGGATAAAATCGATACTGGGGCCTTGCACCCCGCCGGAAGTGCCGCTATCCGCCCGCCTTCGCCGTTCAAGGCACGCGCCCGTAGCTCAGCTGGATAGAGCATCAGACTACGAATCTGAGGGTCGGACGTTCGAATCGTTCCGGGCGCGCCAATTTCCAGATCGCACATGAGCAGGATACGGCGGTTGGCTGCGGGTCTGGCGTGGTTTCCGGGGCCATCAGCAGGCCGAGAACGCTAAGATCATGGCCGGCGTCGGCCAGCAGCGCCACCGAACCGCGACGATCCAGCAGCCGGCCTCCACAGCGACAACCCCGACATCGATTTGGCGCCGATTGCGATGATCGTGCCGCCATAATCGTGAGGCCGCGAACATGTTCATGTTGGCGATCGTGGCTATCGGCCGGGAAATTTCTCCAGCGCTCCGCCTCCGCTTTCATCGCTCGGTCGATCAGGCGCCGCTCCGAACCGCGCGTAGAGCGTCGGCAGCACGAAGAGCGTCAGCAGCGTCGCGGAGATCAGACCGCCGATCACGACCGTTGCCAGCGGCTTCTGGACCTCTGCGCCGGCACCGTGACCGAGCGCCATCGGAACGAATCCGAAGCTGGCGACCAACGCCGTCATCGCAACGGGTCGCAGCCGCATCAGCGCGCCCTCCCGCGCCGCCACGGCCCGGTCCCAGCCGTCGCGCACAAAATCTTGAACGGCGCTCAGCATGACCAGCCCGTTCAGGACGGCGACCCCCGACAGCGCGATGAACCCGACCGCGGCCGAGATTGAGAACGGCATTCCCCGCAGCGCCAGCGCGAGCACGCCTCCCACCAGCGCGAGCGGGACACCGGTGAACACCAGCGCGGCGTCGCGGACGCTGCCGAGCGCGCCGTAGAGCAGGAGGAGGATCACGAGAAAGCAGGCGGGCACCACCAGCATCAGCCGGGCGCGGGCGGAGGCCAGATTTTTGAACTGCCCGCCCCACGTCAGATACTCGCCGGTCGGCAGTTGCACCTCGCGGCCGATCGCTCCTCGCGCATCGGCGACGACGCTCGCCACGTCGCGCCCACGCACGTTGGCTTGGACGACCACGCGCCGCTTGCCGTTCTCCCGGCTGATCTGGTTCGGTCCGTCCGCGATGCAGATGTCGGCCCCCCCCCCCAGCCGGCACCCCGCCCCCCCCCCGGGGGGGCGCCGGGGCTGGCCCCC
>CAXTUG010000317.1:0-3372 GCA_964247375.1 uncultured Sphingomonadaceae bacterium
TGTGCATCTACACCGGCGACAACACGCTGATCCTGCGCGAGACGATGAAGGACCTGGAGAAGCGCCTCGACCCGCGCCGCTTCCAGCGCATCCATCGCTCGACCATCGTCAACCTCGACCTGGTCAAGCAGGTGAAGCCGCACACCAACGGCGAATGCTTCCTGGTGCTGGGCTCAGGCGCGCAGGTGAAGGTCAGCCGGTCGTATCGGGACGTGGTGGCGCGTTTCGTTCATTGATCCTTCGCCAGTTTCGTCATTGCGAGCGCAGCGAAGCAATCCAGATACTGATACGAGCGTCGGACTGGATTGCTTCGCTGCGCTCGCAATGACGATTATCCTGTTCCCGGCTTACCCGAACCGGCCCGTCACATAGTCCCGCGTTCGCCGCGAACAGGGGTTGGAGAAGATGTCCGCCGTCGGGCCGAATTCGATCATGCGGCCGAGGAACATGAAGCCGGTATAGTCGGAGATGCGGCTCGCCTGCTGGAGGTTGTGGGTGACGATCACGATCGTCACATCCTTCTTGAGCTCCACCAACGTCTGCTCGAGCTTGGCGGTCGAGACCGGATCGAGCGCGGAGGCGGGCTCGTCGAGCAGCAGGATCTCCGGCTGGACCGCGATGCCGCGGGCGACGCACAGCCGCTGCTGCTGGCCGCCGGAGAGGCCCAGGCCCGACGTCTGCAGCTTGTCCTTGACCTCGTCCCACAGCGCGGCGCGCGTCAGCGAGCGCTGGACGATCTCGTCCATCTCGGCCTTCGACTTCTTGTGGTAGAGCCGCACGCCGAACGCGACATTGTCGTAGATCGACATGGGGAAAGGCGTCGGCTTCTGGAACACCATGCCGACGCGCGCGCGCAGCGCCGCCGGATCGCCGCCGCGCAGCACGTCCTCGCCGTCGAGCATGATCTCGCCCTCGGCGCGCTGGCCGGGGTAGAGCGCGTAGATGCGGTTCAAGGCGCGGAGCAGGGTCGACTTGCCGCAGCCCGACGGGCCGATCAGCGCGGTGATCTTGTTCTTCTCGATCGGCAGGTCGACGCCGTACAGCGCCTCGTTCGCGCCGTAGAAGAATTTGAGGTCACGCGCCTCCAGCAGCAGCGGACCCTCCGGGCTCGACATGAACTGCTCCTCGCCGGCCGAACTTGCGGGCGGGTTGATCACGGCGGTGTCGGTCATGGACGGTGCGTCTCCCGGGCCAATACGCGCCCGATGATGTTGATCAGAAGGACGGCGAAGGCGATCAGCAGCGCGCCGACCCACGCCAGCCGCTGCCAGTCGTCATAGGCGCTGAGCGCGAATTGGAAGATGGTGGTGGGCAGGCTTGCCATCGGCTGCGACAGATTGTGGTTGTAGAACTGGTTGCCGAGGCTCGTAAACAGCAGCGGCGCGGTCTCGCCCGAGATACGCGCGAAGCCGAGCAGACCGGCCGTGAGCAGCCCGGTCCGGGCCGACTTCCAGATGATCTTGCGGATGACGAACGCCCGGCTGGCGCCCAGCGCCATGCCGGCCTCGCGCAGCGCGCCCGGCTGCAGCGCCAGTATGTCCTCGGTCGTGCGTACCACGATCGGCGTGGCCAGGAAGGCCAGCGCGACGCCGCCGGCCCAGCCGGAGAAGCCGTGGAAGGGCGCCACCAGCAGTTCGTAGACGAACAGGCCGATCAGGATCGACGGCGCCGAGATCAGCACGTCGTTGAGGAAGCGCACGACGTGGCCGTAGCGCGTGCCCGCGCCATATTCGGCAAGCCAGGTGCCGGCGAGGATGCCGACCACGATCGCGATGCCCATGCCGACCGAGCACATGATGAGCGAGCCGACGATCGCGTTGCGCAGGCCGCCGGGCGAACCCGGCGCCGGCTGGTCGCGGGTGAAGATCATGCCGTCGAGCCCGCCTAGGCCTTTGCTGAGCAGGGTCCACAGGATCATCACCAGCGCCGTGAGCGCGATGAAGGTAGCGATCCCGCACAGCACCACGAACACGCTGTTGGCGGCGCGGCGGCGCGCGGCGCGGGTCACTGCCTGGCCTCCCGCAGCAGCAGGCGGGCGACCGCGAGCACGGCGAAGGTGATCACGAACAGCACGAAGCCGAGCGCGATCAGCGCGGACGTGTGCATGTCGCTGGTCGCCTCGGCGAATTCGTTGGCGACGGTGGAGGCGATCGTCGACCCGCTGTCGAACAGCGAGCGCGGGAAGCCGTGGGCGTTGCCGATGATGAAGGTGACTGCCATCGTCTCGCCGAGCGCGCGGCCGAGACCGAGCATGATCACGCCGATCATGCCGCGCCGGACGTAGGGGATCACGACCGCCCTGATCACCTCGAACGGCGTGCAGCCGAGGCCATAGGCCGCCTCGCGCACCTGCGGCGGCACCGTCAGGAACAGTTCGCGGAACACGGCCGCCATATAGGGCAGGATCATGATCGCGAGGATCAGCGAGGCGGTGAAGATGTTGGCGCCGTTGGGCGTGCCGGCGAAGATCTTGTCGAGCCAGCCGCCGGGCGCAGCGCGCATCGCGATCGGCATCTGGATGTGCGCCGCGAACCAGGGAGCGAGCACGAACAGGCCCCACATGCCGTAGACGATCGAGGGGATGCCGGCGAGCAGCTCGACCGCGACCGCGATCGGCCGCGACAGTCGTGCCGGGCAGAATTCGACGAGGAACACCGACACGCCGAGCGCGAGCGGCAGCGCGATCACCAGCGACAGGAAGGCGGTGATGAGCGTGCCGACGATCGGCCCGGCCGCGCCATATACCTCCGTGACCGGATTCCAGGTGGTGGTGGTGAGGAAGGCGAAGCCGAAGTGGCGGAAGGCGGGCAGGCCGCCGATGAACAGGCTGACCACCACACCGGCCAGTGCCGCCAGCAGCAGGGTGGCGGCGGCGGCGCAGGCAAAGCGGAAGATGATCTCACCGGTGGCATGGCCCGGAGGCGCGCCCCGCGGGCTGGCTAGGTCGGTCGTGGCCATGCTCGGCTCGTAATGGGGGCGCCGGGACAGGGAAAGTGTCTCGGCGCCCATGGCAGCTTACTTCGCGACGTAGACCGGCTTGCCGCCGGCCATGACGGATCGCGCCCACTGCTTCTTCAGCAGGCCCTTCACGTTGGCCGGCAGCGGCACGTAGTCGAGCCCGGCGGCGAGCGCGTCGCCCTTGTTGTAGCCCCATTCGAAGAACTTCAGCACCTGCGCGCCGTTGGCGGCGTTCTCCTGGTTGCGATAGACCAGGATGAAGGTCGCCCCGGTGATCGGCCAGGCGGCCGCGCTCGGCTGGTCGAGCAGCAGGATGTAGTTGCCGGGCGAGCGCAGCCAGTTGGCGCTGCCGGCGGCCGCGGCGAAGGCCGGCGCGGCCGGCGCCACGAACTTGCCCGCCTTGTTCTGCATCGT
>CAXTUG010000318.1:0-3347 GCA_964247375.1 uncultured Sphingomonadaceae bacterium
GCGTGCCCCCGCCACGTTGGGCTGACCGGGGATGATCTCGCCCGCATCCTCCAGCTGAATGAGCGGCAGCGCCGTGTCGAAGACGGCGGCGGCCTCGTCCGGGCCGGCGATGCGGGCGATCGGGCCGGACCAGACCGCCTCGAGCGAGCGGATGTCGCCGACCACGAAGAAGGGGTGAAGGTCCTCCTCCCGACGACGCTGCCAGGCCTTGGCGGCGATTTCCGGACCGATGCCGGCCGGATCGCCGAGCGCTACCGCCAGCGGCGGCAGCGGATCAGCGATACTCGATGACGGCATCGCGGCGCAGGTCGCGCAGGTAGCGCCGCGCGCGCAGGTTCACGCGCTCGTCCGACATCTGCGACGAGACTTCGTCGAAGGACGGCACGGTCTTGTCCGCGGGATCGTCGCGTCCGCACAGCACCAGGCTGTGGATGCCGCCCTCCGATCCGCCGAACGGCGGCGTCGCCTCGCCCACGCGCAGATCGACCATGATCTGCTGCAGCTGCGGCGGCAGGTCGCGGATCTTGATCTGGTCGCTGTCGACCACGTCGCTGTTCCAGCGCTTGGCGAAATCGGCGACCTGGCCGCAGCCCTTGATCGTCTGCAGCTCCTGCGTGAAGGCCGTCAGCTTCGGCTGCGCCTGCTCCTTGGAGGTACTGGCCGGGAAGGAGATCGTGACCTGCTTCAGCGTCACCAGCGCGTCGCGCGGATCGCTGGTCAGGACCTGGCGCTTGTCGACCAGCGCGATGATCGAGTAGCCGCCGCCGACCGGGATCGGACCGCCGACCTGGCCCGGGCCCATCTGCCGCAGCGGATCGGCCAGCTGTTCCGGCAGCTGCTCGGCGCGGACCCAGCCGAGGTCGCCACCGACGGCGGCGGTCGACGCCTCCGAATATTGGCGCGCATAGGCCGGGAAGGACGCGCCGGCCCGAACCTGCTCCAGAATACGCTGGGCGTTGGCCTGAACCTGCTGATCGGTCGCGGGCGTCGAGGACAGGAAGATCTCCGACACGTGATATTCGGGCGCGCCCTTGGCCGCCTTCATGCGCGCGATCACCTGGTTGACCTCTTCGTCGCTCACGCTGACGAACGGCTCGACCTCGCGGCCGAGCAGGCGGCGCCATGCCATTTCGCCCTCGATCTGGCGCTTCAGCGAAGCATCGCTCGATTGAAGGCTGCGGATCATGACGGTGAACTCGGCCGGCGTCTTCTTGAACTGCGACGCGGCGCGCGCGTAGGAGGAGTCGATCTCCGGCCTGGACACCGTGATCTTGTTGGCGGCAGCCTCCTGGATCTGGAGCGTCTCGTCGATCAGGTTGGAGAGCACCTGCGCGCGCAGCCGCTCCCGCTCCTCGGCGGAGACCTTGCCGCCGCTGGTGGCGAGCGCGAGGTTCAGGCGCTGATCGATGTCGGTGTCGGTGATGATCGTGCCGTTCACGATCGCCGTCGCCTTGCGGACGGACGGATCGCGCGGCGCCAGGAGCGTCACGTCCTTCGGCAGATTCAGCGCTGCAGCGGAGTTGGTGTCGTCGTCACCGGCGTCCTGCGCGACCGCCATGATCGGCATCGCCGTCAGCACCATGGCGGCGAGCAGACCCGTCGCACGCCTCATCGTCCCTACTCTCACGCCCGCTCCGTCGCTTGTCGCCGGTGCCTCTCGTGCCCGCAACCGGCTGAACCCACGCTTAGCGGCCTAAGTTCTTCAACGCCAGCCGCAAGCTGAACGTGCTGCCGCGCCGGGCATCGCCGGTCTCGTCATAATCCTTGCGCCAGGTGACGCCGAGCGAGAGGCATTCATTCTCGTAGAGCAGGCCGAGCCGGTGCCGCACCGGCTGGTAGCCGTCGCTGGGCGAGGCGGGATCGTCCTTGCGGCTGGTGAGATCGACCACGGTCGAGCCGAAGACCGACCAGTAGCGGGCGAGCTTGACCCGGGCTCCCAGGCGAAGCTCCGACAGGTCGCGCAGGTCCTCGACCGACTGGTCGATGTTGCGGTTGAGCTTGAGATACCCCGCCTCGACATAGGTGGTGCGGCTGCCGATGGCCGCGTCGATCTCGTTACGACGGATCGCCAGATTGTCCTTGTCGAGCCGGAACCGCTCGGTCACCTCGATCCAGCGGCCGTAGCGGACGCTGATCCGGCCGACATAGTCCGAGAACCGGTCCGACAGACCGGTGCCCGGCGGTAGAATGGTCGGCTCGCTGGTGAGGCGATAGCTCTGGCCGATCACCGCGCGCAGATCGAGTTTCGGCCGCGTGTAGCGGTACTCGCCGCCGTAGGTGAGGCGGCTGGAATCCTCCCAGCGATCATAGCCGGAGAAGCGGTTCAGCGCGAACAGGTTGGAATCTTCCAGATCGACGGCGCGCGAATCCTCGTCGGGCAGCACCAGGTTCCGGATCTTGGGCTCCGCGACCAGCTGGACGCGGGGCGTGATCTGCTGCGTGCCGCCGAACAGGCGGCCGACGAACGGCCAGCGCATGTCGGCCGCCAGGGCGGCGATGCCCCGTCCATGCCATCCGTCCACGCCGCGGTAGATGGCGGTCGCGGTCGCGGCGCTGTCGTTCGTGTGGTACACATCGGCACGCGCATAGGCGGTGAGGGTCAGTTCCTGGCCGAGCGGAGTCAGCGTGCGCAGATCCCAGCGCAGGCCGGCGAAGGCGCGCTGCGTGTCCTGCCCGTCGGTGCGCGTCAGCGCCAGGCTGTTCACTTCCGCGGTGACGATGCCGCCGAGCCAGGGATCGCGGAAGCGGCGCTGATAGTCGAGCGCCGGCAGGGCGATCGGCTGCTGACCCTGCACGAAGCCGGGCCGCAGATCCTGCACGAACCAGCCGGCGACGGAGAAGTAGGAATTGCTGTCGATCCGCTCCGCCTGCGCGGTCGAGCGCAGCCGATCGTCGTTCGAGATGTAGTAGCGCTTCATGAAGGTGCGGTCGGTCGTCAGCCGCAATGCGCCGTGGATCGTCCAATAGGGGCCGAACTGCCAGGTGCCGTTCGCATCGAAGTAGCCGCGAATGTCCTGGTCGGATTGCCCGTTCGCGCCTGAGTTCACGGTGGCGGGGAGGCGCGAGCCGTAGGTGATCATGCCCGCGGCCTGGTAGGCGCCGTGGCCGGTCAGCGCGCGATATTGCGCCTCCAGCGCCGGCAGTACCGCCGTGTAGAGGTGCGGCGTGATCGTCAGGTCGCGATTGGGTGCGAACTGGATATAGTAGGGCAGGTCGAGCTCGAGCCCGTTGCGCTTGTTCACCTGCAGGTTGGGCAGGAGCAGACCCGAATTGCCGCCGCCCGAATCGGTACCGTCGGGATGCGAGAAAGCGGGGAGCGCCAGCACCGTGTGCCCGAACAGCGCCAG
>CAXTUG010000319.1:0-3307 GCA_964247375.1 uncultured Sphingomonadaceae bacterium
GCCGCCGACCGGCCGCATCAGGAAGCCGATCCAGAAGATGCCGCTGGTGGCGAGGAACTGCGTCGTCTGGTCGGCGGCGGGGAAGAAGACCGGCGCGAAGTAGAGCGAGAAGGCGGAATAGACGTACCAGTCGAACCATTCGACCAGATTGCCGGCCGCACCGCCAAGGATGGAGCGGAGCATCTCCCGGCGCCTACCTCCGTTCGCCCCGAGCGAAGAAGAACGGCTGCTCAAAACAGCCCCAGCTCCGCCACCTCGTCCGCCGTCAGGTCGATGCCGAACAGCAGGCTGAGGCGCATGCGGTAGACGCGGGGATCGTCGATCTGCCCCTCGGCCGACTTGTCGCCGTTGCGGCGGCGATAGGTGCGATCGGTGAGGCTCGCCATGCCCTGCGGCAGGACGATGCTGGCGATCCGCAGCTGGCGAAAGCGGCTCTCGGGCGCGGTCGCGGTCCAATGATTGGAGAGCGCGAGATCGGCGGCGAAGACCGGATCGAGCGTGAAGCTGAACTGCGGCCGCCAACCAGGCGTCGTGTCGCCCCCATCGGCGATGGCGGGATCGCCGTTCCGTTCCAGCATCCAGCCATATAGCGGATCGCGTCGGAGCCGGAAGCCGGCACCATCGGGTGACGGGACCGTCTCCCCCTCGTGCAGCGGCATGGGGGGAATGTAGGCGCCGCCGAAGCCCGCATCGGCGATCCAGTCGCCGTCGTCGATCGTGACCAGGCTGACGACGTGCGTCCTGGGCGGCGACGGCCCGTCGATGCCGAGCCAGACGCGGGCGAGCAGCGGCCGCGCGACGAAGCCGAGCGCATCGAGCGCGTCCCCGAACAGGCGGTTCTGTTCGAAACAATAGCCGCCGCGCCGGGTGGTGACGAGCTTGGCGAAGACCGCGTCGCTGTCGATGGCGACGCCCCGGCCGAGGATGATGTCGAGATTCTCGAACGGGATCGCCAGGCGATGCGCGCGCTGGAGCTGGGCGAGCCCCTCAGCCGTGGGCGGGGGCGGCGCCTTGAGGCCGATGCGGGCGAGGTAGGAAGCGAGGTCGAACGGCACGGCTCACAGCCATGGAAAGAGGTGGAGCAGGCCGGCCTGTACCAACCAGCCGAGCCCTACGCCGGTGCAGCCGACGAGAATGCCGAGGCCTTCCTCGCGCAGGTCGAGCAGATGCTCGCCGCGCAGGAAGTACCAGTAGCATAGCATGCCTGCGACCTCGACCGTGCCGACGAAGCCTACCAATAGCATGATGTTGTGCGTCCACACGCCCACGGCGAAGCCGACCGCGAGCCAGACGATCCGCGCCACGTTGGCGAGCAGGGTCGGTCGCATCCGTCCGGCCGCGATCAGGACCTCGTTGGCGGCGACGCCGGACATGCGCAGCATCGCCGATATGCCGACCAGTTCCAGGAACGGCGTCATGCCGCGGTAGCGGGGATCGTAGAGGATCGCCACGATCAGCGGCGCCGCGCCGATCATCCCGCCGACGATGAGCATGTAGAGCAGCGAGAAATTGCGGCGCGTGCCGTAGTAGACGCTGCGCAGAACCTCCGGTTCGGCGCGAAAGGTCCTGGCGTAGATCGGGTACAGAACGCGGGTGGCGTAGGGCACGGCCAACGATGCGGGTCCGGTCGAGAGCGTCACCGCCAGCGCATAGAGGCCGTAAGCCGACAGGGGGAGGAGACGGGCGAGCAGCAGCTTGTCCGACTGCAGGATCAGGAGCGACAGCACGCTGGACAGGGCGATGAAGCGGGAGAAGCGCCACATTTCGGCGGATCGCTCGCGGCTGATACGCCAACGGCGCAGCGCCCTGGGGAATAGGCTGTAGGACAGGATCAGCTTGAGCAGTCCGCCGACCGTCATGCCGCAGATCATCGACCAGTAGGTCGGCCACACCAAGGCCACCGAGAAGGACGTCGCGAGCGTCATGACGTTCGCGGCGAGATCCATCATGCTCAACCGCCAGAGCTGCTGCGCCCGCACCGCCGTCGCGAACGCGAGTGACGAGAAGCCGTCGAGCAGGAAGCTGATGCTCCAGACCGCGATCACGGGCGCGAGTTCAGGCTTGCCGAGCAGGTGGGCCGCCGGCGTGGAACCCAGCGCCATTACCACCGCAAGCGCGACGCCGCGGGCGGCGCGCACGGTCCAGACCTGATCGAGGAAGAGCGGATCGTCGCCGTGCTCGTGCCGGACGACGAAGCCGAGCAGGCCGATATCGGACAGCATGGTCAGCACGTAGGCGATCGACGTGATGACCCCGACCACGCCGTAGGCATGCGAGTCCAGCATACGCGTCATGGTGACACTGCTGACGATCCGCAGCGCATTGGTCACACCGACGCTGACGGCGATGCTCGCGGCGCCGCCGGTGACTAGCTGGCGTAAGCGCGAGGCGGATAGACCGCGAGCGAAGGGCATGGGGCTCCGGCTGCTGATGGACTTGTTGCTATAATGGGCTGGATCGGTTGCGCAATCGTCCACGCCGCGGCCGATCAGCTCGTCGGGCTGTACCGGGATCACGTATGCCGAACGTCAGCGCGCGACGGATTGCAGCCGCGGCTGCGGCCGGCCGCCGACGAAATTCCGGCAGCGGACCTTTCCATCGGTCAAGATCGCCATCGCTCCCCCCGGATATTCAATCCGCCGGTGTACTAGCAGCTTCGCAGAGCAGCGTCATGCGGCGTGACGCGGCATGCGGGAGATGTAATCCGGCCCGATCCCGTCCATATAGTTCGGCATATGGCGATTCAGATCCGCACCAGCCTCGACGAGCCGGAAACGGGCGAGGCGTTCGTTCCCCATCGTCCCGCCCGGCCGGAGAAGAGCCAGGGCGGAAAGCCGTTCAAGCTGGTGGCCGATTACGCCCCGGCCGGCGACCAGCCGGGCGCGATCGCCGAACTGGTGGAGCAGGCGCGCGCCGGTGAGCGCGACCAGGTGCTGCTGGGCGTCACCGGATCGGGCAAGACCTTCACCATGGCCAAGGTGGTCGAGGCGCTGCAGCGGCCGGCGCTAGTGCTTGCCCCCAACAAGATCCTGGCGGCGCAGCTCTACGGCGAGTTCAAGAGCTTCTTTCCGGACAATGCGGTCGAGTTCTTCGTCAGCTACTACGATTATTACCAGCCGGAAGCCTATGTGCCGCGCTCCGACACCTACATCGAAAAAGAAAGCTCGATCAACGAATCGATCGACCGCATGCGCCACTCGGCGACGCGGTCGCTGCTGGAGCGCGACGACGTGATCATCGTCGCCTCGGTCTCGTGCCTCTACGGCATCGGCTCGGTCGAGACCTACTCGGCGATGATCTTCGACCT
>CAXTUG010000320.1:0-3299 GCA_964247375.1 uncultured Sphingomonadaceae bacterium
AAATAAACCCCCCCTTCGCGTTGTGGCCCCACCCCCCCCGAGAACCGGCCTCGGCTGCGCTCGGCAATGCCCCTCGACTTCGCTCGGGGCGAACGGATCACATATATCACAGGATGCTGTGGTGATGATCAAGGATCCAGAGCCTGTAGGCCGATAGGTCGCTCGCGCGCTATGCCGCTTCGGATCGCGGCTCCGAACCTTGCAGGTCGGCAACGGCACGCAGGATCGGCGCGGCCTCGGTGCGGACGAGCCAGTCGGGACTGACATCGACGAAGCGCACGACGCGATCGGTGTCGATCAGCACCACGGTCGGCTGCGGCAGCTCCCAGTTCTGCGTACCCGTCAGCGCGCCGATCCAGCCGTCGTCATTCTCGGGTACGGCAGGCGCGTCTGCCGGTTCGAAGGTGATGCCGAATCTGCGGCCGAGCGCATCGTCGCGGTCCGACGCGACGGCATAGCCGAGGTCGTGCCGGTCGCGGATGGCGTCCAGCCCCTTCTCCGGCAGATGCGGACTCACCGCCACCAGGCGCACGCCGGCCGCCGCGAGCGCCGGGCGAAGCTGCCGATCATAGTAAGGCAGCGCCAGGTTGCAGGCAGGGCACCCTGCGAAGCGAAAGAAGATGAGGACCGCGGGCCCCTCGGCCACGAGCGCGTCCAGCGTCAGCGTGCCGCCGGTCGAGAGCTCCAGCGTGAAGGGCTCCAGCTGATCGCCGACCTGCACCACCTTGTCCGGATCGAACGCCGCCACCAGCGCGCGCCGCTGATCGACGTTGCGCTGCAGCTTGTCCGCGTCCCAGGTGCGTTCGCGCTCGGCGTGGAGCGCGCGGAAATGCTCGGTGAGGCTCTCGGACGATGGGCTGGTCATGCTATCTCCTCGACAACGTCAAAGCGGCGGCGATCGGCTGCGCAGCTGCGGATCGGACCATCGAAGGTCGTTCGCCGCTCCCGTGCAGGGAGCGAGTCTCTATTGCCGCGCCGCGTTCGCGACCAACGAGAGTTTCGGATGGCTGGGTTGAACGGCGCTCATAGCTCGGCGTCAGAGCGCGCTGATGACCTCGATCGCGAGATCGGCCAGGCGCGCGCTGGCATGCTTGAGATCGCTGCCCTTCGCGACGATGCAGGCGACGTTGGGCAGATCGGGCAGGCTGCCGGCGAAGGTCGTATCCTCGGACCGCTTGAACAGCGGCGTGCGGCAGGTGAGACCGAGTCCCGCATCCACCGCGGCACGAAGGGTGGAGAGATTGGGGCTCTCCACCGCCAGCCGATAGCGCCGGCCGGCATGTTCGAGGCTCGCGATCGCCGCCTCGCGGAAGCGGCAGGGCTTCTCCAGCACCGCCAGCGGCACCACGTCCTGGTCGGCGAGATCGGCCGCCCCGAACCACGCCATCGGCGACACCCGGATCGCGTGCGGATCGTCGCCCGCGGCGTAGCCGAGGATGAGATCGAGCTGGCCGCGCTCCAGCAGCATCTGCAGCTCGGCCGTGCCGGCGACGCGCGCGAAGATCTGCGAATCGGGATGCAGCTCGGCGAAGCGCGCGAGCAGCCCCGACAGCAGCGTATCGGCGAAATCCTGCACCATGCCGATCCGCACGGGGCCGGAATAATGGCCGGCGCTGACCGCCGCGACCGCCTCGTCATGCAGGGCCAGCACGCGGCGGGCATAGTCGAGCAGCACCTCGCCCGACTGGGTCAGCGCCAGCCGCCGCCCGTCGCGCGTGAACAGGTTCTGCTGCAGCAGCTCCTCCAGCCGCTTGATCTGCAGGCTCAGGGCAGACTGGGTGACGAACACCTGGTCGGCGGCGCTCAGCATCGATCCGGCATCAACGATCGCAACGAAGCTGCGCAGCAACGTGGTGGGAAGATTCACCGGCATCCGCAATTCCTATTTATAAGATAGGAAATTGCCACACGCTTTCTCTTGTCCTGCTGCAAGGGTTTCTTAACCGCTTCCTATGCGCCAGAAAAATGGCTGCTAATCAATAGCATAATGCATTTTCCGCGATATCTATGAGGAGTGCTCATAAGCGGTTGCGGCTTACTCTATTGTGCATTGCAGGGTAGCGCGCTTGGCTTCGGCTTCGATTTTCGAGGAAGTCCGATGGCGTCGAGACTGCTGACCAGAGTGACCCATGCGCGCTGGCTCTCGCCCGTGATCCTGCTGCTGCTGTGGGAGGCCTGCTCGCGCGCCGGTCTGATCCCCTCCCAGACGCTCGCGGCGCCGTCCACCGTTATCGCGACGCTCGCCGGCATGGTCGCCTCGGGCGAGCTGCCGGCCAATCTCGCCGTCTCGTTCGGGCGCGTCGCGCTCGGGCTGGCGATCGGGGTGACGGGCGGGATCGTACTCGCGCTGGTGGCGGGGCTGTCGCGGCCCGGCGAGGCGCTGGTCGACCCGATCGTCCAGATCAAGCGCACCATCCCGGTGGTGGCGCTCTCGCCGCTCTTCATCGTCTGGTTCGGGATCGGGGAGACCTCCAAGGTCGGCCTGATCGCCTTCGCGACGCTCTTCCCGGTCTACCTCAATTTCTACAACGGCATCCGCGGCGTGGACGTGCGGCTGCTCGACGCGGCGCGCACGCTGGGGCTCAGCCGGCAGGAGCTCATCGCCCACGTCATCCTGCCGGGCGCGCTGCCGTCGCTGCTGGTCGGCCTGCGCTACGCCTTCTCGATCGCGGTGATCATGCTGGTCATCGCCGAGCAGATCAACGCCACCGCGGGGCTGGGCTTCCTCATCAACAATGCGCGGGACTTCATGCGGACCGACATCATCGTCGTGTGCCTGATGGTCTATGCCGTGATCGGCCTCGCCGCCGATCTCCTGATCCGCCTGGTCGAGCAGCGCGCGCTCGCCTGGCGCCCGAGCCTGCTGGGGGCCTGAGTCATGAGCATCGCCAACGCCCACGCCAACGTCACCCCCTTCCCGGTCCCCCCGCGGTCGACGCCGGTCGAGCCGGTCGCCCGCCTGCGCGGCTTCACCCAGGTGTTCGGCCGATCGGTCGTGCTCGACCAGCTCGATCTCGATATCGCACCGGGCGAGTTCGTGGCGCTCCTCGGCCCGTCGGGCTCGGGCAAGACCACCCTGCTGCGCACGCTGGCCGGCCTCAACAAGGCGCACGGGCAGGCCATCCACATTCCGGCGTCGCGTGCCGTCGTGTTCCAGGATGCGCGGCTGCTGCCGTGGAAGCGGGTGTGGCGGAACGTGGCGCTGGGTCTGCGCGGCGACGACGTCCGCGCGCGTGCCGAGGCGGCGCTGGAGGAGGTGGGGCTCGGCCACCGGCTGGACGCCTGGCCGCTCACCCTGT
>CAXTUG010000321.1:0-3297 GCA_964247375.1 uncultured Sphingomonadaceae bacterium
GCGGCCGAGCCCGCGACGCCCGCCTCCGCCGCCTGGGACCTCACGGACCTCTATCCGGGCGAGGCGGCTTGGGAGACCGAGCGCGCCGGCGTCGCGGCCCGCCTGCCGGACCTCGCCGCCTTCCGCGGAAAGATCGGCCAGGGCGCGGGCACGCTCCGCCAGATGCTGCAGCTGCAGTCCGACCTGGGGCTGAAGATCGCGCGCCTCTATACCTATGCCAGCCTCAAGGGCGACGAGGACCTCCGCAATGCCCCCGCACAGGAGCGGCGCCAGAAAGCGAACGACCTCTACACCGCCTATAGCGAGGCGGGCGCGTGGCTGAATCCGGAGCTGCTCGCGCTGGGCCAGGCCAAGGTCAGCTCCTACCTCGCCGCCGATCCCGGCCTCGCCAAGTTCCGGTTCCAGCTGGACGACGTGCTGCGGCTCGCGCCGCACACCCTGTCGCCCGAGGGAGAGGCGATCTTTGCCGCCGCGCAGAACCCGCTTACCGGGCCGGGCGACATCCGCAACCAGCTGACCTCGTCCGACATTCCGCGTCCGACGGTCACCCTGTCGGACGGCCGCAAGCTCCGCCTGGACGATCAGGGCTACACGCTCGGCCGCACCGCGCCGGCACGCGCCGACCGCAAGCTCGTCTTCGATCAGTTCTGGGGGAGCTACAAGGCGTTCGAGAGCTCGCTCGGCACCGCGCTGGGATCGCAGATCAAGGGCGAGATGTTCCAGGCCAAAGCGCGCCGCTACGGCAGCGCGCTGGAGGCGGCGCTGGCGCAGCCCAACATTCCGGAGGGCGTCTACCGCACGCTGATCCGCGAGACCAATGCCGGGCTGCCGGTGCTGCACCGCTACTTCGACCTGCGCCGGCGCATGCTGAAGCTGGACCAGATCGCCTATTACGACATCTACCCGCCGCTGGTGCAGCTCGACCGCACCTTCTCGCTGGACGAGATGCGCGCGCTCACCATCGCCGCGATCAAGCCGCTCGGGCCGGACTATGGCGCGCTGTTCGCGCAGGCGACGCTCAACAAGTGGATGGATCCGCGCCCGCGCACGGGCAAGGCGTCGGGCGCCTACATGAACGGCTCCGCCTACGACGTGCATCCCTTCCTGCTGCTCAACCTGAGCGACCAGTATGATGGGCTGACCACCTACGCGCACGAGTGGGGCCACGCGATGCATACGCTGCTCGCCAACAAGGCGCAGCCGTTCGAGACCGCCGGCTACCCGACCTTCACCGCCGAGATCGCCTCGACCTGCCACGAGATCCTGCTCGCCAACCACATGATCGGCCAGGCGAAGACCAGGCAGGAGAAGCTGTTCTACCTCGGCCAGCTGATGGAGAATTATCGCGGCACCTTCTTCCGCCAGTCGATGTTCGCGGAATTCCAGCTGGCGATCCACGACATTGCCGAGAAGGGCGAGGGACTGTCCGGCGAGAAGATGAGCGCGGTCAACCTCGACCTGCTGAAACGCTATCACGGCCCCAATTTCGTGATGGATCCGGCCTACGGCATCGAGTGGGCGTTCATCGCCCACTATTTCTACGGCTTCTACGTGTTCCAGTACGCGACCTCGATCACCGCAGCCAATTACTTCGCCGACAAGCTGCTGCACGGCACGGCCACGGACCGCGACAATTACCTGTCGGTCCTGCGCGCCGGGGGATCGGATTACGGCTATGCCATCCTCAGGAAGGCCGGGCTCGATATGGCGACGGCGACGCCGTACCGGACGATCGTGCGCAGCTTCTCCGACGTGCTCGACCAGGCCGAGAAACTGCTCGCCTGATCGGAGCGCGCCGGAACGCGCCTCCGCTCTCCCGGGTTGAGCATCCGTACTTCAGCCCGGGAGCATGACCATGCCCAAAGCCCTCATCATCGCCACCAACGGCTTCGAGCAGGACGAATTGTTCAAGCCGCGCGAGGCCCTGCTCGACGCCGGTGTCGAGGTTACCCTCGCTTCGCTCTCCCGCGACCCGATCCGGGGCGAGAAGCATGGCGAGAAGGGCGAGAGCATCACGCCCGACGCGCTGGTGACGGACGTCCGTGCCGACGACTATGACGCGCTGGTCATCCCCGGCGGCGTCGCCAATCCCGACAAGATGCGGACCGAGTCGGCGGCGGTGAAGCTGGTGCGCGACTTCCTGTTCGCCAGGAAGCCGGTGGCGGCGATCTGCCACGGACCGTGGCTGCTGGCCGAGGCCGAGGCGATCGACGGCCGCACCGTAACGTCCTGGCCGTCGATCCGCACCGACCTCCGTCATGCCGGCGCGACCGTGGTCGACCAGGAGGTGGTGGTCGACGGCAACCTGATCACCAGCCGCAAGCCCGACGACCTTCCCGCCTTCAACCGCGAATTGCTGGCGCAATTGGCCGTCGAGGCGAGACAGGACGCTTAGAAAATCGTCATTGCGAGCATCGCGAGCAATCTAGACGAGTCGTCGCTGGATTGCTCCGCTGCGCTCGCAACGCGTTAGCTGACCCCATTCGCCCGGAAGTGGGCGAGCATGCGCGCCCAGCCGTCTTTGGCGTCCGCCTCGTCGTAGGAGCTGCGGTAATCGGCGTGAAAGCCGTGGCCCGCGTCGGGATAGACGTGGATCGACGAGCCCTGCTTGCCCGCCTTCGCCAGCGCTGCCTGCATCGCCTGTACCTGATCCCGGCCGATCCCCTGATCCTGCGCGCCGTAGAGGCCGAGCACCGGCGCGTGCAGTTCGCCGGCGCGCGCGATCAGCTTCTCGACATGGCCGTACCAGGCCACGCCAGCGCGGATGTCGGGATCGATCATCGCCGATCGCCACACGACCCCACCGCCCCAGCAGAAGCCGGTGATGCCGATCCGGTCCGGCTTGGCGAAGGGCTGACGCTTGATCCATGCCGAGGTCGCCCGCACGTCGCCGTCGACTTGCGCGTCGCTCGCCTGCGCGACGATCGGCAGGATCTGCTTGATGTCGGCCATCGCCGGCAGGTCCTGCCCCGACCGGTAGAAGAAGTCGGGTGCGACCGCGGCATAGCCCAGCTGCGCCAGGCGCCGGCAGATATCCTTGATATAGTCGTGGATGCCGAAGATCTCGTTCACGACGATGATCGTGGCGTGACGCCCGCCACCGCTCGGGCGCGCGACATAGGCCGGCAGCGGCGACGGCGCGCCGTTCGGGATGCGGGCGGCCTCGATGACCAGCCCGTCGTCCGGCGTATGGATCGGCGTGGCGTCCGCGGCGAGCGCCGCCACCGCATAGCCGGCGAAGAACATCGTCACCGCCGCCCGGGGCGTGCTGGTCGGCTGGGGCAAGCTGGAGCGTAC
>CAXTUG010000322.1:0-3257 GCA_964247375.1 uncultured Sphingomonadaceae bacterium
GGGGCCCCCGGGGCTTTGGGGGGGGGGGCGCCGGCGCGCCGCGGTGGCTTGTTGGGGGCGGCCCTCGACACGAACGGAGAGAGCACGATGCGGATCTCGGCGTGATGCTCTGGTCGCTACTGCCTCACAGCGGCACGACATGCGCGAAGACGAGACGCTCCTCGATCACGTGCTTGTAGCGGATCGGCGAACGGCCTTCGGTAAGGACGTCGTCGTTGTAGAAACGCTCGAATTCGCGGATCATCAGGCGGCGCGGACGGCTGCCGGCGGCACCGAGCGCGGCGGTGACCTCCCAGAAGGGCGGATCGAACTGGAAGATCGGCCCGCCGAAGATGTCCGGCGTCCTGCCGAGTCCGGCGGCAGGCGTGAGCTCGACCGCGGACGCGAGGTCGACCTTGCTGCCGGCGCGCGTCTCGACCGTGCGGCCGGCCGCAGCGGCCTTGGCCCGGGCGGTCAGCGACTTCGCGGTCGTCTTGACCGTCTCGGCGACGGCCTTCACGCCGACCACGGTGCCGCGCCCGCTTTTCGGCCCCGACGGGGGCGGGGGCGGCGTCTCGCCGACCACGTAGCTCGCCAGGATGGTGCTGTCCTCCCAGCCGAGATCGCTGTCGATCGCCGGATCGCGTGTCTGCAGCACGAGTTCGACCCGGTTGCGGCCGGTGACGACGGGCGCGTGCTCGAACGAGATGTTCTGGTAGGCGCTCTCCTCGGGCGATTTCATCGGCCCGTGGCTCGGATTGGGGCCGCGCAGCGCGGCGGTGACCTGACCGTTCTGCACGCCGATTGTGGCGCGGCGCCGCGGCAGCACCTGCGCGAACTCGCCGAGCACGACCTTGGACACGCGGGCATCGAATAGCGCGTTGGGCTGATAGCGCACGAGGGCGAGACGGACGAACGGCATGTAGGTCGTGCCCGGATCCAGCTCGATATCGCAGTACCAGAGGCCGCGGCCCTGGTCCCAGTGAACGCGGTGGCCGACGATCGTGACGAAGGGATCGTCTAAGCCAGGCTTCTCCTGGAGGTGAAGCGACTCCGAGGTGACGCGTGCCGGGAAGTCGCTGATCTTGCTCTGCGTCTTCGGCAGCGGACTGTCCCAGAACGGATCGAGGCCCCACTGGGTCACCAGCGGCTGGAACTCGGCCGGGATGTCGGTGAAGCGTGCGCCGTCGCCGAACAGGACGACGCCGAGCAGTTCGCCGTCGCCCGACGAGAACCACGGCCGGTCGAGCCAGACGCGCAGCCCGTTGCCGGTGCGGACGACGTCGCCCGGGCCCGGCGCGGTGCCGAGCTGCTGCCAGCGGAAGGTGGGCACGATATAGAGCAGGCGCGGATCGTTCGGCGGCGCGCTCGCATGGACGAGCGACTGGCCGTCCGTTCCCGCCTCGTCCTGCAGCACCGGCGCGCCCGGATCGTCCTCGGGCGGCAGCTTCATCTTCGGTCCGGTGGCGATCGGGCCGAGCCGCGTCACCGCGTCCTGCTGCGCGTAGACGGATGGCGGCAGATATTCGCGGAAGCGGGTGGTCGCGCGGATCCGGTAACGGATCAGCCGGAAGCGCGTGTCGCCGAGCGCGTGCACGTCGCCGCGCTGCGCCTTGGGATCGACCATCTGCTGCGTGACCGCCAGCGCCAGCGAAAATTCGTTCTGGTAATTCTCGGCCAGCTTGATCTCGCCGAGCTGGCCGCGATGGTGGATGCGCTGGGGTCCGTCCTTGGCGATATCGTCCACCCACTCGTCCCAGTCGGCCTCGACCTCGAACTTGCCGGTCGAGGGGCCGTGAAGCCGGACGCGACGCGTGCCGATCGTCACGTTCTGGGATCCGGGCTGGCGGTTCGGCGTCAGCATGATGAACTCGGGCTCGCAGACCGGCGCCTGCGTCGCGTGGACCAGCGTCAGCTCCCGGAACGGCGTGATGAGCCAGTTCGCGCCGATGAGCGCGCCTGCGTAAACGAAGTTGCGCTGCGAGCCTGCGGGCGTCCACTGCGGAATGCCGAAGCTCCGGACATAGTCCTTGTGCGCGAAGCTGGCATAGACCAGCCGCACGATTCGCCCCTTGGGCACGAACAGGGTCAGCGTCCGCGCGGGCTCGTCCCAGACCGGTTCGCCCGCATCGGCGAAGGTCTCGCTGCAGGGAAGCGAGGTCACGGTCTGGGCCCGCTCGGCCAGGATCAGGCGGAAGCCGCTGCTGTCCGGCCACGCATCGCCGTGAGCGATGAGGATCACGAACTGACCGCTGCTCAGCTGCTGGATCTCGTAGGAGCCGTCCTTCGCCCTGACGCCGGTGACGCCGGGCAGCGCGTCGCCGGGCGCTGCCCGCAGCGCGACTCCGCCCGCGGCGCCGTCCGGCAGCCAGGGCGTCTTCACCAGCGCTTCGCCGTGGATCACGTACTGGCCGCCGACGGCACGGTCGCCGACAGGATTGTCCGGGCTCGGCAGGGCGAGCGGCAGCGCCGTCGACGTCGCGACCTCGCCCAACGCGGATGGCGTGACGAGCTGCACGTCGGAACCGGGCGGCGTGTCGTAGAGCGTGCCCGCCTCGCGTGCGGCGATCGCATAGCCGTCCCTGGCCTTCTGCCAGTCGCCGCCGAAGAAGCTGTCGAACAGCCCGTGCGTCTCGCACTGCAATTGCGAGGATTTGGGCGGCACGAAGTGGCGCTCGTTCACCGCGCCATAGGCGAAGTCCTTGGATGACGGCAGGCCGGCGGCGGTGTTGAACGGCTCGGTCGCCAAGTAATCCTTGGCCGAGACGTCGTAGTTGGAGCGGATCACCATCCGCTCCAGCGACTCGCCTTCGGACACGCGCGCCCGGTGGACCACCGTCGGCGGATCGATCGGTTCGAACCGCCAGTAGCCGACCGCCTCGCTCGCCTGCTCCAGCTTGCCGAGCGTGGAGTCATCGACGGCGAGGCTGTTGCCGGCGAGATCGACGATGCGCGCGCGGAAGCGATAGAGCTGGCCGAACCGGAGGCGCGGCAGCGTGCCCTTCTGCACGGTGAACTCGGCGGCGACCCCGCTGCCCTTGTCGGCGACGACGCGGTCGTCGCTCGGCACCTCGGCCTGAATCTGCGTACCGTCTATCTGGCGGGCGGCGATCGCCTTGCCCGGGCGGGGCGCGCACAGGCTCCAGCCCGCCCAGCGGAACAGCGATTCATGGAGGTAATGGTCGTCCGGATTGGCGGCGTCCGGGCCGCCCGGCGGGGTCGCGGCGCCCGCGGCCTAGCCCTCGGCCGAGATGACGCTCGGCGGCTGGGGCCGCATG
>CAXTUG010000323.1:0-3223 GCA_964247375.1 uncultured Sphingomonadaceae bacterium
GAGCGCGATGGAGTTCTTCCGCCTGCCGACCAACCGCGTCGTGGAGCTCGGCAGCCAGGTCGAGATCTGACGGGCAGGGTGCGCGCGGCGATCGTCCTGGCGGCCGGGGCTTCGCGGCGCTTCGGCCGTCCCGACAAGCTTCGTCAGTCACTGGGTGGCGTGGCCCTGCTCGACCACGCCGTCGCCCGGGCCAGCCGTTCGGGCGCGTTCCGCATCGTCGTGGTCGGTGCCCGGCCGCGGCGGACGTCGGAGAGGATGATCGTGCGCCGGGCGCCGCGCGGCACGCCGCTGGCGACCAGCCTGGCGATCGGATTGGCGGCCCTGCGCCCGATCGAGCGTGAAGCGCTGATCTTTCTCGCCGACATGCCGTTCGCCTATGCGCCGCGGCTCCGGCTGATGCCGGGTGTGAACGCCGTGCGCCCGCACGTTCGCGGACGGCCGGGGCACCCGGTGCTCGTGCGGGTCAGCGTCGCGCGGGCGCTCGTCCCCGCGGGAGATCGCGGGTTGGGCGGCATGGCGGGGCAGCGATCGGTGCGGGGAACGGCGGCGCACCTGATCGACGTCGATACCCCGGCCGATCTGCGCCGGGCGCGCCACGCGATCCGACGCTGGGGCAGGTGCTAGCGCCCCCGGGGCGTAGGTCAGGATCGACCGGGGCAGGACTGCGTTCGTCGTACGAGCTTCGGGAGATGAGCATGTTCGACCTTGCCGGCTGGATCGCGCCAGCCGCGACGATGATCGCCGCCGTGATGACCGCCGCCAACCTGGGCGCGCGCGTCACCGGCTGGGGCTTCGTCGTCTTCTCCATCGGCGCGGTCGCCTGGGTCATGGTCGCGGTCGGAAGCGGCCAGCAGAACCTGCTGTGGAGCAACGCCTTCCTCCTGCTGGTGGATGTGATCGGCATCTGGCGATGGCTGGGGCGGCGCGCCCGCTACGACGCCGGCGCGGAGGCGGCCGCGCGGCGCAGCGCCGCGGTGACCGCGCCGACCCTCTTCGCCCTGACGCAACGCGAAGGACTGTCGGTCGAGAGCAGGGACGGGACCGCGCTCGGCACGGCGGTGGACGCGATGGCGACCTGCAGCGGCGGTGCGATCTCCTACCTCGTGGTGCGGGCCGGCGGGATCGGCGGCGTCGGCGAGACGCTGCGTGCGCTCGGCTGGGACGAGGTCGAGGTGCATGACGGGCGGCTGGTCAGCCGGCTCGATCCGGCTGCGCTTGCCCGTCGGCCGGTTCTGGAGGCGGGCAAGTGGCCCGCCACCGCGGCGGCGGCCGGTGTCGGCTGATCCCGCGCCGCTGATCGTCACGGCATTGTTGGGGTCGGACGATTTCGCCTGGCTCGACGGTCTGCGCCGCACCCACTTCCCGCCGGAGCGCAATCATCTGTCCGCGCACCTGACGATGTTCCATCATCTGCCGCCGGCGATCCTGCCCGAACTGAAGCAGCGACTGGCAGGCATGGTACGCGGCACGCGGCCGCCGGCGGAGGCGGCCGCCGTCATGAATCTCGGACGCGGCGTGGCGATCCGCATCCTGGCGCCCGCCCTCGCGGAGATGCGCGAAGCGCTTGCGCAGGCGTTCCTGCCGCTGCTCACGCCGCAGGACCGCGGCGGCTGGCGACCCCATGTGACGATCCAGAACAAGGTCGCGCCGGATATCGCACGCACGCTGCAGCAGGAGCTGGAGAAGACCTTCCGCACCCGCCCCGTCAGGATCGACGGGCTGGCGATCCACTATTATCGCGGCGGCCCGTGGGAGACGATCAGCCGCATGATGTTCCGCGGCTGACATACGCGCGCTTCATGCCCAATCAGTCGATCTGGCCGATGCCCTCACAGTTCAGGTCGAAAGCCGCGAGACCGGCATCCAGGTAGGCGGCCAGGCTCGGCATATCGAGCAGCTGATCGACCGGATCCTCCGCATCGGCATCGGCCGCCGCCTCCAGCGCCTCATCCCACTCGCTCGCATCATAGGTGCCGCGGCCAATCCAGGCGAGCGCCAGCAGCTCCTGCACCTGATCGTCGCCGAGATCGTCAAGCAGCGCGATCATCTCCTCCTCGATCGTCTCGTTCGCCTCGTCCTCCAGCACGGCGAACTCGTCGTCCGAGTCGGTCGGATCCTCCTCGTCGTCATTCTCGATCGACGGCACCTGCGCCTCCAGCTCGCGGGCGCGAATGATGAGGCGGCAGATCGTCTCAAGCGGCGTCGACAGGTCCATCGCGGCGAACTCTCCTAACTTTCACTGCGCGAACGAGGGAGTGATGCGGCGGTTCCTTTCGACCCGACGATGCCGCCGTTCGGCAGTTGACCCGCATCGGCGCGCTGCTATAGGCCGCGCCTCGCTTTGAGTGCGCGCCCATGGGGCGGAGTAGCTCAGCTGGTTAGAGCACGGGAATCATAATCCTGGGGTCGGGGGTTCAAGTCCCTCCTCCGCTACCAAAGCGAACGACAGGCAGCTGCGCTGCGGAATTGGTGCGCCGGCGAAACTTTCGGCCCGATGTTGCGTCTATGCAGCAGCAGGGCTGGAGATCGATATGGACCGGCTGTTCACCGCTATCGCCAACGCGATCGCCCAGTTCGTGGGCGATCCGGTCGCCTTCATCCTTGCGATCGCGACCGTCGTCGTGTGGGCGGTGACCGGCCCGATCTTCGGCTATTCCGACACGTGGCAGCTGGTCATCAACACCGGCACCACCATCGTCACCTTCCTGATGGTCTTCCTGATCCAGAATTCACAGAACCGCGACGCGGCCGCGATGCAGGCGAAGCTGGACGAACTGATCCGCGCGGTCGATTCCGCGCGCGGCCAGTTCATCGGCATCGAGCACCGCACCGACCGGCAGATCCAGCAGATCCGGACGGAGCTGGAGAAGGAATGCGCCGACGAGGAGGAGGAGAGTCCGGGCAAGCCGAAGAGCAATACCTACCTGGATCGGCTGCTGAGCCGTCACTGACGGCGGGTTGATAAAGCCTGCATCCCACCCCTATCTGACACTATCAGGTAGAGGGTTCCTATGTCGGCTGTTCATTCCACGCGCATGCTCATTCTCGGTTCGGGACCGGCCGGCCTCTCGGCTGCGATCTACGGCGCGCGCGCAGGCCTCGCACCGATCGTGGTGCAGGGGCTGCAGCCTGGTGGCCAGCTCACCATCACTACCGACGTCGAGAATTATCCCGGCTTCCGCGACGTCATCCAGGGCCCCTGGCTGATGGAGGAGATGCAGGC
>CAXTUG010000324.1:0-3208 GCA_964247375.1 uncultured Sphingomonadaceae bacterium
CCGAGCATCACGGTCTTGCCCGCGCGATCTCAATCGCGTGTGTTCGCGGCCAAGTCGGCCGCGGCCGTGTCGTGCTTGGAAAGGTCGGTGCCCACGACCGACAGGTCGAACGTCAGCGCCTTCAGCTTGTAGCTCGCGCCGACCGTGTAATCGATGTAATCGTGGCCGGCATAATCGAGGCCGCCGCCGGTATGGCCGACGTGGCCGTGCAGGCTGACCGGCGAGTTCGGCAGCGCCAGGCTCAGCTCGCCATATTCGTAGATGCTGTACTGGGTTGGCGTGTCGAACCGGTTGAAGTAATGCTGGTCGGGCGCCCAGTAGACGCCGGCCTTGGCGGTGACCGGACCGAATGCCTTGCTGAGCGAGCCGTAGACCTCGTAGTAGCTCTCGCTGCCGCCGACCGCCTTCTTGCTGCCCGGATAGATGTAGCCGTAGAGGCCGGCGTCGACCGTCACGCCGCTCTTGCCGAGCGCATGGGTGTAGCCACCATAGACGTCGATCTCGGTGCCGCCGAGGTTCACCGCGTCGTTGGCGGACGCGCTCGATCCCCAGGTCGACAGGTAGAAGCCGGACGAGTGGGCGACCGTGAAGGCGCCCTGCACCACCGGCTTGTTGTCCGACTGCGAGATGCCGCGGAAACGATGTTGCGATACGATGGCGGCGCTGCCGGTGATCGTGAAGTCGGAGGTGGCGGGTGCGGGCGGCGCCGCGGCGGCGGGCGGCAGCGTCGCCTTGTCGCTCGTGTCCCCGACCGGCTGGCTCTGCGCCTGCGCCATGCTCGCCACGGGAAGAAGCGCGAATGCCGCGATCGACGCGGCTACCTTGAACGTCATTTTCGTCCCCAGAAGAAAACGGCGCGCCGCAGATGGCGCGCCATGGAGGACGGCGCATTAGGCAGGTCGGACGTTAGTTATCGAGACGTGGAATGCCGCGTAGGCGTAGGTTTTGCATAGTATTTGAGCGAGCCAGACTATCCCAAACCTATGTTGTCCGGCATTGCGATTACCATGTCAGATCTCCAGCTGTGATCCGAGCTCGACCACGCGGTTGATCGGCAGCTTGAAGAAATCCATCGCGCTCTCGGCGTTGCGCACCATCCAGGCGAACAGCCGTTCGCGCCAGATCGCCATGCCCGGCTTGTCGGACGGGATCAGCGTCTGCCGTCCCAGGAAGTAGCTGACGTCCATCGGCTTGAGCGGCGGCTCCCATGCGCCCGGCCGGGACAGCGCCAGCGGCACGTCGATCTCGTCCATGAAGCCGTAGAGGATCACCGCACGATGCAGCGCTTCGCCGATCTGTTCGACCTCGAGCCGATGGTCATCCGCTACGTGCGGTATCTTCTCGATCAATATCGTCGCGATGATCACGCGCTGGTGGACGACCTTGTTGTGCTTGACGTTGTGCAGCAGCGCATGGGGAATACCCCCGTGACTTGACGACATGAATACGGCGGTGCCGGACACCCGCTTCAGATGCTGCGTGGTCTTGGCGAACAGCTCGACCGACATGGCATCCTCGCGCAGCCGTGCGCGCATGATCTGCCGGCCGCGACCCCAGGTGGTCAGCAAGGTGAAGGCGAACGCCGCCACCAGCAGCGGGAACCAGCCTCCGTCGGGGATCTTGGTGAGGTTGGAAGCGAAATAGAGCCCGTCGATCAGCAGGAACGCCGCCGTCACGCCGACCGCCAGCACCGGTGGCCACTTCCACACCGACCAGGTCAGCACGCCAGTCATGCAGGCGGTGATGAACATCGTGCCGGTCACGGCGATACCGTAGGCCGCGGCGAGATTGCCCGAGCTGCGAAACCCGACGACCAGCGCGATCACCAGCACCAGCAGCGTGTAGTTGACCAGCGGCACGTAGATCTGGCCCATCGCGCGCTCGCTCGTATGCAGGATGCGCAGGCGTGGCAGGAATCCCAGCTGCACCGCCTGCTGGGTGACCGAGAAGGCGCCGGAGATCACCGCCTGACTGGCGATGACGGTGGCGACGGTGGCGAGCAGCACCAGCGGCAGCCGCAGCGCAGCAGGCGCCATCAGGAAAAAGGGGTTCTCGACAGCCTCCGGCGACGCCAGCAGCAGCGAACCCTGGCCCATATAGTTGAGCATCAGGCAGGGCAGCGCCAGGTACAGCCAGGCAATCGAGATCGACCGCCGCCCGAAATGCCCCATGTCGGCATACAAGGCCTCGGCACCGGTGACGGCCAGCACGACCGAGCCCAGCGCGAGGAAGGCGAGCTTGAAGTCGACCAGGAAGAAGCGGACCGCCCAGAGCGGGTTGACGCTGTAGAGTATCTCCGGCCGGTGCACGATGTTGGTCAGTCCCAGCACGGCGAGGATGACGAAGTAGAACAGCATGATCGGCCCGAAGATCGCACCGACACGGGCCGTGCCGTGCGACTGAAACGCGAACAGGCCGAAGATGATGGCGATCGCGATCGGCAGGACGAGCCGCGTCAGCCCGCTCTCCACCACGGTCAGTCCTTCGACCGCCGACAGGACCGAGATGGCGGGCGTTATGATCGCATCGCCGTAGAACAGGGCGGTAGCGAGGATGCCGAGCATGACAATGCCGGTGGTCCAGCTGCGCGTCCCCACCCTGTCGGCGATCAGCGCGAGCAGCGCGAGGCTGCCGCCCTCGCCATGATTGTCCGCGCGCAGGATGATCACGACATATTTGACCGTGACGACCAGCATCATCGTCCAGAAGATGAGCGACAATACCCCGTAGACGTGCGGCTGGTCGACGGTCAGCGGGTGATGGCCGATGAAGCTCTCCTTCAGCGCGTAGAGCGGGGAGGTCCCGATATCGCCGAAGACCACGCCGAGTGCGCCGAGCGCGAGCACCGCCGTGCTGTCGCCATGCGCGTGCGCATCTTCCTGCGGCGTCGCGTTTGCCGGCAAGCTGGGCGCCATGCGCTTCCTTCTCGTCAAAGAAGCCGCGGTATGATCGCGCGGGCATAGCTTTACGAGGTCGATAGGCGGCGAAAGCCGTAGCATTCGCATATGTTTTCGCCGCCAAGCATGTTGGGTGGGCCGAAATGGGCGCGACGTTGCGGGGCAAGATTGAAGGCAGACAGCGGCGATCAATCGGGATTGTTGCATGCGATGACTATGGAAAGACTATTGCTGGTCCGAGCCTTCGATCTCGATAACTAGGCTCAGGACTCATTGATTGAGCCAGAAGATGACGGTTGCGGCGAGCGCTA
>CAXTUG010000325.1:0-3153 GCA_964247375.1 uncultured Sphingomonadaceae bacterium
CTCCGCGCCGAGAGCGGCCCGGCGCGCGACGCCGCCTACGTCGCCCAGCAGAAGGCGGCGCATAACCAGGCCCTGTCGGTGCAGAAGGCCTATGCCGCCGAGGGCACCGCCCCCGCGCTGCGGTCGGCGGCGGCGGTAAGGCCTCGTCGGGGTTGGCGTCGGGCGCCGCCAGCTCACCGTTAAGGCCCTGGTCGGGATCGCCGTAATAGGCCTCCTCGTCCGGCTCCAGCTGCCACTCGGGCAGGGTCACCTCGGTCTGGAAGCTCTGCGCCGGACGCGTCCGCAGCGCCGCCTGCATGAAGGCGGAGAAGGCCTGGGCGGGGTTGCGGCCACCCTGCAGGCCGGGCAGCGCCTTGGCATCGTCGCGGCCCATCCACACGCCGGTGGTGAGCCCGCTGGAGAAGCCCAGGAACCAGCCGTCCTTGTTGGACGAGGTCGTGCCGGTCTTGCCCGCGACCGGCCGACCGATCTGGGCGGCGCGCGCGGTGCCGGTATTGACCGCGGTCTGGAGGAGGTCGGTCATCTCGGCGGCGACGAACGGCGCCACCAGCACGCGCGGCTGCTCGGCCTGGTGCTGATAGATCACCGTGCCGTCGGTGGTGCTGACCTTGGTGATGCCGTAGGGCGCCACCGCCACGCCGTTGTTGGAGACGGCGGCGAAGGCGCGGGTCAGCTCGATCAGGCGTACGTCGGACGTGCCGAGCACCATCGACGGATGCGTGTTGATCGGCGTGGTGATGCCGAAGCGGTGCGCCATGTCGGCGACCGTGTCGAAGCCGACCTTCTGCCCCAGTTCCGCCGCGACCGTGTTGATCGAGAAGGCGAAAGCGTTGCGCACGTCGATCTGGCCGAGATTGCGGCGCGAGCTGTTGCGCGGCGTCCAGCCCTCGATCGTGATCGGCGCATCGGTGACCGGATCGTTCGGCTTCACGCCGCTCTCCAGCGCCGCCAGGTAGACGAACAGCTTGAAGGCGGAGCCGGGCTGGCGCTGCGCCTGGGTCACACGGTTGTAGATGGACGAGACATAGTCGGTGCCGCCGACCATCGCCCGGATGGCGCCGTCATTCTCCATCGCGACCAATGCACCCTGCGCGCCGGCCGGCGTGTTGCGCCGGATCGCGTCGTCGGCGGCGCGCTGCATGCGCAGGTCGAGCGTGGTCCACACGTCGATGGGCGCGGTCTGCTCGTCGACCAGCGTGTCGAGCTGCGCAAGCGCCCAGTCGGTGAAGTAGCGGACGCTGTTCTGCTTGGGCTCGGGCGCGAAGGTCACCCGGTCGAGATGGGCGCCGGCCGCCTGCGCCGGGGTGATGGCATCGGCGTCGACCATCACGTCGAGCACGACCTTGGCGCGGTCGCGCGCCGCCTGCGCGTCGGCCGAAGGCGAGTAGTGGGACGGTGCCTTGACGAGGCCGGCGACGATCGCCGCCTCGGCCAGGTTCATCTGGCTGCCGGGATGACCGAAGAATTTACGGCTCGCAGCGTCCACGCCGTAGGCGCCGCCGCCGAAATAGACGCGGTTGAGGTAGAGCTCCAATATCTGCTGCTTGGAGAATTTCCGCTCCATCGCCAGCGCCAGGATCACCTCGCGGAACTTGCGTCCGAAGCTGTAGGCGCTGGTCAGGAAGATGTTGCGCGCCAGCTGCTGGGTGATGGTGGAGGCGCCCTGCAGGCGGCGGCCATTGTCGTGCAGGCGGCGGGCGACGTAGACCGACCTGGCGATGCCGATCGGATCGATGCCGATATGGCTGTAGAAGCGGCGGTCCTCCACGGCGACGATCGCGTCGCGCATCGTCGACGGAATGCGGTCATAGGGCAGCCACTCGCCGTAGCTCGGCCCGAGCGACACCAGCAGGCTGCCGTCGGCGGCATGGACGCGCACGGTCTGCCCGTTGGGCTGCTGGGTCAGGGCGTTGAACGCCGGCAGCGACGCCATGCTGACCAGCACGGCGACGACCAGCGCCGCGACGGCGGCCAGCGTGCCGAACAGGATCGTCCGCAGGATCAAGCGGCCGGTCCGGCGGGCGCGCCCGGGCGCGGAAGAACGTTGCGGACGATGCATTGCGGCAGCGACCGATTATCGCGGATCATGCTGTACTACAACCCCACTACACCGCCGCACGCGGTTGCTCGTAGCGGATATCATTAGATGCCGATACGGGTCAGCCGTGCGGCAAGGCCGAGGGATGCGGGCAGCAGCCCCAGCGTTCGGGTGAGCGGTGCCGCCAGGGCCGGCCGCTCGGCGGCGTAGCGCAGTCGTTCCGCCATGCTGATCGGCCGATACGCGCGACGCGCGAAGCCGCGCTGAAAGACCTGCGCCGCATCCGCACCGCCGGCGAGCCACGCCTCCGCCGCCGTCCGGCCGCTCGCGAGTGCGATGGCGACGCCGTCGCCCGCCAGGGACGCGATCACCGCGGCCTGATCGCCGATCCGGAACCGTCCCGCCGTCGTCGACGCGGCACGCCAACCGTAGGGCACCGCCGCGATGGCCGACCATCCCGATCGTCGGCCATTTCGGAAACGGTCGAGCAGCCGCGGCGCCTCCGCGGCAAGGCTGTCGATCAGGCGATCGGCCGAGCCTTCCACGGCGGCCAGCCGCGCGCGACCGACCGTCAGGCAGAGGTTGGCGGTGCCGTCCTCCTGCATCGCCAGGCCGGCATAGCCGCCGGCGAGCAGGTGCAGCTCGATCCAGCCGTCCAGGTCCGGCGTTGCTGCGACCGTGGTGCGCAGGCCGACATTGCCGCGTCGTGCCGTATCGCGCGCCGCACCGCGCACGTCGTGCTTGCCGGTCGCCAGGAACAGGCTGTCGGGGGTCAGTACGGCGCCGTCGGCGAGCCGTACGTCCTCCGGCCCGATCTCGCGCACGGCGGCACCGCGATGGACCGCCGCTCCCTCGATCCCGGCGCGCTGCAGCAGCGCTGCGTCGAGCGTACGGCGCGAGAGGCCGGCGGCGCGATGCGGCAGGCGCGCTTCGACGACCGCCTGCCCGGCGACGACGCGGAGCAGCGTGATCGTGCGGGCGCCGAGCGTCCAGGGATCGATGCCGAGGCGGTCGAGCGCAGCCAGGGCGTCCCAGCCGAGGAACCCGCCGCAGACGGGATCGTACGCGCCGCTGCTGCGCTCGAGCAGGTCGGTACGCACGCCGGCCTGCGCCAG
>CAXTUG010000326.1:0-3119 GCA_964247375.1 uncultured Sphingomonadaceae bacterium
TGGACGTGATCCTGCTCGAACGCGTCGAGAAGCTCGGCGCCATCGGCGACGTCGTTTCCGTCAAGAACGGCTTCGCCCGCAACTACCTGCTGCCGAACAAGAAGGCGCTGCGGGCCAACGACACCAACAGGAAGGTCTTCGAAGCCAACCGCGCCCAGATCGAGGCGGACAATGCCGCCCGCCGCGGCGATGCCGAGAAGGCGTCGAAGGGCATCGACGGCAAGACCATCACCCTGATCCGTCAGGCGTCCAACACCGGCCAGCTCTACGGCTCGGTATCGGCCCGCGACCTCGCCGAGGCGCTGACCGCGGACGGCGCCAAGCTCGCCAAGAGCCAGATCGTGCTGGACAAGCCGATCAAGACAATCGGCATGAACGAGGTGCGGGTCGCGCTGCACCCGGAAGTGTCGGTGACGGTCAAGGTCAACGTCGCCCGCTCGCCGGAAGAGGCCGAGCTGCAGGCGCAGGGCGTCGACGTCATGGCGCAGATGTTCGAGCGCGACGAGGCGGGCTTCACCGAGGCCTATGACCCCAATGCGGAGCCCGGCGCGATCGCCGCCGAGGCGCCGGCGGTGGGTGGACCGGCCGACCAAGGCTGATCTTCTCGCGGTATCGAGTTGCAGGAGGCCGTCCGGATCGTGTCCGGGCGGCCTTTTTCTCTTGTGCCGTTCGTGTCGAGTAAGGTTCGAGCCTGTCGAGACAGCTACTCGGAGCGAACGGAGGGAGGAGAGAGTTGGGCTGCGCCAGCCACCCTTAACCACCCCGGCCTGAACCCGGCGCGCTTCTTCCACGTCAGCAGCCCTGCCCCGCCATGCTCGGCAGCGCCGTAGAGCAACACCCGTGCTCCCCGGGCGGCAGGCTCCGGCGCCTCGACCAGCCAGCGCAGGATCGCATGGTGAAGCTGCAGCATTACGTTCGCACCGAGATGGTCGCGGTGCCCCATGATCTCGGTATAATGGACCACGTCGCCGATCCGCATGACCTTGACGTAAGCGACCAGCCGCTCGTCCACCTGCACGCCGTTCTGCTGGTGTCCCGGCGCGGGCGCGAACACGCCCCACCAAATCGTCCAGTGCACCGGACAGCAGGGTGCCGCCACCGCCATGGGTTCACTGGCCGGCGTATCGATATGGTGCGGCTTCAGGAACCAGCGGTCGAACACCGGCCCCGCGGCCCGAAAGGCCATCGACGTGCGGATCGCGTGCATGTCGGCCACGTGCGCGGCCAGCATGAACTGCCGCACCCGATAGCCGCGCCGCTCCGCCGCCCGCACCTTCGACATGCTGCGCGAGGAGCGCCGCTTCAGCATCGCCTCAAGCGCGCTCATGTCCGCCACTTCGGCGAGCGGAACAATCATCGGCGTCAGCTGGACGTGGGTTGCCCCGCGATCGCGGCCGGGCACGCCGCGGGCGTAGCGGCGCAGCAGCTTGGGGACGGCATCGGTGTGCAGCGGACAGGGCGCACGACACGCCTCCGGCCGGTGCCACTCGACTGCGAGTGCCTCGTCGGGCAGCCGTTCCAAACCGAGCATGCGCAGCCGCTTACTGCGGAGCGCGAGCACGAGCGCGGGCTCGATCAACGCCTGGTGAAGGCGCACGGCAAGGGCGCTGATCGGATTATCCATGCTCGCCGGTGATCGCCTAGTGCGCGTCCGGTGTCGCCGCGAACATGTGGCGCGCCAGCAGCAGCCAGCCGGCAATCATGCCCAAACCGCCGAGCGGCGTCACGGCGCCTAGCCACAGGGGACCGCCTAGGGCCATCGCATAGAGGGTGGCCGCGAACAGCAGCGAACCGGCCAGCAGCAGCGCCGCCGCGGCCCTCGCCCGCTGCTGAAGCGCCAGCATCGCACCGATCGCATGCGTCAGTTCATACTGGCCGCCGGTGCGCAGCCACTCCACGGCGCGGCCGCTCGCACCATGCGCGCCGAACGCGCCGGCTGCGACCGCCAGCGCGGCCGACAAGGCCGCCAGTGCGAACAGACGGCGGCTCACATCTCGTCTTCGAGCAGCGGCCGGTTCAGCGGAAACATCGTACGCGCCTCTTCGGAGAAGACGCCCTTGTCGGCCTGGACGCGCAGCCGCTCCTTGTCGCGCGTGCGATAGGCCGCCTCGATCCGCGCGATCCGGTCATCCTCGACCGCCAGCGTCTTCAGCACCCGGCGGCCCATCAGCACGGCGCTCTCGAACACTTCGCGGATCACCGCCGCGGTATCGAGTCCCCGATACCGCATCAAGGCGCGACGATCATAGGCGCGCACGAAGATCGCGGCCTGGCGGAAGGTCTTCAGTGCCAGCTCCAGCTCCTCGCGGCTGAGCTGGTCCTTGTCCATCGCGAACACGATCGTGCGTGCGTCGTAGCCGCCCGCCTGCTTGAGCAGGTCGAGCCGCGTGCCGTCGCCGTAATAGACCTTGGCGCCGAACTGGGCGGCGACGTCGATCATCTCGGCATCGCTGTCGATGATCGTCACCGAGATGCCGGCGCCCATCATCATCTGCGTGACCGTCTGTCCGAAGCGACCGTAGCCGACGACGATCGCGCTCGCCTGGTCCGCCGCTTCCGGTCCGTCGAGATCGTCCCGCTTCGCCGTCTCGCGCGATCGGTTGAAGCGGGTCGCGACCTTCATCAGGAACGGGGTGGTCACCATCGACAGCGTCACGATCGCGCTGAACAGGCTCGCCGCCTCCGGCGCGATCAGCTGCGCGGCCGCGGCCTGGCCGAACAGCACGAAGCCGAACTCGCCGCCCTGGCTCAGCAGCAGCCCGGCAGCGAAGGCGGAGCGGCGCTCCATGCGGAAGGCCAGCGCGATCAGGAAGATGATCGTCGTCTTCACCGCCACCACCGCCAGCGCCATGCCGACCACGAACAACGGACGCGCGACGATCGCGTGCAGGTCGAGCCGCATGCCGATGGCGATGAAGAAGAGGCCGAGCAGGACGGTGCGGAACGGCTCGACGTCGGACTCCAGTTCGTGGCGGTAGGGCGAATCCGCCAGCATCACGCCGGCGACGAAGGCGCCGAGCGCGGTCGACAGGTGCAGCAGTTCCATCACGGCCGCCGCCGCCATGACCGTGAACAGCCCGGCGGCGACGAACAGCTCGCGCTCGCCCAGGCCGCCGATC
>CAXTUG010000327.1:0-3114 GCA_964247375.1 uncultured Sphingomonadaceae bacterium
CTTCCGTCTGCTGCGGTTTCGGTCATTTGTCTGAACCTTGCTGCCACTTGCGGCGCTGCATGCCGAACCATGAGATCGTGATCGCCGCCAGCAGGAACGGGATCATCGCGGTCGCAATCGCCGCGCCCTCGCCCAACCGGCCGATCCCTACGCCGCACGGGTCGCCCGCATCCTCAAGGCGACGCCGCTGATCGACGGCCATAACGACTGGGCGGAGGCGCTGCGGGATCAGGAGGGCGAGGGCCGCTGGACGATGGACCTCACGCACGGTCTCGATCGCCGCCCGGTGCCGTACAACACCGACATCGCACGGCTGCGGCAGGGCATGATCGGCGGGCAATTCTGGTCGGTGTGGGTCGCGGCGACGCTGCCGCCGCTGGAACAGGTCAAGGAGACGCTGGAGGAGATCGACCTGGTCCGCGCGATCGTCGCGCGCTATCCGGACACGTTCCAGCTGGCTGTCACCGCCGACGACGTGCGCCGCATCCACCGGGCCGGCCGCATCGCCAGCATGATCGGGGTCGAAGGCGGCAACCAGATCGCCCTGAGCTTCCCGGTCCTGCGCGCCTACCGCGCGCTCGGCGCGGGCTACCTGACGCTCACCCACTCCCGCACGATCGAGTGGGCGGATTCGGCCACCGACGATCCCCAGCACGGCGGTTTGACCCCCTTCGGCGTGGCGGTCGTGCACGAGCTCAACCGGCTCGGCATGCTGGTCGACCTGAGCCACGTCAGCGAGGCGACGATGATCGCGGCGCTGCGGGAGAGCAGGGCGCCGGTGATCTTCTCGCACTCGAGTGCGCGGGCGATCGACGATCATCCCCGCAACGTATCCGACGCCGTGCTGCGGCAGGTGACCGCGAACGGCGGCGTGGTGATGGTCAATTTCGCACGCGCCTATGTCTCGGACGCCTATCGCCGCTGGTCGGCCGACGAGGCGGCGGAGAAGGTGCGCCTGAACGCGCCGCCGTTCGGCGGCCTCTATATCGGCCAGCCGGACAAGGCCGCCGCGGCGCTGGCCGAGTGGGAGAAGGCGCATTCCGCGCCGGTCGTGACGCTGGGCGAGGTCGCCGACCATATCGAGCATATCGCCAAAGTGTCCGGAATCGACCATGTCGGCCTGGGCTCCGACTTTGACGGGGTCGGCAACGCCCTGCCGCAGGGGCTGGACAGCGTCGCGACCTACCCTGCCCTGCTGGCGGAGCTGCTGCGCCGCGGGTGGAGCGACGCCGACGTGGCGAAGGTGGCGGGCGGCAACGTGCTGCGGGGCATGGCCGCGGCGGAGAAGGTGGCGGCGGCGATGGGGAAGGAACTGCCGGCGACGGCGACCGAGCCGGCGCTCGACGGCGCCCAACCGCCGGCCGCGGCGGGCCGTCCGTAAGAACGCGGCGCCTCAGCGCCGGAAGCGGTAGTAGAGCGCACCGCCGCAATAGAGCAGCAGCGCCAGCTTGAACCACAGGCACAGCGCGACGATCGTGGCGGCGCGCACGAGCGGCGCGGCGACCCCGCTCTGCTCGGCGACGCTGGTGCAGGTGCCGAGCAGCAGGCCGCGGCTCGGCACCCCCTTCCGACGATCGCGGATCATCATCTCCTCCCGGTGCAGATCGGCGCGCATCAGGCGGCGAACGGAACCGGGCCGGCGGCGGCGAAGATGCAAACCGCGCTGACGAGGAACGACACGAAGCCGACGCCGAACTGGGCGGCGAACGAAGAAGCAGTGTTGGTCATGATCAGTCTCCCTGAAGCAATGCACCGTCGACCATCCGACGATACCGATTGCTCTGCAGGGGCCGTGCCAAGTGCGGGCAAGAGAGGAAATCGGCTGAAAAGCTGCTCGATGAGCTGAGCTTTCGCGAAATGTAAGCGCGATTTGCTATGGGTTAGCACTCCCTTTCCCCTTCAGGGGGAGAGGGCTTATTTGTCCTCCGTCACCAACCCCGCACCCAGCAGCACGAGCAGCTTGACGTCCATGAACAGGCCCTCGGCCCGCCTGGCGGCGACGAACTCCGCGACCTGCGTCAGCGGCACGCGATGCACGATGATGTCCTCGCCCGGCTCGCCGCCGCCCTCGCCGACTTTCATGAGGCCGGTCGCGCGTACCAGGCTGAAGGTCTCCGACACCATGCCGGGCGACGAGGCGAAGCGGCCGATGATCTCGATCCGCTCCGGCCGGTAGCCCGTCTCCTCCTCCAGCTCGCGCGCGGCCGCGATCTCGATCTGCTCGCCCGCCTCGGTATCGCCGACCAGCCCCGCCGGCAGTTCGAGCGACCGGCCGCCTAGCGGCACGCGATACTGCTCCACCAGCAGCACGTCGCCGTCGACGATCGCCAGGATCACCGCGGCCTGGATGTCGCGCGCACGGCCGACATATTCCCACGTGCCCGCTCGCCGCACGGTGATGTACTTGCCCTGCCAGACGATCTCCGGCGCGTCCGGTGCGGCGCTCACAGCTCGATCAGCCGGTCGGGCAGCTCGTTGGGATCGGTGCCGGTGCGGGGGAAGTGCTGGGCGAGCACCTGGCCGATCCGCGCGATCGCCGCGGCCATGCCGTCGCCGGGCCGCCCGTCGCGCATCGCCTCGATCAGCGCCGCCATCGCCTCGCCCCAGACTTCCTGCTGCACCTTGGCGTGGATCGCGGCGTCGGCGACGATCTCCGCGCGCCGCTCCGCCAGGCTGAGGTAGAGCAGCACGCCGGTGGTCGACAGCGTGCGCGCCTCGGTGCCGGTGCGGAACAGCATGATCGCCCGCTGCCGCACCCGGCGCACCTTGGTCGATGCCGGCACCAGCGCGAAGCGGATGGCCCTTATGCCGAGAAAATAGCGCGCCAGCAGGAAGACGAGGATCGTCTCGACCAGCAGCAGGGTCAGCATCAGCCGCAGCGGCGGCGCTTCCCACGGGCTGAACCACGATGCGCTCCATTCGAGCAGGTGCGGCCACGCCGCGGCGAGCGCCGGCGGCAGCAGCGCGAGCAGCAGCGCCCAGTGCAGCACGACGTCGTGATAGCTGTCGGACGAGGCGGCGACGATCGCGTTGACCTCGCCGTCGGTGGTCGCCTCCGCCGCACGGATTGCGGCCGCGACCTTGGCGCCGTCCTCGGGGCTCGTCCGCATCACC
>CAXTUG010000328.1:0-3103 GCA_964247375.1 uncultured Sphingomonadaceae bacterium
GGCTCTTGGGAATGGAGGCGCCGCCGGCGGAGAGCTGCCGCGGTGCGCGCGAGGACGGGTCCTCGCGGCCGATGTCGTCGCCCGCAATCACACGCTTGGATTCGTCGCCGGTGAGCGTCTCATATTCGAGCAGGGCGGCCGCCAGGCGGTGCAGTTCGTGGAGGTTGTCGGTCAGCACCTCGCGCGCCTTGGTCTCGCCTTCCTCGACCAGCCGGCGCACCTCGGTGTCGATCAGCCGCGCGGTCTCCTCCGACATCTGCTGGCTGCGCGACACCGAGTGGCCGAGGAACACCTCGTCCTGGTTGTCGCGATAGCGCAGCCAGCCAAGCTTGTCGCTCATGCCATATTCCATGACCATCGAGCGCGCCATCTCGGTCGCCTGCTGGATGTCGTTGGACGCGCCGGTGTTGAGCTCGTCCTGACCGTAGATCAGCTGCTCCGCGATACGCCCGCCGAAGCACCACGCGAGCCGCGCCTTCATCTGCTTCATCGTCATCGAGTAGCGGTCGCGCTCCGGCAGGTTCCAGGTCACGCCCAGCGCACGGCCGCGCGGAATGATCGTCACCTTGTGCAGCGGATCGCAGCCCGGCACGTGCAGCGAGACCAGCGCATGGCCTGCCTCGTGATAGGCGGTCGCACGCTTCTCGTCCTCGGTCATGACCATGGACTTGCGCTCGGCGCCCATCATGACCTTGTCCTTGGCCTCCTCGAACTCGCGCATCGCGATCAGGCGCTTGCCCTTGCGCGCGGCGAGCAGAGCCGCCTCGTTGGCGAGGTTGGCGAGGTCCGCGCCGGAGAAGCCGGGCGTGCCGCGCGCGATCGTGCGGATGTCGACGTCGGGCGCCAGCGGCAGCTTCTTGACGTGTACCGACAGGATCTTCTCGCGGCCCTCAATGTCCGGCCGCGGCACCACCACCTGCCGGTCGAACCGGCCGGGACGCAGCAAAGCGGGATCGAGCACGTCGGGCCGGTTGGTCGCGGCGATGATGATGATGCCTTCGTTCGCCTCGAAGCCGTCCATCTCGACCAGCAACTGGTTCAGCGTCTGCTCGCGCTCGTCATTGCCGTTGCCCAGGCCCGCACCGCGATGGCGGCCGACCGCGTCGATCTCGTCGATGAAGACGATGCACGGCGCCGACTTCTTGGCCTGCTCGAACATGTCGCGCACGCGGCTCGCGCCGACGCCGACGAACATCTCGACGAAGTCGGAACCGGAGATGGTGAAGAACGGCACCTTGGCCTCGCCCGCGATGGCGCGCGCCAGGAGCGTCTTGCCGGTGCCGGGCGAGCCGACCAGCAGCGCCCCCTTCGGGATCTTGCCGCCGAGCCGGGCGAACCTGGAAGGATCCTTCAGGAAATCGACGATCTCCTGCAGCTCCTCGCGCGCCTCGTCGATGCCGGCGACGTCGTCGAAGGTGATGCGGCCCTGCTTCTCGGTCAACATGCGCGCGCGGCTCTTGCCGAAGCCCATCGCGCCGGAGCCGGCATTCTTCTGCATCTGCCGCATGATGACCCAGCCGATGCCGACCAGGATCAGGAACGGCATCGAGTTGACCAGCAGGTACTGCCACAGGCTCGCCTGCTCGGCCGGGCGGCCGCGGAAGGTCACGCCCTTGCCGGCCAGCCGCTGCGTCAGCGTCGGATCGGGAATGGAGAAGGTCTTGAAGGTCGTGCCGTTGGTATATTTGCCGGTGATCACGCCGTCGCCGATGTCGGCCTCGCGCACCGAGCCTGCGTCCACCGCCGACAGGAAGTCGGAATAGGCGACGCTGTTGCCGGCCGCGCTCTTGGAGCTGCCTTCGAACAGCGAGACGAACAGGACGACGGCCAGCAGGATGCCCAGCCAGATCGCCAGATTCTTCACCAGCGGATTGCCGCTCTGCGGCTCCTTGTCGTCCTTCATGCGCGCGTCAGCCTTTCTTCAAGCTCCTACATAGGCACGATGATGTTAATGGCAATGGAACAGCCTCCATCAGTGTGATCGACGCGGGCGTGCGGCGGCGATGCGCCAGGGTGGTCCAGGATCGCAGCGCCAGCCGGCGAGCGTCGCGATCCGGCCACGGTCGAGCTTGTCCAGCAAGCGGTCGACCGAGTCGCCGCGCGGCGCCGCCTCGCCGAGCCGCGCGAGTGCGGCCAGCAGCAGCCGGCGCCGCAGCTCGCGCGGCAGTCCGGCGGCATCGACCGTCGCCGTCCCGTCCGACAGCGTGACCCGCGTCGCGGCTGTCGCGTCGGCCGCCCAGACCAGCGCCTCCTCGGCCTCGGCCAGGTGGTGGGCCGCCGCCGCCGCCCGCATCGGGTCGGGCCAGCCGGCCTGCAGCGCGATGCGGGCACGGGTGCGGTCGTACCGCGGATCCGCGTTCGACGGATCGCGCACCGGCACGATGCCGGCCGCTTCGACCACCGCCTCCAGCTCGGCCTTGCGCCAGCCGAGCAGCGGCCGGATCAGCGTCACGCCCGGCGCTTCCGCCAGCGGCCGCGCCCGCCGTACGCCTGCCAATCCGGCGAGCCCCGCACCCCGATCCAGGCGCATCAGCAGGGTCTCGGCCTGGTCGTCGGCGTGGTGTGCGGTAGCGAGCCAGGCGACGCCCTCCTGCGCCGCCCAGTCGCCCAGAGCGCGGTAGCGTGTCTTGCGCGCGGCGGCCTGCCGGCCCGCAGGATCGTCGGCGACGGTCACGGGCAGGATTGCATGCGGCACGCCCAGCAAGGCGCAGAGCGACGCGACCATCGCCGCTTCGGCCGTCGCATCGGGCCGCAATCCGTGGTCTACGGTTGCGGCGGTGACCGACCCCGGCCGCGCGGCATGGGCGAGGAGCAGCAGCGCCACGCTGTCCGGTCCGCCCGACACGGCGATGCCGATCCGGCCCGCCGGTGCCAACGTGTCCAGCTCGGCCTGAAACCGAAGAAGCCCCTCCCGCTTGCGGGAGGGGTTGGCGTGGGGCGTCCTCACAAGCGACCTGCGCCGCTCCGGCGTGCCCACCCCTGACCCCTCCCGCGAGCGGGAGGGGAGCTCCTCACCTGCACTTGGCGTCGGTGCGCGCCGCGGCGACCTTGGTCTTCAGCGACGCCTCGATCTTGTCGCCATAGGCGCTGTTCAGTTCGTCGT
>CAXTUG010000329.1:0-3099 GCA_964247375.1 uncultured Sphingomonadaceae bacterium
GTCCAGCGCGGCGATCACGTCCGTCGCACTGTCCGCCAGCAGGATCTCGCGCTCCGGCACGAACAGCGTCCCGATCCCGTCCCAGCGGTCGGAGATGATCGGCGTACCGCACGCGGCCGCCTCGAATAGCCGGACCGAGGGCGACCAGCCGGCGGCGATCATGTCGGCGCGGGTCACGTTCAGCGTGAAGCGCGACGCCGCGTAGAAGGCGGCATGCTCGGCCGGCGGCAGATGCTCGATCCGCTCGACATTGGCCGGCCAGTCGATTTCCGCGGGATATTGCGGACCGGCGACGGCGAAGCGCCGCTGCGGCAGCGCTCGCGCCACGTCGACCAGCAGCCGGGTGAGCGTCGGCTGCCGGTCTGGACTGTAGGTGCCGAGATAGGACAGGTCCCAGCGCTCGGGCGTGTCGACCGGCTGATACTGGTCGGGGTCGACCGAGCAGTAGAGCGCGCGCGCCGCCGGTGCGCCATAGACCTGCTCGATCCGCTGCAGCGTCGGGCCGCCGGTAAAGGACAGATAGACGTCGTAACCGGGGATGACCTCCGGCGAGAGATATTCGAAGTCGCCGCGCTCCAGCTTGGCGAGCGTCACCGGCGTGTCGATATCGTAGAAGGCGGTGACGCCCTCCGCTGCTCTCTGCACGAAGCGGGCGACGGCGACGCCCTCCGGCACGTAGGAGCCGACGATCACCGCGTCGGCCGCGGCGATCTGGGGCCGCCACTGCGCCAGTTCCGCCAGGTCGCGATAGTAAGCGAGCCGGCAGAAATCCGGATCAGTCAGGTCGCGCTGGCCGGCATACCAGGGCACGTCCCGTTCCAGAAAGAGAATGTCGTGACCACGCGCGGCGAACGCCTTCAGCAATGCGCGAAACGTGGTGGCATGGCCGTTGCCCCACGACGAGGACAGGCTGAGGCCGAGGACGACGAGCCTCATGCCGCCTCCCGCTCGCGCGCGAAATGGGTCTTGAACAGCGTGTCGACCTGCGCGCCACGCAGGGCGTAGGTATGCTCGGCCAGCACCCGCTGCAGCGCCGCGGCGCCGATCGCCTCGGCCCGCTCCGGCGTGAGCGCAGCGACGTGATCGGCCACATCCTGCCCATCGCGCGCGACCAGTACCTCGGTGTCAGGCTGCAGGAACTGCTCGATCCCCTCCCACGCGTCGGTGATCAGGCAGGCGGCGGCGCCCGCGGCCTCGAACACGCGCGTTGCGGGTGAGAAGCCGACATGGGCCATGCTGTCGCGCGCGACGTTCAGCACCGCCAGCGGGGTGCAGTTGAAGGCGTTGTGCTCGGCCGTGTAGACGTGGCCGCGATGACGGACGTTGGCCGGCATCGGCTTGCTGTCCCACCCGTTGCCGCCGATCAGGAACTGGCGATCTGCCAGCAGCGCGGCGGGCTTCAGAAAGAACTCCTCCACCCGCGCTTCGCGATCGGGCAGGCGATTGCCGAGGAAGGCGAGATCGCAGGCGAAGCGCGGATCGGGATCGACCGGATAATGCGTGGTCGGATCGAGCGCATTGTAGACCGGCACGCACTCCGCCGCGCCGAACCCGCGATAGGCGTTCACCACCGGCGGGCCGCCGCCATAGGTCAGCACCATGTCAAGATCGGGCAATGCGCGCAGCACCGGATGCGACGCATCGGCGCGCATCTCGTCCAGCGTGGCGGCGGCGTCCACGTCCCAGAAGATGCGCAGCGCATCCGGCCGGGCGTGCTCGACGACGCCCTCCAGCAGTTCGCGGTCGAACACGCCGACGCCATTGGCCTTGACGACGATGTCCGCGCCGGCAGCCTCGGTCAGCACCTCGCGCATGGCGGACTCGGTCGCGGGATAGACCACCACGCGCGCCCATTCCGGCGGATCGATGTCGCGATGCTGCTGCCGGTCGAACGCGTCCGGCTCGTAGAAAGTGACCTGATAGCCGCGCTCCGCCAATGCGCGCAGGATGCCGCGATAGTAGGTGGCGGCGCCGTTCCAGTAGGAGGAGAGCAGGCTCGAGCCGTAGAAGGCGATCTTCACGCGGCATTCTCCAGATCGGGGGTGCGCAGCCGCGCGACGATCGCCAGCAGCTCGTCGACGCGGTGGGCGCAGGTATGACGGGCGCGGATCGTCTCGAGTCCGTTGTGGACGAGCTCCGCACGCAGGTCGGGATCGTTCGCGAGCGCGGACAGCTGCTGCGTCATCCCGGCGCCGTCCCTGGCCGCCAAGTAGTCCGTGCCGGGCCGGAACAGATGCTCGGCATCGTCCCACGGCGCCGACACGAGCGGGATACCGCACGCCAGCGCCTCGAACACGCGGATGGTCGGGATGCCGGGCAGGATCGTGCTGTAGTAGCGGCGCGGCACGTGCACGGTGGCGAGATGCCGGGCGAACAGGTCCGGCGCCGACGCGTTGGGCGCCCAGCCGTGATAGCGCACGCCGTAGCGCGCCAACATCGCCAGCGCCTCGGCCGGGTAGCGCACGCCGTAGATGTCGAGCGGCAGCCCGGCGGCCTGCGCCGGCCGGAACAGGAACTGCTCCAGCTCCTGCGTACGCTCGCCGTCGCCCCAATTGCCGACCCAGACGAGCCCCGCGCGCGCCTGTTCGACGGCGGGCGGGTGGAACAGCCTGGTGTCGGCGGCCTCGTGCCAGGTCCATACCCGGTCGCCCCAGCCCCAGCGGCGATACACGTCCGACAGGGTCTCGCCGAAGGCGAGCACGCCGTCATAGCCATCGAGGTCGAAGGCGCGGATCGCGTCGGGATCGCTGACGGCGCGGTGGTGCGTGTCGTGGAACAGCAGGGTGAAGCGGCCGCCTGCCTTGCGCAGCGTCCCGATCGCCGCGACCAGCGCCGGATCGTTCCACTCGTGCACGATTACCAACTCGGCGTCGCCCACCAGCGCGGCGGGATCGGCGTCGGGCTGGTACTCGGTGGAAGACAGTTCGGGGTAGGCCCGGCGATAGGCGTCGAGCCCCGCCTCGCCATTGTCGGCGAGCAGGTTGGCGAGGCTCCAATTACCGGCCGGCTCCAGCGCGCGCACGGCATGGCCGCGCGCGATCAGGTCGCGCAGCACGCCGCGCAGGAAGTGGGCGTTGCCGTGGTTCCAGCACGAAGCGA
>CAXTUG010000330.1:0-3091 GCA_964247375.1 uncultured Sphingomonadaceae bacterium
CGGACACCGGCTGAACCAGCAGCGCGATGTTGCCGCCGCAGGGAAGGCCAACCGCCCAGGCGCTGTCGTCCGCCACGCCGAACTCCAGTTGCCGCACAAGGCCGTCGGCGATCGTCTCGGCAGCGGCATGAAGCACCTCCCCCTCCACGCAGCCGCCGGACACCGATCCCTCGAACCGGCCGTCCTCGTGGACCAGCATATGGCTGCCGCGTGGGCGGGGTGCCGAGCCCCAGGTGGCGGTCACCGTCGCCAGCGCCATCCGGGCAGGCCGCCACGCATGCGCAGCGGCGATGAGCCGATCGATCTCGCTCGCCTGTTTCATGACGACGTCATTCGCATGCGACGCGGCAGAAGAGCAATCACTCGTCTTTACTTGCTGCACTGCAGTGAGCATGAAGCGTTGTCATGTCGCCCCTCCGCCGCCTGTCAATCGTCGCCTTCTGGGCTGCCGTGACGATTGCCTATGTCGAGGCGGTCCTGCCGGCGAAGGAGGCGATGCACCTGACCTGGTGGGACAAGCTGGATCACATAACAGCGTTCTTCACCATCACCTTCCTCGCGCGGGCCGCCTATCCGCGCATTTCCATGGTCCGGACGTTCGCGGCGTTGGCGATCTTCGGCGGATTGATCGAGTTGAGCCAGGCCGTGCCATGGATCCATCGTGATGCCGAGTGGGACGACTTGTTCGCGGACATGGCCGCCATCGTCGTCGGTCTGATCGTCTCGTGGCCGATCGCGCGCGTGGCCGGTCGCCGCATCGTTCCGGCATCAGCGGAATAATCGTCTCACTCGCTGCAGCGCGCCCCGCCAGGATGCGAGCAGCAGCTGCCATCGATAGACGCGGTTGCCGGGATCGTGGCGTACGGCCCGCCGCAGTGCCGCGCGCATCGCTCCCACCTTGCCCTGCTGTCGATAGAGCCGCGCCGCCCAGGCGTGATAGCCGGCGGTGGCGGGCGCCAGACGCCTGATCTTGCCGGCGACGTCCAGGGCTGCGGTCAGGTCGCCGGAGGCGTGCAGCGTCTGCGACAATCCCCACAGATAGTCGACGATCGGCTCGCGTGCGATCGCCTGCCGATGCGCCCCGACGGCCTCCTCGAAACGCCCGGCCCTTGCCAGGCAGCGTGCGTGCGCCGCGTGCAACGAGGCGTGATCCGGCGCGAGCGTGACGGCGCGTGCCGACAGGCCAATGCTGCAGCGGTGCCGCCACGTCGGCTGCGCCTCGGCCAGGTTGGCGAGCCAGTGCGCCGACCTTGACCTCCGGCGATGAGCATCGGCTAGAAATCGTTCTGCTTCGAACGTTCCGTCGAGCGCTCCCAGCGCGAGCGAGCGCAGCAGGCCGGCGTCGCTGAGGAAGCCGCCGACGGGATGGCCGGCATGGGGGAGCGGCAGCGAGGTCACGTCGATCTCCCGCGCGATCAACTCGGCATGCTGCCGATCCGGTGCAAGTGCGGGATCATAGGCGATCAAGGTCTCGGAGGCCGGTTGGAACGCGCCGTCGATGTGACGCAGGAAACGGATGCGACGTTGGTCGGCCACCCAGCGCCGCTCGAACGGCGCCCTGCGCGGATCGAGCGAGAATTGCGGCGACAGGGCCAAGGCGACCTGCGCGCCGATCGCGCCGGCGCAGCGGACAGCGGCATAACCCCCCATGCTGGAGCCGTAGGCCATCAGCCGTTCGGCTCCCTCGGTTGCTCGGCGGATCAGCGCAAGGACATGCTTTAATTCAGCATGTTGGAACCAGTCATTGCCATGACTCATCACGTGGATGGCCGTGATGTTTTCGGACTGGAAGAAGGCCTCGCCAAAGCCCGGGCGCTCGAACCCGGCCGGCTCATGGTAGGAGTCGAAGGTGACGACCTGCCGATGCCCGTCCCCGGTTGCCACCCGCCGGACCTCTAACGCGGGCGAGCGGTAGAGGATCTCGATCAACGCAGGCAGGCTCCATGTGGCGGACAGGGTGGGATTCGAACCCACGGTGGGCGTGAACCCACGGCGGTTTTCAAGACCGCTGCCTTAAACCACTCGGCCACCTGTCCCAGGCGCGCGCTTATCGTCGCGGCCGCGGCCGCGCGCCAGCGGGGCAGCACTACGACAAGAGGATTTCCGTTGATGCCGTGGCTGTGGCAGGGCGCGGCAATGATCTCCCCGCGCTGCCTGCCTCTCCTCGCCGCCATGATGTGCGCCGCACCTGTTCCGGCGCAGGACCCTGCCGGAGAGGCGATGCCGACGTCCGGCGTTGCATCGGATCAGCCCGCATCGGGGGCGGTCGTGCCGGCGGCGCCGGAACCCAGCGCGGCCGACGCGGCATTCACCGCGTTCGTCGCCGGCTTGCAGGCGCGCGCCATCGCCGAGGGCGTGAGGTCCGAAACGTTCGACCGCGAGACGGCGGGGCTGACGTTCAACCCGCGCGTGATCCGCGCCGACCGGGGTCAGCCGGGCGGCCCGGTTACGAGCGCACCTTCGGGTCCGATGGACTTCGCGGCCTATCGCCGCACCCATGTCGACCAGGTGCATATCGAGCGTGGCCAGACCCGGTATCGCCTGTTGGGAACACAATTGGCCGGCAACCAGGCGCGCACGGGGGTGCCAGGCAATGTGGCGCTCGCCATCTTCGGGTTGGAGACGGGCTACGGCGTATATACCGGCAGTTACGACCTGATCCGCTCCTTCGCCTCGCTAGCCTATGACGGGCGGCGGCGCGAACTGTTCACGGCCGAGCTGATCGCGACGCTCAAGCTGGTCGATGCCGGCTTCACCCGGTCCGAGCTCAAGGGCAGCTGGGCGGGAGCGACCGGCTATCCGCAATTCCTGCCCAGTACCTACCTCCGGATCGGCACGGACGGCGACGGCGACGGCAAGGCCGACATCTGGACCAGCGAAGCCGACGCGCTCGCGTCGATCGCCGCTTATCTGCGGGAGGCAGGCTGGAAGCCGAATACGCCGTGGGGCGTGGCGGTGACGCTGCCGCCGGACTTCGATCGTGCCGCCGTCCGCTCGGCACTGGTCTCGCCGCGCTGTCCACGTGTGCATGCGCGCCTCAGCCGCTGGCTGACGCTTGCCGAGTGGAAGGCGAGAGGGGTCGTCGTGGCCG
>CAXTUG010000331.1:0-3079 GCA_964247375.1 uncultured Sphingomonadaceae bacterium
TCGGCTTGGCCTTGCCCTTGCGGGTGCGCGCATTGGTGTGCGTGCGCTGGCCGCGAACCGGCAGGCCCTTGCGGTGGCGCAAACCGCGATAGCAGGCGAGATCCATCAGCCGCTTGATGTTCACCGCCACCTGCCGGCGCAGATCGCCCTCAACGGTGTAGCCCGCGTCGATCGTCTCGCGAATCTGCAGGACTTCCTGGTCCGACAGGTCCTGGACGCGACGCTCCGGCGCGATGCCGAGCTTGGCGGTGATTTCCTTGGCCTTGGCCGGGCCGATGCCGTGAATGTAGGTCAGCGCGATTTCCACGCGCTTGTTGGTCGGGATATTCACACCCGCGATACGTGCCATGTCGATTCTTTCTCCTGCTCCACAGGGTGGCTGGCGACCGCCCTATCTCGACGCTTTAGCCCAGAACGACGAAAATACGGCGCGCGCCGGTGCGCGGCCGAAAGCCGGATTCATGGGATAGCGGCTAGGTAGGGAGGGTGCGCGGCCGAGTCAAGCGCGCACGTACAAACGCCGCGATTGTTCCACAGCGCAGACGTCGATCAGCCGACCGGCAGGTCGTCCGGCGCCAGAACCGCCTCGATCGATGCGGAAACGTCGGCGATATCGGCCATGCCGTCGATGCGCGTCACGATGCCTTTCGCCTCGTAGTAAGGGAGGATCGGCGCGGTGTCGGCGCGGTAGACCGCCAGCCGCGCGCGTACCGTCTCGGCATTGTCGTCCGGCCGGCGCTTGAACTCGGTCGACTGGCAGACGTCGCACACGCCCGCCACCTTCGGCAGCTTGAAACGGTCGTGATAGCCTTCGTTGCAGCGCGCGCAGGTGAAGCGGCCGGCGATCCGCTCGACCAGCGCTTCCTCGTCCACGGTGAGCTCGATCACGTGGTCGAGATTCAGTCCGCGCTCCGCCAGCAGCGCGTCGAGCGACTCGGCCTGCGCCTGCGTGCGGGGATAGCCGTCGAAGATGAAACCGGGCGCATGCGCCTGGCTGTCGAGCTGGTCGGCGATCAGCGCGGTCACCACCGCGTCGGGAACGAGCTGGCCGGCCTCCATGATCGCCTTGGCCTTCAGTCCGACCTCGCTGCCGGCCTTCACCGCCGCGCGCAGCATGTCGCCCGTCGAGAGCTGGACGAGTCCGTACCGACTCATCAGCGATTGCGCCTGCGTGCCCTTCCCCGCCCCCGGCGGGCCCAGCAGGATCAGCAATTTCATCGACGCATTCCCCCCTTGAGGCGCGCCTTCTTGATGAGGTCGCCATATTGGTGCGCGAGCAGGTGGCTCTGGATCTGGGTCACCGTGTCCATCGTCACGTTGACCACGATCAGCAGGCTGGTGCCGCCGAAGCCCACGAGATGTCGCGGGATCAGCATTTCCGGCACCACGCAGATCGCGGTCAGGTAGGCCGCCCCGATCACGGTGATGCGGGTCAGCACGTAATCGAGATACAGCTCGGTATTCTTGCCGGGCCGGATGCCCGGAATGAACCCGCCGTAGCGCTTCAGATTATCGGCCGTCTCCTCCGGATTGAACACCACCGCGGTGTAGAAGAAGGAAAAGAAGATGATGCCAGCGGCGTAGAGCGCGAAGTAGAGCGGCGTATCCTGGCCGATCCACTGGTTGAGCGTGATCACGAAATCACCCCAGCGGCTCTCGCCGTTCAGGTGCTTGCCCGCGAATTGGGTGATCGTCAGCGGCAACGCCAGCAGCGACGAGGCGAAGATCGGCGGGATCACGTTGGCGGTGTTGATCTTGAGCGGCAGGTGGCTCTTGTCCGCCTGCATCATGCCGCGCTGGGTCTGACGTTTCGGATACTGGATCAGCACGCGACGCTGCGCGCGTTCCATGAAGCAGATGATCAGGATCAGGCCGATCACCAGCACGAAGCCGCCGAGCACCATGAAGGGCGAACTGGCGCCGGTCCGCGCCGCCTCGAACGTGGCGGCGATGGTGGCGGGCAGGCCGGCGATGATGCCCGCCATGATGATCAGGCTGACACCATTGCCGATGCCGCGGCTGGTGATCTGCTCGCCCAGCCACATCAGGAACATGGTGCCGCCGACCAGGGTCACGACCGTGGTCGCGCGGAACAGCAGCGGGTTGACGATCACCGCCGAGGTGCCGGCGCTGTTGCCCCACGCCTCGAGCCCGACCGAGATGAAGTAGGCCTGGATGGCGGTCAGCAGCACCGTGCCGTAGCGCGTATATTGGTTGAGCTTCTTGCGCCCGCTCTCGCCTTCCTTCTTGATCGCGGCGAGGCTGGGCGACAGGGAAGTCGAGAGCTGCACGACGATCGACGCGGTAATGTAGGGCATCACGCCCAGCGCCACGATCGACATGCGGGTGAGCGCGCCGCCGGTGAAGGTGTTGAAGAAATCCATCACCCCGCCCTTCGTCTGGTTGAAGAGCGATTCGAGCACGCGCGGATCGATGCCGGGCAGCGGCACGTAGGACAGCAAGCGGAAGACGACGAGCGCGCTCAGCGTGAACCACAGGCGCTTCTTGAGATCGGTCGCCTTGGCGAATTGCGACAGGCTTGCGTTGGCGGCCAGTTGTTCGGCTGCGGATGCCATCGGACTTTATCGAACCCCGGAATGAAAAGAGCGGCGGGCGTACCCGCCTCGCCGCTCCATATAGTGCACTATCGGCTTATGCCACCCGCTGCTTGCTCCCCGGCAGGCGCCGGGGATCGGCTCACGCGCGCGCCGCCTTCTTGGCCGCAAGTGCGCTGCCCTTCTTGGCGGCGGCTTTCTCGTTGGCCGGTACGACATCGATCACCTCGACCGAACCGCCTGCCCGCTCGATCGCCTCGCGCGCACCCTTGGACACGCCGGCGACGCGGAACGACAGCTTGGCGCTGAGCGCGCCCTTGCCGAGGATGCGCACGCCATGCTTGCCGCCGCGGGCGATGCCCGCCGCCTTCAGCGCGGCATGGTCGATCACGCCGTCGCCGAGCTTGCCGGCGTCGGCCAACTTCTGCAGCTCGCCCAGGTTCACCTCGGCATAATCCTTGGCGAAGATGTTGTTGAAGCCGCGCTTCGGGATCCGCATGTGGAGCGGCATCTGGCCGCCCTCG
>CAXTUG010000332.1:0-3044 GCA_964247375.1 uncultured Sphingomonadaceae bacterium
TCAGTTGGTAGAGCATCTCGTTTACACCGAGAGGGTCGGCGGTTCGAGCCCGTCACCGCCCACCACATGGTCATCTCCTCGGCCGGGCACGGGATCGGAGGTCATCCTGATCGGCGCCGGTGCGTCGCCTACGTCCGTTGTTCTAATCACAAGGCCGGCCGTCCGCACAGGCGTCTCACCGCATCGAACGATTGCTCACCGGCTTGCGCCGCATACGCAGCGCCGCACCGGTCAGACCGAATCCCGCCATCATCAGCGCCCAAGGGGCAGGTTCGGGCACAGCCTGCCCGCCGGCGACGTCGATGAAGACGGAGCCGCCGTTGGTGGCAGTGAAATGCATCAGTCCATTTCGTCCGCTGCTCAGACCAAACGGAAGTACGAAGCTGACCTGCGTCGACGTCGGCGTGGCGGTGTAGGACGTGATCATGCTGATCGGATCGATGGCCGCATAGCAATCCGCTGGTTCTAGGCCGGGCGGGTAGCGCAGACAGCTTCTTGCATCCCTCGTGATGAAGCCGTCGAACGAAACCGTGAAGTCGGCGGACCCTCCGGTCAGGCTCAGCGTAGAGAAGGGTATGACGGGGCTGAAAGACGTAAACAGCACGTCTTGCCCGGTCGACGCGTCGATAACGAAAGTAGTGGCGTCGCAGGCGAACGCCGACAGCGTGGCAAGCAGCGCGGCGACGAACCATTTCATCGACAATCCCCTTCCGAGCGCCATGCGGAAAACGGCCAGAGCTGCGGTCGGCCGTCCGACTCGGCTACGTTTGTCGCACGAGGTCTTTGGATTTGGGAAGACGGCGCCGCGCCAATTTTACCGGTCGCGGCATTGGACCGGCAGCAACGTCGGTGCATCGGTATCGCTGTTGGGCTGCCAGGCCATCCGCCCGCTGCCTGGCGGCGGTCGTCGCGTCGGCATGCGGCAGAAGCCCTGATCCAGGTTGTCGCTGCGACGCAACACATGATGGCCGCAATCCGATTCGGGTGCGTCTGTGATGGCCGCGGACGAGCGTCACCTATATGTCGGCAGACATGCAAATCGGGCATCGCATCGACGAGACCGGCCTGCTCCTGCGGGAAGGGGGCACCTTCTACCTGCGCCGTGACGCCGGCGGCCGCTTCGCGCTCGACCTGCGCCGTACGCCGGTCGACGAGGTCGAGAAGCGCGTACGGCTGGTCGGCACCTATGTTGGTGCCGATCTGGTCGACGTTGACGGGGTGTCGCTGATCTGACGTTCGCCGGTATGCCAGCGAGACGCTTTGCTCAATCTTGGATCAGGTCGGATCCGAAGCTCGTGTGATGCGCCGCAAGCGACGCTGCCGGATAGCCCAGCCGACCGCGCCGAAGCCCAGCAGCATCATCGCCCAACTGGCGGGTTCAGGCACGCCGAGCAGAGGCGGCGGGAACGTCGTGACAAATGGGCCAGGGCCCGGTCCCAAGGGTGGGATCAGTGGGAAATCAATGGTGGGCTCGACAGGGTTTGTAACCGCCGTCTCAGGCGTGGAGGTCGGCCCTATGTCGGTAACCTGCTGCGCCACCGTTTCCGGCAGGATGGCGGGCGGCTGCGTGATGTCCGGCAGGCCCAGCATAGCGTTCACCTGAGGAGTACGCTCGACGCACAGCGGCTTCGCATAGGTGACGCGATGCAGCGGCGCCGCGCGGCGCACGGCCGGCCGATGGGCCACCGGACGACGCTTGGCCACCGTCTTGCGGTGCACCTTCTTGTGCACCTTGTGCGGCACGGGCTTCACCCGCTTGTGATGCAGCTTGTGTACGGCAGGCCTGGGGCGCTTGTGCGCCACCGTGTGGCGCCGGACCGGCTGCGGCAACGACACGGGCTGCACGGCGGTATCGGTGCAGTCGGCCAGCAGCGCCGACCTGCCGCCGCTGTTCAGCGTGTTGACGATGGCAGCGCTGTCGCGCGCCTCCACCGCCATGCTCACGGGCATGTTCAGCATCATCGCCCATGCGACCAGCCATCCGAAAAAACGCATCATCCTACCGCCCAACCATAATCGTGCCGTGGTGCAATTCGTCGCCAAAACGATAGTTCCTTGCGACGAGCCGAATCACCGCCCTCCCCCAACTAAACACGCTTACCGCGGTTTACCTATCAGGCACTTAACAAAAAGCCGGTGCGTGCGCCAGCGCGGCCGTCCGCCGTTAACTGCGATTTATCTGCGGTTCATTAACGATGTGGAATTTCGTTGCGGGGCCGCTCCGGACTGTGCGGCACCGGATACGTGGACAAGATTGGCGGCTAGGATCTGAATGCAGGCTAGGAAGGTAGGCGCGGCGGCCTTGCTGTGGCTCTGCGCGTCGGCGCAGCACGCATGCGCGCGATCGCCGATGGAACGGCAGGTCCTCGACGCCTTGAACGCCGCCCGGACCGATCCCGCGGCCTATGCGCAGGCGCTGCGGCGTTATCGCTCCTACTTCCATGCCAACCTGCTGCGTTACCCCGGGCGAAAGGAGGAGCTGGAGACGGAGGAGGGCGTCGCCGTCGTCAACGAGGCCATCGCCTTCGTGGCGCGTCAGTCAGCTCTGCCGCGGCTCGCCGGCGCCGACCTCTATGACGCAGCCGCCGGCGACCTTGCGGCGGACCAGGCCGGCGGCGGGATCGGCCACCGCGACCGCTCCGGTGCGATGCCGGGCGAGCGAGCGCGACGGCATGGCGGCGGCGGTGCGGTTGCGGAAGTCGTAGCTTATGGTCCGGCCGACGCCGAAGAGGTGGTGCGGCAGCTGATCGTCGACGACGGGGTGGCCGGCCGCGGCCATCGGTCGATCCTCTACTCGCCGGAATGGCGCTTCGCCGGCGTCTCCTGCGGGCCGCACCCGCAATATCGCACGGTGTGCGTCATCGATCTGGGCACCACGCCCGACGCGCGCTGACGGGCGGCGGCCGTCGCGGAAATTGGCGGCGCGCATCCGTACCGCTATGCATGCCGGCATGGTTCGCATCCGCGCCGATCAACTGCTCGTCGACCGCGGCCTGGTGGAGAGCCGCGCGCGTGCGCAGGCGCTGATCCTGGCCGGACTGGTC
>CAXTUG010000333.1:0-2557 GCA_964247375.1 uncultured Sphingomonadaceae bacterium
AGCCCCTCCCGCTTGCAGGAAGGGTTGGGGTGGGCAATCTGCAAGGCCTACCCCATCGCCTCCGCCACCAGGGCCTCCGCCTCGATCAGCAGCGCGTCGTCGGTGCTGCCCTGGGTCACCTTCTCGCGCCCGATCAGCACCAGCACCGGTACCGCGAGCGGCGAGACCCGCTCCAGCGCCTGGTGCAGGATCGTGTCCTGTGCCCGGTCGAGTAGACCCGCCAGGCGGCCGACGTCGGTCATGCGCGCGCGGGCGTCCTCCCACGCCGCCTGCATCAGCAGGTGGTCGGGCTCGTACTTGCGCAGCACGTCGTAGATCAGGTCGGTCGAGAAGCTCACCTGCCGCCCGGTCTTGCGCTTGCCGGGATATTGCCGCTCGACGAGGCCGCCGATCACCGCCACCTCGCGGAAGGCGCGTTTCAGCAGGCTCGACTGCTGCACCCAGTCGATGAACTCCTCCTCCAGCACGTGCTTGTCGAACAGCGGGCGGGGATCGCGCACCGGCTCCAGGCTGTAGGTCGCGATGGCGTAATCGCTGGCGACGAAGCCGATCGGCTTCAGCCCGGCCGTCTCCATCCGCCGCGTGATCAGCATGCCGAGCGACTGGTTCGCGTTCCAGCCGTCGAAGCTGTAGACCACCATGTAGTTCCGGCCCTCGCGCGGGAAGGTCTCGATCAGCAGCTGGCCGGGATCGGGCAGAACCGAGCGCCGCCCCTGCATTTCCAGCCATTCGCGCACGTCGCCGGGGAAGCGCGGCCACTGGCTCGGCTCGGCGAGGTAATGCCGCACGCGATCGGCGAGATTGGTCGAGATCGGCATGCGCGCGCCGCCATAGGTGGGGATGCGCGCCGGCTTCTTGGTCGCGTGGACGATCAGGTCCTCGGTGTCCATCCGCTCGACCTCCAGGCTGAGACCGGCGAAGAAGAAGGTGTCGCCCGGCCGCATACTGGCGGCGAACCCCTCCTCCACCTTGCCCAGGCTGCGGCCGTTCCTGAAGCGGACGGTCAGCATGTCGGCCTCGACGATGATGCCGGCGTTCAGCCGGTGCTGCTCGACGAAACGCGGATGGCTCACGCGCCACAGCCCGTCCTCGCCCTTGGTCAGCCGGCGGAAGCGGTCATAGGCCTTGAGCGCGTAGCCGCCGGTGGCGATGTAATCGAGCACGTGGGCGAACAGCTCGGGCGTGAGCGCGCTGTAGGGCAGCGCGTCCTGCACCTCGCGCAGCATCTCGGCTTCCTCGAACGGCGCGGCGCAGGCGCAGGCCATGACGTGCTGGGCGAGCACGTCGAGCGCGCCCGTGCGGAACAGGTCGCGGTCGAGCTCCCCCTCCTCGATCGCGTCGAGCGCGGCGCGCGCCTCCAGATATTCGAAGCGGTTGCCGGGGACGATGATCGCCTCGGACGGTTCGTCCAGCCGGTGATTGGCGCGGCCGATGCGCTGCGTCAGCCGCGACGAGCCCTTGGGCGCGCCCATCTGGATAACGAGGTCGACGTCGCCCCAGTCGACGCCCAAATCGAGGCTGGCGGTCGCCACCAGCGCGCGCAGCCGCCCGGCCGCCATCGCCGCCTCGACCTTGCGCCGCGCCTCGATCGACAGCGAGCCATGATGGATGCCGATCGGCAGGCTCTGGTCGTTCTCCGCCCACAGATCCTGGAAGATCAGCTCGGCGAGGCTGCGCGTGTTGCAGAACAGGATGGTGGTGCGGTGCCGCTCGATCTCGCGCATGACCTGCTGCGCGGCGTAGCGGCCGGAGTGGCCGGCCCAGGGGATGCGGTCCTGCGGCAGGAGGATGTGCAGGTTGGGCTCGGCGCCGGGATCGCCGTCGACCTTGTCGACCGCATCGATGTCGCCCGCCGGGGCCAGCCAGGCGCGATAGGCATCGGGATCGGCCACGGTCGCCGACAGCGCCACCCGCCGCAGCGCCGGCGCGAGCGCCTGCAGCCGCGCCATGCACAGCGACAGCAGGTCGCCGCGCTTGCCGCTGGCAAAGGCGTGGACCTCGTCGACGATGATCGTCCTGAGCCCGGCGAAGAGCAGGCCGCTGTCCTTGTGGCTGAGCAGCAGGCTCAAGGATTCCGGCGTGGTCAGCAGGATGTTGGGCGGCCTGGTCCGCTGGCGGGCCTTGCGGTCCGACGGCGTGTCGCCGGTGCGGCTCTCGACCGTGATCGCCACACCCATCTCGGCGATCGGATCCATCAGGTTGCGCTGCACGTCGATCGCCAGCGCCTTCAGCGGCGAGACGTAGAGCGTGTGCAGGCCGGTGACGGGATGGTCGATCAGCTCGGCGAGGCTGGGGAGGAAACCGGCCAGCGTCTTGCCCGCGCCCGTGGGTGCGACCAGCAGCGCGTGGCGGCCGACGCGTGCGCGCTCCACCATCTCAAGCTGGTAGCGTCGCGGCTCCCACCCGCGGGCGGCGAACCAGTCGGTTATGGGACGGGGAAGCCGCTCCATCAGTTCTGGCCAGCGCTCCGGTCAGGTACCGAGATAATGCCCGTTGCCGTCATCCCGGCGAAAGCCGGGATCCATTTCTCCCCCAGCCCGTGCCTCATGATGGATCC
>CAXTUG010000333.1:2567-3041 GCA_964247375.1 uncultured Sphingomonadaceae bacterium
CCCGGTCACATTTACCCCCCCCCCCCGTGCCCAATTTGGCTCCCGGGCCTGCGCGGGTTTGACGGAGGATAAGGCGATTGCCGGCAGAGGCTCAGAACTTCGCCGGATCGGGATCGCTGATCTTGTCCTGCCGATCGGTGCGGGCATAGAGTTCCTTGGTCGCCTCCTCCGTACGCCGCTTGTCCGAAGGCGTGCGCTGCCGATTGCGGATCACGGCATAGGCGATCGCGATCACCAGCAGAAATCCGCCGATCGCTGCCGTCAGGCCCAGGCTGCCGCCCATATCTCGTCTCCTTGTCGGTTCGGCGACATAACGAAGCAGGGGGAAAGGGTTTCCTGGGGCATCATGCTGGGGTCATACCCGAAGCCCAATCCGTTCCCCCCAAGCGCAGTCGAGGGGCTTCGCCGAGCGCTGCCGAGGCCAGTTCTCGGCTGCGCTCGAACATGTGTCTCGACTTCGCTCGACACGAACGG
>CAXTUG010000334.1:0-3015 GCA_964247375.1 uncultured Sphingomonadaceae bacterium
ATTCTCAACTGGGCAGAGGCCCTACTTCTCCGCAATCCTCTTCGCCGCCTCGATCAGCTCGACCGGCATCATCGCGATGATGGTCGAATTATGCTCGACGCCGATCTCGGTCAGGGCCTGCAGCCGTCGCATCTCCAGCGCGCCGGGCGTGCCGCCGACGATGGACGCAGCCTCCGCCAGCGTCTGCGCCGCCTCGCGCTCGCCCTCCGCCTTGATGATGCGGGCGCGCTTCTCGCGGATCGCCTCGGCCTCGCGACCGATCGCGCGCTGCATCTGCTCGGGAATGTCGAGATCCTTCATCTCAATCGAGTCGACCACTATGCCCCAGTGGTCGCAGGCGCGCGCCAGCATCTCCTGCAGCCGCTGGTTGATCAGCAGGCGGTCCTTCAGCATGCCGTCGAGATCGGACTGGCCGATCACGTCCCGCATCGCGGTCTCCGCCGCCTGGATCACGGCGCTCTGCCAATTCTGGACGGTCGTGACGACGCGGGTGGAATCCTTGGCGCGGAACCACAGCACGGCGTTGACCTTTACCGGCACGCCGTCGCGCGTGACCGTCTCCTGCGTCTCCAGCACGCTGGTGATGGTGCGCAGATCGACCTTCTGCACCCGGTCGATCCAGGGGATCAGCCAGTACCAGCCGGGCCCCTTGGCCTCGCCCAGCCGGCCGAGACGGAACAGCACCGCGCGCTCATATTCCTGGTTCACGCCGAACGATTTGAAGATGGTCGGCAGGAGCACGAACAGCAGCACTAAGAAGGCGATCAGGCCGCCGGTGATCATCATGGCAGATATTCTCCCCCGGTTTCAAATACCGGAGACCTGTCCTACTCCGCCGCGCCATGACGTACCAGATTCACGTGATCGGCGGTGGGCTCGCCGGCGCCGAGGCAGCTTGGCAATTGGCGGAGGCCGGCTTCGCCGTACGCCTGTCGGAGATGCGCGGCATCGAGGGCACGCCGGCGCACCAGACCGATGCGCTGGCCGAGCTGGTATGCTCCAACAGCTTCCGCTCCGACGATGCCGAGCATAATGCGGTCGGGCTGCTCCATGCCGAGATGCGGGCGCTGGGATCGCTGATCCTGCGTGAGGCGGACAAGCATCGCGTGCCCGCGGGATCGGCGCTGGCGGTCGATCGCGACGGCTATGCCGCAGGCGTCACGGCGGCGATCGAGGCTCATCCCCGGATCGAGCTGGTGCGCGAGCGGATCGACGCGCTGCCGGACGGGCCGGCGATCGTCGCCACCGGCCCGCTCACCGCCGCGCCGCTGGCCGAGGCCGTACGGGCCGAGACGGGGGAAGATGCGCTCGCCTTCTTCGACGCGATCGCGCCGATCGTGCATCGCGACAGCATCGACATGGACACGGCCTGGTTCCAGTCGCGCTGGAACAAGGGCGACGGACACGATTACATTAACTGCCCGATGGCGAAGGAGGAGTATCTCGTCTTCCACGCGGCCCTGATCGCCGGCGAGAAGGGCGAGTTCCGCGAGTGGGAACGGGATACGCCTTATTTCGAGGGGTGCATGCCGATCGAGGTGATGGCGGAGCGCGGCGTCGACACGCTGCGCTACGGCCCGATGAAGCCGGTCGGGCTGGACGATCCGCGAACCGGCCGCTGGCCCTACGCGGTGGTGCAGCTGCGCCAGGACAATGCGCTCGGCACGCTGTGGAACATGGTCGGCTTCCAGACCAAGCTGAAACATGCCGAGCAGGTGCGGGTGTTCCGCTCCATTCCAGGCTTGCAGAACGCCGAGTTCGCCCGGCTTGGCGGGCTGCACCGCAACACCTTCATCCAGAGCCCCAAGCTGCTGGACAACACGCTGCGGCTGAAGTCGCGGCCGAACGTCCGCTTCGCCGGGCAGATCACCGGCTGCGAGGGCTATGTGGAGAGCGCCGCGGTCGGCCTGCTGGCCGGGCGCTTCGCCGCCGCCGAGCTGATCGGCGATCCGATGGCGCCGCCGCCGCCGGAGACCGCCCTCGGCGCCCTGCTCGGCCACATCACCGGCGGGGCGGACGCGGAGACCTACCAGCCGATGAACGTCAATTTCGGCCTGTTTCCGCCGCTCGCGGGAAAGCCCCGCAAGGCCGATCGCAAGACGATGATGACCGCACGAGCCCGCAACGCCCTGCAACAGTGGCGATCGGCAGCCGACCGCGACAGCTTACGACCAGCTTAATCGGCGAAGAAGACATCTCCCGCGCGGATCGTCTGCACCTTCCCGTCCGGCAGGCGCAGCAGCAGCGCACCGGCCGGATCGAGACCCTGAAAGAGGCCGGTCGCGCTGCCGGCGACCAATGCGCTGCCGATCGGGTGCGCACGCTCAACCCAGCGCGTGCGGACGGGCGCGAGCCCTTCGGCCCGCCAGCGGCCGAGCCAGCGGGCAAAGCTGCTCGCAAGATCGCCGACGAAAAAGGCGGGATCGGGCGCGCTGCCGGTGAGCTCCCTGAGGTTGGTGACGGGGCGGCCGAGCGCATCGGGATGATGGGCGAGATTCATGCCGAAACCGATCACGACCGCGCTCCCGGCGCGCTCCAGCAGGATGCCGGCCAGCTTGGCTCGTCCCGCCATCAGGTCGTTCGGCCATTTCAGCTGCAGCGCCGGCTCGCCGGCATAGGCCGAAGCCGCCTCGTGCAACGCCACCGCCGCGACCAGCGCCAGGGTCGCCGCCTCGGGATCCTGCGTCTGCAGGCGCACGATCGTGCTGGCATAGAGATTGCCGGCCGGCGAGAGCCACGTCCGCCCCGCCCGGCCGCGGCGGCCGGTCTGCCGCTCGGCGCGCAGCCACACGCCCTCGGCCGCGCCAGCCTGCGCCGCGGCCAGCAGGTCGGCGTTGGTGGAGCCGGTCTCGGCGACGGTGGTAATCATCGAGCGACCTACAAGTCCGTTCGTCCCGAGCGAAGCCGAGGCATTCTCGACTATGCTCGAATATGTGTCTCGACTTCGCTCGACACGAACGGAGGAGCTTGCTCCCTAGAACAGCGCCTTCGCAGCCGCCAGACTCGCCGCGCCCA
>CAXTUG010000335.1:0-3004 GCA_964247375.1 uncultured Sphingomonadaceae bacterium
ATCGTGGTCACGGCGCAGAAGCGCAGCGAGCGGCTGCGCGACGTGCCGATCGCGATAACCGTCGTGAACAATGCGCTGCTGGCGAGCACCAATTCCCGCAACTTCGCCGAGCTGCAGGGTGTGATCCCCAGCGTCTACTTCGCCGGCAACAGCGGCGGCGGACGGACCTACATCACGCTGCGCGGCGCCACCGGCCTGGCGCTCAACACCGGGGACGAGCCGGTCGCGATCTACCAGGACGACGTCTATCTCGCGCGCGGCGTGACCATCGGCATGGCCGACCTGCTGGACGTGGGCTCGATCGAGATCGTGCGCGGACCGCAGGGCACGCTGCAGGGCCGCAACGCGACGGCGGGCGCGATCCTGATCCGCAGCGCCGACCCGACCAGCGATCCCGAGGGCCGGATCAGCGCCGGGATCGAGGATCCGCTGGAGTTCCGGGCGCAGGCGGCGCTGTCCGGACCACTCGGCGGCGGCTTCAAGGCGCGCATCGCCGGCGGCTACGTCTATGACCGCGGCTGGGCCTACAACCCCTATACCGACGATCATATCGGCGGCGCCAAGAGCTATCAGACGCGCGGCGTGGTCACCTACGACGACGGGCCGTTCACGGCGCGAGTGGTGGCCGACTATTCCCACGTCCGCAACTATCCGGCGATCTTCCGCTATGCGGCGACGACGTACAGCACCACGCCCGGCGCGCTGGTGAAGACGCCGACCCCGAACACGCCGCTGCCGCAGGCGACTCGCGACGCCATCTTCAAGCATGACGACATCTCGCTCTACCCCGGCACCAACACGCTGGTGACGACCGGCGGGATTAGCGCCAAGCTGACCTACGGACTGGGCGCGGCGGACATCGTCTCGGTGTCCGGCTTTCGCAAGGCGCACGTCAGCGGCATCAACGATTCCGACGGGCTCGACGTGCTGAAGCAGGGCTACAACCACAACAACGACAAGAGCACGGAGTATAGCCAGGAGCTGCGGCTGCAATCGTCAGGCCGGCACTTCTTCAACTGGATCGTCGGCGCCTATTATTTCCACGAGCATCAGCCCTATACCGACGACATCTACAACCTGATGTTCTCAATCCCGACCAACACCGTGACGCGCTACACTGGCGTCCAGAACACGACCTCCTACGCCTTCTTCGGCGACGCGACGCTGAACCTGACCAGCAGTCTGCAGGTGATCGGCGGCGTCCGCTACACGCACGACCACAAGGCGCTGGACGCGGTGATCCAGCCGACCAACCTCGACACGAAGGTGACCACCACCACGCCGTACCTGGATCCCACTTCCAAGGCGCCGCCGCGGGTCACCTACACCGACACCTCCTGGCGCGGAAAGCTGGTGTGGCATCCCACGTCCGACATCATGCTCTACGGCGGCTACGGCAAGGGCTTCCGCGCGGGCGGCTACAATCCCTTCCTGATCCAGGGCCCCTACGCGCCCGAAATCCTCAAGTCGCTGGAGATCGGCTCCAAGGGCGACCTGTTCGACCGGCGCCTGAGCTACTCGCTCGCCGCCTACCGCAACAACTACTCCAACCTGCAGCTGCGCGGCGGCGTGCCGAGCGGCGGCGCGATCATCACCAATGCCGGCGCCTCGCGCATCAAGGGCGTGGAGGCGGAGCTGGTGGCGCGGCCGGCCGAGGGCGTGCGCCTGACCGCCAACGGCGCCTATACCCATGCGGTGTTCACCAGCTTCCACATCGCCTTCGACTCGCTGAACCGGCAGGTCGACGCGACCGGCAACAGGCTCCCGCGCACGCCCAAGTGGCAGTATTTCCTGTCGGGCGAGAAGGACTTCGCGCTGTCGGACCGCTGGATCCTGACCGCGGAGGCGAACTACCGTTGGCGCGACCGCGTCTACTTCCTGTTCACCAACCAGCAGGATCCCACCTGGAGCGACGGTTCGCACGGGCTGCTCGGCGCGCGGCTGACCGCCCACACGCCGGACAGCCGGATGTCCTTCTCGCTGTTCGGGACCAACCTCACCAACGCGCGCCAGATCGACACCGCCGCCGTCACCTTCAGCTATCCGCAGGTCGGGCTCAACAAGCCGCGCGTGATCGGTGTCTCCGGCGAGTACCGCTTCTGAATGCGGCCGCTCGATCACAGGACCGTGCCCGGTCGCGACACCGCCGAGTTCCGGACGCACTGGCGCGCGCTGGCCGGCTGCACGCTCGCCGCCTCCGTCGGGACGGTCGGCATCCATGCTTATACGGGCGGCGCGTTCGTCGCAGCTTTGACCGAGGACGGCCTCTACACGCGCACGCAGCTATCGCTGGCCACCTTCCTACTGTCGGCCACCGTGGCGGTGATGGCGCCGGTCGTCGGCACGGCGATGGACCGCTACGGCGCGCTCCGCATCATCATGCTCTCGGTAGTCGGCGAGGCAGCGGCATTCGCGATCCTCGGCGCGATACCCGCCAGCTTCGCCGCCTATCTGGGCGCGGTCATGCTGCTCGCGCTGGTCGGCGTCGGCACGACGCCGCCCGGCTTCGCGCGGATCGTCACCGCGCGGTTCGACCGCTCACGCGGCCTGGCGCTCGGCATCATGATCAGCGGGCTGGGCGTCATGGCGATGAGCGCGCCGATCTGGACGACCTGGGTGATCGGCCGGTTCGGATGGCGCTCGGGGTACGGGGTCGTGGCGTGCATCGTCCTGCTGCTGGGCGGCGCCGGCACGCTTCTCATCCGATCCGACCGGCACCAACCAGCGCTGCGGCAGCGGGACGGAGGCACCGGCGTCGCGGGCGGCGACTGGTCGGCGCTGCGATCGCCGATCTTCTGGATGATCTTCGTCGGCTTCCTGTCCGCGGCCCTGTTCGGCGGCGGCTATCTCCTCCACATGATCAGCCTGCTGCGGGATCGCGGCTTCAGCGCCACGGCCGCCGCCAGCACCCAGTCGCTGATCGGCCTGGCCGTAAAGATCGGGCGGATCCGGTCGGGGGGGGGGCGGGGCACCGCGCGCGCCCCCACGGGCGGCGCCCGCGCCC
>CAXTUG010000336.1:0-2719 GCA_964247375.1 uncultured Sphingomonadaceae bacterium
GCGGGCCGCCGCCTCGATCACCGGCAGGCCTTCGAACAGGACCACGAACTCCTCGCCGCCCTGCCGACCGACGAAGGTGCGGTCGCCGGCATCTTCGGACAGGCAGTCGCCGACGAGCCGCAGCACGCGGTCGCCGACGGCATGGCCGTGGACGTCGTTCAGGCGCTTGAAATTGTCGATGTCGCAGAAGGCCACCGACAGCGCCGCATCGGTGCGGCGGGCGGTGCCGATTGCATTGGTCAGCGCCTGCTCGAGCGCGCGGCGGTTGAGCAGGCCGGTCAGGGGATCGCGCTCGGCGCTCTGCTGGGCGGCGCTCAGGTCGCGCTGCAGCGCCCGCAATTCGCCGTTGGTGGCGCGCAGCCGCTGCTCGGCGGTCTCGGTGCGGTCGATCATCTCGCGCGTGACCTGCAGCAGCGCCTGCACCGTGTCCTGCGGCAGATGCTGCGTGTCGATCGCCTGCGCCCCGGCATTCAGCGCCCGGCCATATTCGGCGGCCTCGTCGGCGGAACGATCCACCATCGCCACGGCACCGTCCAGGCGCTCCCGCGCGGACCGGATCAGCTCGGCAAGTTGGGTGGCAAGGAGGGACAGGTCGGCGAGCTGGTCCGTATCGATCAGGTCGGCGCCTTTGCCGGCCAGCCGGGACGCGAACGGCTGCGGCGGCGATGCCGGCTCGTCATTCCCGCCCAGCCATCGGTGCAGCCAGCCCTTCCGCTTGGCCGGATCTGCTGCGTCGGTGGGGACAGGCTCGTGGAACACGCGCCACGCTAGAGCATGACGAGTCTTTCGGTCACGTTAAGATGCGGCCTGCCGCTCCAGCAAAGTTGCCAGCGACAGCGCATTGGCGATCGCGGCGCCCGCCGCCGTATTGTCGTAGATGACCCACGTCTCACGCGCCTCCTCTGTACAGGCAATGGCCGCGGCGGCATGCGCCTCCAGCGCCGCGGCAGCGTAGTCGGACCAGTAGATGCGCGGCGCACCATGGTAGCGGAGATAGGCGAAGTCCCGCCAGCCGCCCCGTGCGGCGGCAGCCGGCACCGGCGACGGGTCGGCGGCGACGCGCGCAATCCGATGCGCGACCAGCAGATGATCGACCTCGGCCGAGAACCAGCTGGCATGTCGCGGCTCCAGGACGACTTGCCAGCCCAACGGGCTCAGGCAGTCGAGGAACGCCGCGGCCGTGTCGAAATCGAATGGCAAGCTCGGCGGCAGCTGGATCAGCACCGGGCCGAGCTTGTCGCCAAGCATCGCGATCTCGCCCGCGAACCGCTCCAGCACCCCGTCCGCCGCGACCAGCCGGCGCTCGTGCGTGATCGCTCTCGGGAGCTTCACCGCGAAGCGGAAGTCCGCGCCGACGACTGCCGCCCACCTGGCGTAGGTTTCCGGTCGATGATGGCGGTAGAAGCTGCTGTTGATCTCGACCGCGGACAGGTGCGCGGCATAGCGGACGAGCTGGCTGCCCGCGTCCGGGAAATCACTCCGGCTCGGCGCAGGAATGGACCAGCCGGCGGTTCCGATGCGGATCATGCCAGGGCGTTTGTCAGAGGAAGGCCCGGCCGCAAAGTCCCGTCACCATCCGGTTGAGCCGCGTCGGGGAAGCGGCTATCGCGCATATGCGGCGCAGCGGGTGCGAAGGGCGAGAATGACGGCATCGATCGCGCTCGTCGACGACGATCGCAACATCCTGACCTCCGTGTCGATTGCGCTGCAGTCCGAGGGATTCGCGGTGCGCGTCTATACCGACGGCGAGACCGCGCTGAAGGCGCTGACCGAGAATCCGCCCGACCTGGCGGTGCTCGACATCAAGATGCCCCGCATGGACGGGATGGAGCTGCTGCGCCGACTGCGCGAGAAGAGCCCGCTACCGGCGATCTTCCTGACGTCGAAGGACGACGAGCTGGACGAGGCGCTGGGACTGGCGCTGGGTGCGGACGATTACATCACCAAGCCGTTCAGCCAGCGGCTGCTGATCGCGCGCATCCGCGCCATCCTGCGGCGCGTCGAGATGCGCGACCGCGGCGACGACGAGGGCGCGACCCCGGCCGAGAAGATCGTGCGCGGGCGGCTGGAGATGGATCCGGCGCGGCATCGCGTCACCTGGGACGGCCGCGACGTGACCCTGACGGTCACCGAGTTCCTGATCCTCGAGGCGCTGGCGCAGCGGCCCGGATTCGTCAAATCGCGCGACCAGTTGATGGACACCGCCTATCAGGATGACGTCTATGTCGACGACCGCACGATCGACAGCCACATCAAGCGGCTGCGACGCAAGTTCCGGCAGGTCGACGGCGAGTTCAAGGCGATCGAGACGCTCTATGGCGTGGGCTACCGTTTTTCGGAGGAGTGACGAGGAAGGCGCGCTGCGGCTGTCGCTCACCGCGCGCATCCTGGCCGTCAACATCTTCGCGCTGATCGTCCTGGCAGGCGGCTTCTTCTACCTCGACAGCTACCGCTCGCAGCTGCTGGAGGAACGCACCGACCAGATTCAGACGGAGGTCCAGCTGGCGGCGGCGGCGGCGGCGGCGGCGCGGCCGGGCGAGCTGCTGCCCCTGCTCGAGCGGATGGGCCATGCCAGCGACTATCGCTTCCGCTTCTACCGCGGCGGCAAGGCACCGGTCGATTCGTGGAGCGACGGCCGGCCGACCTACAAGCTGCGCAATCCCGCCGACGAACCGTGGCGCCGGCACGTGGCGCGCTTCATGGACCGGGTGATCGATCA
>CAXTUG010000336.1:2729-2956 GCA_964247375.1 uncultured Sphingomonadaceae bacterium
CCGCCGGCCGATCGGCTGCGCGCCTGCCCGGAAGCCGTCGGCGCCGCCCGGACCGGGCAGGTGCAGACCGCGATCCGGCGCGCCCCGGCGCGGACGCCGGTCATCTCCGGCGCGATGCGCGTGGGCGGCAACAATCCGGGCGTGCTGCTGCTGACCAGCGACCAGCGCGACGTGATCCACACCGTGCGGGCCGAGCGCTTCTGGCTGGGGCTGGTGCTGCTCGGCAC
>CAXTUG010000337.1:0-961 GCA_964247375.1 uncultured Sphingomonadaceae bacterium
GGTCGGACAATTTCGCGACGCGCCTGTTGGTCGCCGACGCGGCGCAGGCCGGCCATGTCCCGCTGATATCGGCGGCGGTCGGCCCGTTCGACGGGCAACTGGCGGTGTTCCGCGGATGGGAGGCCGACAAGCCCTGCTACCGCTGCCTGGTGGGCGCCGCGCCGGACCGGCCGGAGGCGTCCTGCGCCGATCAGGGCGTGCTTGGTGCGCTGACCGGCGTGCTCGGCAGTCTCGCCGCGCTGGAGACGATTCGCGCGATCGTGCCGTTCGGCGCCGATCCCGCCGGCCGTCTGCTGCTGGTGGACGCGCTCGGATTTCGTTTCCGCAAGATTGGCCTGCCCAAGGATCCGGGCTGCGGGTGTGGGAGGTGACGGGGATCGGCATCGTCGTTGCCGGCTCCGATGCGGCGCGCTTCCGGACGGCACTGACGCTCGCGGCGTCCGCACTCGCGCTCGGCGGTCGTGCCCGCCTGCTGCTCGACGGCGGCGCGGTCGTGCTTGCCGCGGATCCGGAGGCGCTGCTGGACACCTGCTTCGCGCTGGGCGCGACGGTGACGCTCTGCCAGACCGGGATGGCCGAGGCCGGGCTGGATGCGAGCGCGCTCGATCAGCGCTTCGACTATGCGGGCATGGTGGCCTGGCTCGCGGATCTCGGCGACGATCGGCTGGTGACCGTCTGACTGGTATGTTGCGGATCGGGCACAGGGCAGTGCGATTATGAGCGCGAAGTTAACAAGATCGGTGACACGAGTGCGCTGATTGTCCTAGCACAACTTCCACGGACGGCGGCCAAGGCCATGGTTCGGGGAGAAGCGGAGGCCCCGCACGCCGAAACGGCGGAAGCGAGCGGGCCCTGCGACAAAGAAGGGGGCTGACGAGCGATCGTCACGCAGGCGCCCCGGCCCCGCTGGCGGGGCGGGGGGGTGGTGGTTGGTTTGGGTGAAGCGGCCCACGGGGGGAAC
>CAXTUG010000337.1:971-2944 GCA_964247375.1 uncultured Sphingomonadaceae bacterium
AACGGGGGCCGACGTGCGATCGGCACGCAGGCGCCCGGACCGCGAGGACGGGCCGGGCGTTTCTGCTATGGTTTCGATCACGCTCCGAACGTGTGAACCATTTCGCTATCATCATGTCCCTTGCCGCGGCGGCTAGAGGATGATCCGATGCGATGTCGGCCGCAAAGCGTCCCGATCGGGTCGAAAGGCAATCGCGCGACGATGGACTTGCGACCCTGTTCTTGGGCATAGGGCAGCCCCATCTCTTTCTCCGCCAGCCAATCAGGATCCGCCTTTCCCATGTCCGCGATGCTCAAGATCAGCCTGCCCGATGGTTCCGTGCGCGAAGTCGCGCCCGGCACTACGCCGGCCGATATCGCGGCGGCGATCGGGCCGGGGCTGGCCAAGGCGGCGATCGCGGCGCGGGTCGACGGCGAGCTGCGCGACATCACGCGCCCGCTGGAGGCGGATGCGTCGTTGGCGCTGGTGACGGCGCGCGACGAGAAGGACGCGCTGGAACTCGCCCGCCACGATTACGCGCACGTGCTGGCGGAGGCGGTGCAGAACCTGTTTCCCGGCACCCAGATCACCTTCGGTCCGGCGACCGACGACGGTTTCTACTACGACTTCGCGCCCAAGGACCGGCCGTTCACCGAAGAGGATCTGCCCGCGATCGAGGCGGAGATGCGGGCGATCATCGCGCGCGACGAGCCGCTGGTGCGCGAGGTCTGGAATCGCGCCGACCTGATCGCACGCTGGCATGCGCAGGGCGAGACGTTCAAGGCAGAGTGGGCGGCCGAGCTGCCGGACGGCGAGGAGCTGACGGTCTACCGCTCGGGCAAGTGGCTCGACATGTGTCGCGGGCCGCACCTGGCCTCGACCGGCAAGCTCGATCCGCAGGCGTTCAAGCTGACGCGCGTGTCGGGCGCCTACTGGCGCGGCGACCAGAAGAACGCGATGCTGAGCCGCATCTACGGCACCGGCTGGCTCAACAGGAAGCAATTGGACGCGCACCTCACGCGGCTGGAGGAGGCGGCCAAGCGCGATCATCGCAAGCTGGGGCAGGAAATGGACCTGTTCCACCTGCAGGCGGAGGCGCACGGCTCCGTCTTCTGGCACCCCAAGGGCTACATCATCTGGCGCGAGCTGGAGGCCTATATGCGGCGCGCGATCGACGGCGCCGGCTATCGCGAGGTCAAGACGCCGCAGATCATGGACGCGCGCCAGTGGGAGGCGTCCGGCCACTGGGGCAAGTATCGCGAGAACATGTTCGTGATCCCCGACGAAGTGCCGAACGTCGTCGACGAGGGTCCGGTGATCTCGGGCGAGGCGGACTGGATGGCGCTGAAGCCGATGAACTGCCCGGCGCACGTGCTGATCTTCCGCCAGGGCATCAAGTCGTATCGCGACCTGCCGCTCCGGCTGTACGAGAATGGCTGCTGTCATCGTAACGAGCCGCATGGCGCGCTGCATGGGCTGATGCGCGTGCGCCAGTTCACGCAGGACGACGCGCACATCTTCGCCAGAGAGGACCAGATCGTCGACGAGGTGCGCGCCTTCTGCGCGCTCGCCGACCGCATCTACAAGGACCTGGGTTTCGAGGGCTATGCGATCAAGCTCGCGCTCCGGCCGGAGAAGCGCTTCGGCAGCGACGCGATGTGGGACCAGGCCGAGGCCGAGCTGCGCGACGCGGTCGCCGCCGCCGGCCTCGCCAGCGATGCCTATGGCTGGGAGGAACTGCCGGGCGAGGGCGCCTTCTACGCGCCCAAGCTGGAATGGCATCTGACCGACGCGATCGGCCGCACCTGGCAGGTCGGCACGATCCAGTCGGACCGCGTGCTGCCGGAGCGGCTCGACGCTAGCTACGTTGGCGAGGACGGCGAGCGGCACCGGCCGGTGATGCTCCACCGCGCCATCCTCGGCACGTTCGAGCGCTTCCTCGGCATCCTGATCGAGCATCACGCCGGCCGCTTCCCGATGTGGCTCGCGCCCGT
>CAXTUG010000338.1:0-2933 GCA_964247375.1 uncultured Sphingomonadaceae bacterium
GTATCGTTCTGTCAAAGGACCGTAAACGTGGGCTGATGGCCGCATTGCGGGCATGAGGCTGGTTTGGTCTGCTTAGCTGCATGGAAAGCAGCGGCAGCGTGTTGGCTTCCGAGGCTGCCACTGTGGCAGCCACAGAGGCACGGATCGAGATTGTGGGCGAGCGGCGGCGCGTGCATGACGCGGCGTTCCGCGCGCAGGTGGTCGCGGAGGCGTCGGTGCCCGGGGCGCGGATGCGGGATTTGGCGCGCCGGCATGGGCTGTGCACCAGCCTGATCTACCGCTGGCGCCGGGACGCGATGCCGCGGGAGACGGCTGTGGCTGCGGTGCGGCCCGAGGCAGCCGGGCCGACACCGCCGGGTGGGGCGGCTGCGGAGCCTGCGCTCGGGTTCGTGCCGATCGGCGTGTTCGCCCGCTCGGACGATGGCGGGCCTGCGCTGGTGGCCCGGTCATCGCCGGCCGTGGCGGCGCCGTCATCGCCAGGCCCCACGCCGCTGCCGCGCCCGGCGATGGAGGAGCGCCCGGGGGTGATCGAGATCGACCTGGCAGACGGCACGCGGCTGCGGGTGGATGCGTTCGTCAACGAGCGCGCGTTGCGGCGCGTGCTGGCGGTGCTGTCCGACGAACGGCTTCGTTCGGCGCGGGCGGCGTCATGATCGCCCTTGCCCCCGGGACCAAGGTGTATCTGGCGTGTCGCCCGGTCAGCATGCGCTATGGCTTTGACGGGTTGGCGGCCCTGGCCGCACGGGTGCTGGAGGCCGACCCGTTCTCCGGCCACCTGTTCTTGTTCCGCAGCAAACGAGCCGACTACTTGAAGTGCATCTACTGGGACGGCACCGGCCTGTGCCTGTTCGCCAAGCGGCTGGAAGCCGGCAAGTTCGTTTGGCCGCCGATCGTGGACGGAGGCATGGTGCTGACGCCGGCGCAACTGGGCCTGCTGGTCGAGGCGATGGACTGGCGGCGCACGGTGGCGCCCGAGGCGCTGCGTGTGCCTGTGGCGGTCTGACCCGATGCGGATCGCAGGGAAAGCTGTACGGCAGGGGCCGGCTCTGGTATGATCCGGCCATGTCCTTGGCGAGCGCCCCTTTGCCGACCGACCCGGACGCGCTGCGGGTGTTCGCCGCGGGCCTGCAGGCCGAGCTGGCGCGGAAAGACGTCGAGATCGCGGCCAACGCGGCCGAGATCCACGCCAAGACGCTGCACATCGAGAAGCTGAAGATGCAGCTGGCCGTGCTGCGGCGCGCGCGGTTCGGCCGGTCGTCGGAGAAGCTCGACCGCGACATCGAGCAGCTCGAGCTGCTGATCGGCGAACTCGAGGAAGAGCAGGCCGAGGGCGACGCCCGCGCCGGCGCGGCCGACCCTGCCGCACCACAGAACCAGGCCCGGACGCGCGAGCGCAGGCAGCCGGTCCGCAAGCCGCTGCCGCCGCACCTGCCGCGCGAGACCGTCACGCACGAGCCGCCCTGCGCTTGCCCCGGTTGTGGCGGCACGGTGTTCAGCCGCATGGGCCAGGACGAGCGCGAGGTGCTGGAGTATGTGCCAAGCAGCTTCAAGGTGATCCGCCATGTCCGGCCGAGGCTGAGCTGCCGGGCGTGCGAGACCGTCGTGCAGCAGCCGATGCCGGCGCTGCCCATCGAGCGCGGCCGGCCCGGACCCGGCCTGATCGCCCACGTGCTGGTGTCGAAGTATTGCGACCACCTGCCGCTGCACCGCCAAGCCGTCATCTATGCGCGCGAGGGCGCGGACCTCGACCGCTCGACGCTGGCCGACTGGGTCGGGCAGGCTACATTCTTGCTCTCGCCCCTGGCCGAGGCGATCGGCCGCCATGTCCGGGCCGGCGCCGCGCTGCACGCCGACGACACCACCGTGCCGGTGCTCGCCCCGGGCCTGGGCAAGACCAAGACCGGACGGCTCTGGGTCCTGGTGCGCGACGAGCGGCCCTGGGGCTCGGACGCGCCGCCGGCGGCGTTCTACCGCTACTCCGCCGACCGTCGCGGCATCCATGCCCAGGCGCTGCTCGGCTCCTGCCGCGGGTTCCTGCACGCCGATGGCTATGCCGGGTTCGACGCGCTCTACGCCCCCACCACGCCGGCAGGCGACCCGCTGCTGGTCGAGGTGTTCTGCTGGAGCCATGCGCGCCGGAAGTTCTACGACGTCCACCATGCCACCGCCTCGCCGATCGCGCTCGAGGCCTTGCAGCGCATCGCCGCCCTGTTCGCCATTGAGGGCAGCATCCGGGGACAATCGCCCGAGCGCCGCGCCGCAGCACGCCGGGAACACGCCCAGCCGCTGCTCGACGAGCTTCGCGCATTCCTGGACACCTCGCTCAGCCGGATCAGCGGCAAAAGCACGCTCGCCCAGGCGATCCGCTACACCCTGTCGCGATGGGCGGCGCTCAGCCGCTACACCGCCGACGGCCGGCTCGAGATGTCCAACAATGCCGCCGAGCGCGCCATGAAGCCTCCCGTGCTGGGCAGGAAAAACTATCTCTTCTGCGGGTCCGATGCCGGAGGCCAGCGCGCCGCCTGCGTTTATACCATCCTCGAAACCTGCAAGATGAACGGCATCAACCCACAGGCTTACCTGACCGACATCCTCGGGCGCATCGCCGACTATCCCATCCAGCAAATCGACGCCCTGCTCCCCTGGTTCTGGACACAGTAGCCGAACCCGACGTCAGACCTGGATCACTAAAGCCGCGGCCTACAGCGGACGCTTACGGGTGACCAGCGGGACTGGTCCGGCGCATGGGCAGCGCCGCAGTCAAGCACGTAAAGCCGATCGACCCCGCCCGTCCCGGCAATGGCGGACGACGCGACGATGAGGAAGATTGCCGCTAGACCGAGACGAAGCATTGGCGAGACCTCCGCGATAAGGGACCAAGACATAGCTCACAGTGTGTCATCGTCACCGACGAATGCTGGCTGCTACATCGG
>CAXTUG010000339.1:0-2922 GCA_964247375.1 uncultured Sphingomonadaceae bacterium
TGCCCCGCCAGTAGAGGTAGCCGAGCCCCACCACGATCGCCACCAGCAGCGCGAACAAGGCGAGCCCGGCCGGCGGCGTGCGCCGCGGATCGGCCGGCACTTCGGCGAGCTGCGGCGCGGGCTGCGAAGGCACCATTCCCAGTTCGACCCGGAACTCGTCGGCCAGCGCCTGCCCGTCCAGCCCCAGCTGCCTGCCCCAGGTCCGGACGAAACCGGTGCTGTAGGTCGGCGCCGGCAGGCCATCATAGGCGCCGCGCTCGATCGTCTGCAGATGGCGCTTGGGAATGCGCGTGCTGCCGGCGATCTCGTCGAGCGTCAGCCCCTGCGCCTCACGCGCGACGCGCAGCCGATCGCCCACGCGATGGGCCGTTGGTTCCTCTCGCAGTGCGTCCTCTTCGCCGCTCACACATTTTCCCTGGCTTGGCGCATCATTCGGTCCTGGCAATGGGGCACAGAAGGCAGGCCGCTGTCAAATCAGCCGATCCGCACCTGGTGTTCCTCCGCCCATTGCTGGAGCGCGGCGCGCATGTCGCGCGGCGGTGTGGCGAGCAGCTCCCGCGTCGCCGCGCGCAGCGCTGGCACGTCGAGCGACCGGATCATGGCCTTGACCGGGCCGACCGCGGCCGGGGTGATCGACAGGCGCTCGATGCCGATGCCGATCAGCGCCATCGCCTCCAGCGGCTTGCCGCCCATCTCGCCGCATATGCCGACCGGCACGTCGGCGGCATGGCACTGGTCGGCGACGCGGCGGATGAAACGCAATATGGCCGGCGACAGCCAGTCGTAGCGTTCCGCCAGCTTCGGGTGGGCGCGGTCGGCCGCGAACAGGAACTGGGTGAGGTCGTTGGTGCCGATCGACACGAAGTCGAGCCGCGGCAGCAGCATGTCGAGGCTCTCCGCCAGCGCCGGCACCTCCAGCATCGTGCCGTATCGGATCGCCAGCGGCAGCTGCTTGCCCTTGGCCGCGACGGCGGCGCGCTGATGCTCGAACAAGGCGTGGGCCTCGTCGAACTCCCATGGTTCGGACACCATCGGAAACATGACGTGCAGCGTGCGGCCGGCAGCGGCTGCGACGAGCGCGCTCGCCTGCGCCTTCATCAGGGCATCGCGCTCCAGCGCGAGGCGCAGCGCGCGCCAGCCCATCGCCGGATTCTCCTCGACGACGGCGTCCTCGTCGGCGTTCATGTACGGCAGGACCTTGTCGCCGCCGACGTCCACCGTGCGGAAGATCACCGGCTTGTCGCCGGCCGCGTCCATCACGTCGCGGTAGAGGCGCTGCTGCCGCTCGCGCTTGGGCAGCTCGGCCGAGACCAGGAACTCGAATTCGGTGCGGAACAGGCCGATGCCGTCGGCGCCGGTCGTGTCCAGCGCGGCGACGTCGTCGCGCAGGCCGGCATTGACCATCATCGTGATGCGCGTGCCGTCCGTGGACCCGGGCGGCAGGTCGCGCATCGCCGCGAACTCGGCCCGGCGCTTCTGGCCCAGCGCCAGCTTGGTGTCGAAGCCCTCCTCGATCGCCGGATTGGGGCGGACGAAGGCGGCGCCCTGGGTCGCGTCGAGCAGGATCAGGTCGCCGTCGCCGATCTGGCGGCGGGCGTCGCGCACGCGGCCGAGCACCGGCACGCCCATCGCGCGGGCGACGATCACGACGTGGCTGGTCAGCGATCCCTCCTGCAGGATCACGCCCTTCAGCCGCCGCCGGTCATATTCCAGCAGCTCCGCCGGGCCCAGATTGCGGGCGATCAGGATCGAATCCTGCCTGAGGCCGAGCTGCGCGGCGGTGCCGAGCTGGCCGGACACGATCCGCAGCAGCCGGTTGGACAGGTCCTCCAGGTCGTGCATGCGGTCCGCCAGCAGCGGATCGTCGATCTCGCGCATCCGCATGCGGGTGCGCTGCTGCACCCGCTCGATCGCCGCCTCGGCGGTCAGGCCGCTGTCGATCGCGGCGTTGATCCGCCGCGACCAGCCCTCGTCATAGGCGAACATCTTGTAGGTCGCGAGGATGTCCTGGTGCTCGCCGGCCGCGCCGAACTCGGCCTGGCTCATCATGCGATCGATCTGATCGCGCATCTTGTCGAACGCCGAATAGACGCGGTGGCGCTCATATTCGGTGTCTTCCGCCACCGTATGCTCGACCACGACGCGCGGCTGGTGGAACACGGCATGGCCCGCCCCCATGCCCTCGACCAGGCGCAGGCCGGTGAGCCGGACCGCGCTGGTGTCGCGCGCCTCTCCGCGCACGCTGGCCTCGTCGATCAGGCCGGCGCCCGCGATCAGCTCCGCCAGCACCATGGCGACGGTCTGCAGCGCCTCGATCTCGACGTCGTCGTAGCGGCGCGGCTCGGCATGCTGGACGGCGAGCACGCCCACCGCCCGCTCGGCCCGCACGATCGGCACGCCGGCGAAGCTGTGGAACATGTCCTCGCCGGTTTCGGGCTTGTAGGCGAAATCGGGATGGCTGGTCGCCTCGGCCAGGTTGAGCGTCTCGGTCTTCTCGGCGATCGTGCCGACCAGGCCCTCGCCCAGCGCCAGCCGGGTGACGTGCACCGCCTCCTTGTTGAGGCCTCGGGTCGCGAACAGCTCCAGTTCGCCCTCGCGCAGCAGGTAGATCGAGCAGACCTCGCTGTTCAGCGCGCTCGCGACGATGTCGACGACCTGGTCGAGCTTGGCCTGCGCATGCGCCCGCGACGCCATCACGTCGTGCAGCCGGGTCAGGATCTCGCGCGCGGCGGACGTGGCGGAGGCAGTGGCCATTGGACGCGTACGGCTAACAGATCAGGCGGTCGCGGCCAATGGCGCGTCGGCGAAACCGGGCGGCGTGGCGCCGAACCGTCAGCCGAGTGGGCTGAACCAACTCTCTTCCGTTCGTGTCGAGCGTAGCCGAGCACCATGCCTCGGCTACGCGCGGCGCCGCCCCGCGCC
>CAXTUG010000340.1:0-2919 GCA_964247375.1 uncultured Sphingomonadaceae bacterium
ACCTGATCATCGACCGCCAAAACGCCGACTTTGTGCCGACTATCCGCCGATGCGGCTCACTCCGGACGTTTCACGCTGCCCGGCGCGCTGCTGATCGTGCCCGGACAACGGGCCGACTCATCGTGTCGGATGCGCCTGCAGTCGCGCGAAGGCCGGGTCCGAGCGGAGCGGATCGAGCAGCGGATCGGTGGGCAGGTAGGTCAGTCCGACATCCTGCACCGCATGGGCACGGTCCAGCGCTCGAAAGGCGCCGGCGCGATCGCCGAGCTGCGCGAGGATCTCCGCCTGCTGATAGAGGTTGCCGTCACCGGTCGCGCGCACGAGCTGCGCCAGGATCGCGCGTGCCGCGGCCTTGTCCCCCCGCCGCGCGGCCAGCACGGCGAGCCCCGTCTGCCGTCCCCACGCAAGCGGCTCCGCCTGGTACTCGGCCTCCGCCACGGCAAGATTACCGAGGGCCAGGGCCGCATCGCCGATGACGGAATGGGCGAGCGACATGTTCTGGCTGAGCGCAAGCGCCCGCCGCATCACGTCGATCGCGTCGGCGTAGCGGCGGGCCGCGTAGAGGCCGATCGCCAGCGACTTGCGCGCGCGCGGGTTCAGCGGATCGAGCGCCACCGCGGTGCGCAGGGCGGCGATGCCGCGCGCCGGCGCCAGGCCGCTGCGCGTGGCAAAGACGCCGTAGCGGATGAGGATGTCGGCATCGCCCGGCGCCAGCTTGACCGAACGCGCGAACGGCGCCGCTGCTCCGGCGGGATCCAGATTGGCCATGAACAGCACCTGGCCGAGCGTCGACTGCACTTCAGGCAGATCCGGTGCGAGCGCGACCGCCCGGCGGGCGGCTCTGAGCGCATCGCCATGTGCGGCAGGAATCTGGGATGCCGGGAGAAAGGCGTTGGCGAGGGCCACCAGCGTGCGCGCCCGCCCGGCATAGGCCGCCGCGTAGGTCGGATCGGCAGCGATCGCGGCGTTGAACAGAGCAAGTGCGCTCTGCCATTCCGTTTTACCGCCGTTGATATCGACCAACGCCCGTGCGCGAAGATAATCGTCGTAGGCGACGCGGTCGGCGGTCGTGGCGCCAGGTCCGAGCAGCGTCTCGTTGCGATGGCCGAGCGCGATATTGAGCGCGTTTGCGACGCTCTCGGCGATCCCGCTCTCGATCGTCAAGGCGTCGCCGGCGGCACGGTCGTAGCTGTCGGACCAGCGGACCATGCCCGTTTTCCCTTCCACGAGCTGAGCGCTCACGCGGATCATCGCCTCGCCGCGCCGCACGCTGCCCGTGACGATATTGGCCACCCTGAGCTTGCTCGCCGCGGTCTGGGCATCGGCATCGCGCAGCAGCTCCGACGACGTTCGCGCCGCGACCTTCAGCTCGGCGATACGGCTCAGCGCGCTGCGCAACTCCTCGGCAATGCCGTTCGACAGATAGACCTGCGTCGGATCGCCGCTCAGATTGGCGAACGGCAGCACCGCCACGCTGTCCGCCGCGGCCCGCCGGTGCGGATCGCCCAGGATGTGCCAGCCTTCGTAACCGACCACGACGGCCAGTGCCGCACCGCCGCCGATCAGCCACCGGCGATCTATCGCGAAGGGGGCATTTGCAACGGCTTCGCGGGGGGCTGGTGCGACATCCATCGTCGGATGGTCCGGCGCGGACGGCGGCCGCCCGTCGCTGTCAATCGGCGTGTCGGTCAGCAGCCGATAGCCGACCTTGGTCACCGTCTCGACGTGGAACAGGCCGGCGCCGATTCCCTCGCTCAGGCGGCGGACCCGCGCCAGGACGCGATTGATCGCATCGTCGCCCACGATCCGGCCGTCCCACGCCGCTTCGCACAATTCCTCGCGCGTTAGGATGCGCCCTCCGGCCATGAGAAGGACGACGAGCACCTCCATCACTTTCGGCTCGACGATCTCGTCGCGCCCTTCGGCATGGACGATCTGGCGCAGAGCCGGATTGATCGTCAGCGGTCCCAGCCGCATGACGGGCACATGGGCCAGCACGATACGCGACGACGGCGGCCGATCATGTTCCCCTTCATGCCGTTCGGCCATCGATCGCCCCCGTTGCCGCCGACGATCTTAATCGATCGATCAGGAACCGGTTAACAAAAAGACGCCTCGGTCCATCTTGTTTTCACTTGAGCGCGCATCCGCTGGACAATGAGGGGAATGCAGCAGCCGCAGATGGGCAGTGCAATTTACGCAATGATGTCGGGGATCAACTGATCCTCCAGTGCGACGATCTCGTCCTTGATCTTCAGCTTGCGCTTCTTCAAGCGCGCGATCTGAAGCTGATCGGCAGCCGGTGCGAACAACAGCGCATCGATCGCATCGTCCAGGTCGCGATGTTCCTGCCGCAACACGCCGATCAGGCGAATGATCTCGGTCTCGTCCATGACCCAATCCAGCCGTGCACCCGCGCATCCGTTAGGCGGTCGAACCGCATCGCTCAAGACCCCGACCCCTGACGCCTTCCATGCCGCAGAGCGTGAATCGCGCGATCATCATGCTTGATCAGCCGCTGGTGAGGCTGCGGCCTTTATTGCTCCACAATGGACGGCATCTCTCTCGCCAAAGCGGTTTCAATTCACCGCGGAGCGAGCGCTGCAGGGCGAGACTCGGGCGCCGAACAGTGATTTATTGATCCGTCCGACCGAGAAGAAGGAGCGAGTCGAATGACGAATTCCCATTCCGCTGTGCTTATGGCCAAGCATGCCCGCCTGGATGCCAAGATCCGCGACGAGCAGCACCGCCCGGGCCCGGACATGATACTGGTTGCCATGCTCAAGAAGCAGAAACTGAAGATCAAGGAAGCGCTCGCGCGGCTGACCTGAGCCGCGCCTGGCCGCTTCCCGGCAGCCCCGGCTCGATATCCGGGGCTGCCCCCGCACCGTACGCTAGCTCGGCTGTGCCGCATGCTTG
>CAXTUG010000341.1:0-2882 GCA_964247375.1 uncultured Sphingomonadaceae bacterium
TTCACGGTGGAGGTCGTCGCCGCCGACTTTGCCGGCCGCTCCCGCGTGCAGCGCCACCGGCTGGTCAACCAGGCGCTGGCGCCGCTGCTGGCCGAGCGCGTCCACGCGCTGGCGATCGTCGCGCGGGCACCGGGCGAGGGCTGATCCGGATGGCGCGTGGGTCTGATTACGCTAAGGCAGGCGCATGACCGACCTGATCCGCATCGCCAACGACCATCTCGGCGCCGAGTTCAGCCCGCTGGGTGCCGAGATGCGCAGCTTGCGCGACGAGCATGGCCGCGACCTGCTGTCCGATGGACCACCCGCCTTCTGGACCGGCCGCGCGCCGCTGCTGTTCCCGGTCGTCGGCGCGGTGAATGGCGACATCATCCGTGTGGACGGCACGGCCTATCCCATGGAGAAGCATGGCTTCGCGCGCCGGAGCACCTTCACGCCTGTCGACGTACAGGCGGACCGTGCGACCTTCCGGCTGGAGGCGGATGACGATACGCGGAAACACTATCCTTTCGGGTTCCGGCTCGACATCGTCGTCTCTGTCGATGGACCCAGCCTCACGACCGAAGCGGTCCTGTCCAACCCGAACGACGTGCCGCTGCCGGCCAGCTTCGGATTTCACCCGGCCTTTCGCTGGCCGCTGCCGTGGGGCGGCAGCCGGGCGGAGCATCGGCTGGTCTTCCCCCAGGACGAGCCCGCCCCGATCCGGCGGATCGACACCGTCACCGGACTGGTCCTGCCGGAGGCGCAACCGACCCCGGTGGAGGAAGATACCCTGGCGCCGCGCGACGATCTGTTCGAGCCGGATGCGCTGATCTTCGATCGGCTCCGATCGCGCAGCGTGCGCTTTGGCGTGCCGGGCGGGCGCATGATCGAGGTCGCCTTTCCGGACATGCCGCTGCTCGGCGTCTGGACCAAGCCGGGCGCGCCGTTCCTGTGCATCGAACCATGGCAGGGCCTGGCCGATCCCGTCGGCTATCAGGGCGACCTGCGCGAGAAGCCCTATGTGGTGGAGGTGGCGCCCGGCGATCGACGGAGTTTCGCGATGATCGTCACGCTGGACGCCCCGCGCTGAGGATCGGAAACCGCACGCGTCGGTTCTGTTGAGGAAATGGTAAAAATTTCCAGTCACATCAACAGCATCGGCACGGCCGTACCGGACCATGAGGGTCATGGCGCTTTCGTCGGCTGGGCGCGCAACCGCATCGTCGATCCCCGCCGGGCGAAGCTGTTCGCGCGTATGACGGAGCGCGCCGGCATCGATCGCCGCTGGACGGTGTTGCCGCCCGCCGCCGACGGCACGCAGATCGATCCGGGCGCCTTCTACCACGGGCCGATGCCGTCGACGGCCGCGCGCATGAGGGTCTATGCGGCCGAGGCGCCCGGCCTGGCGCTGAAGGCGATCGCGCAACTGGGCCCGCTCGGGCAGATCAGCCACATCGTGGTGGCGAGCTGTACCGGCTTCATCGCGCCGGGGATCGACCAGCTGCTGGCGCGCGCGCTCGACCTGCCGCCGACGGTGGAGCGCACGCTCGTGGGCTTCATGGGCTGCTATGCGGCAGTGGCGGCGCTGCGGGTGGCGGATCATATCGTGCGCGCTACGCCGGACGCGCGCGTGCTGGTAGTGATGGTGGAGCTCTGCTCGCTGCACCTCCAGGCTACCGACGAGATCGAGGCGCTGCTGGCGATGCTGCAGTTCGGCGACGGCGCCGGCGCGGCGATCGTCAGTGCGGAGCCCCGCGGCCTCGCCGTCGACCGCTTCTTCGCGCATACCATTCCCGACAGCGCCGACCTGATCACGTGGACGATCGGCGACGAGGGCTTCGTGATGAACCTGGCCGGCGCGGTGCCCAACCGCATCGGCGACGCGCTGCGCGAGCCGGGGATGGCGGAGGCGCTGACCGGGGACGATGCGGTCGACCGCTGGGCGGTCCACGGCGGCGGCCGATCGGTGCTGGACGCGGTTGCGCGCGGACTCGACCTGCCCGACGATGCGCTCGACTGGTCGCGCGGCGTCCTGGCAGACTTCGGCAACATGTCGTCGGCCACGATCATGTTCGTGCTCGAACGGATCATGGCCGATCCCGTCGCCACGCAGGACGGCATCGCCATCGCCTTCGGTCCCGGGCTCGCGGCAGAGGGATTTCACTTCCGGAGCGCAGCATGAGCCTCGCCGTCCGCGCGCACGCGGCGGAGCAGATGGATGCGGAGGATCTCGACCCTGCCATATATGCGCAGGTGTTGGCGGATCTCGACCGGGTCAACAGCGTGACCATGGCGCGACGGCCGACGCTCGCCTTTCTCGAGCGCGCGCTTGCGCTCCCCATGCCCGATTCGCCCTCACCCGCCGCCGCTCGCAATGACCATCTTCCTTCGCAAGCGGGGCGGCAGCACTTCTCCCTGCTCGACGTCGGCTACGGCAATGGCGACATGCTGCGTGCGGTCGCCCGGTGGGCGACACGGCACGGCATCCGCGCCGACCTAGTCGGGATCGATCTCAATCCGAACAGCGCGGCGGCGGCGCGGGCGGCGACGCCCGTCACGCTGCCGATCGACTATCGCACCGGCGACTATGCCGATCTCGCCGGGCAGGGCTGGGACATGGTGATCTCCAGCCTGGTCGCGCATCACATGACGCACGACCAGCTGGTCGCCTTCCTGCGCTTCATGGAGGCGGAAGCCACGCTCGGCTGGATGGTCAACGACCTTCGCCGCGCCGCGCTGGCGCATCTCGGTTTTCCGGTTCTGGCGCGGCTGCTGGGCTGGCATCGCATCGTGCGCGAGGACGGCACGCTGTCGATCGCCCGCAGTTTCCGAGCCGCCGAGTGGACACCCTATTTGCAGGCTGCCGCGATCCCGCCCGAGGCGCGGGTGGTGCGGCGCTTCCC
>CAXTUG010000342.1:0-2856 GCA_964247375.1 uncultured Sphingomonadaceae bacterium
GCACCGCCCGGGGGCGCGACGCCGCTCCCGGCAGCGGGCTGCCATTGCGGGGGCACGCCCCGCCGCGGCACGCCCGGCACGACGCCGGCCGACTGCCGCCGCGCCGCAGGATCGCGATACTGGTTGTCCCTGACCTGCGTGCCGTAGAAGCTGGTGACCACCACCAGCTTCTCGTCCAGCGTCATCGCGCGGACGAGCAGGTCGGCGCGCGCATCGGCGGACAGCGCCTTGTTCTGCCATGCGAGCGGCGACGGCGCTGCGGCGAGCGCGGGAGCCGCCAGGGCGATCGCGGCGGCTGCCGCCCACAAGCGAGCCTTCCTCATGTCAGCACCTCCTTCGTCGATTATCGCTTCGACCGAAGCTTAGACACCGTTGTCAACGCGCGCAATTGGCGCTCGTAGCCCGGCCAGTGCCGGGCACGTCAGGCTATTGCCAGCGCTGCAATCCCGGCGATGAAGGCCGCGTCGCCGTCGATCTCTCGCGCGTCGCGGCCGGCAAGCTGCAGCGCACGGGCATAGAGCCGATTGAGTGCCGGATCGCCGATCAGCGCCACCGGCCCCTCACCGACGAAATCGACACCGACCGCGACGTCGCTGCCGATCAGCAGCCCGCTCGCGAACGAGGCCACGTCTTCGCCGGCAAGGCCGCCGAGCAGGGTGCGCGCACGGATGCCGAACAGGTCGGCCAGCAGCTCCCGCCGGCGCAGCGCAGTGGCGACGCCGTCGTCGAACGCCGGCCCGGCGATCACCTCTCCCGTCATCGACGCCGCCAGCAGGCTGTGCCGGCGCAGCAGGGCGAACATCTCGCCGGTCATCACCGTCTTGAAACCGGTCAGCGCGCCTCGCGCCAGCCGCGCCCATTTGGCGTGGGTGCCCGGCAGGCAGGCGGCGGCATCGGGCGCGATCAGCCCCGCCGCGCAGGCGCCGAGCAGCTGCACCTCCTCGCCGCGCATGACGTCGGCGCGACCGTCGGTGCGGTCGCACACGCCCGGCACGATGCGGACGCCTGCCTCGCCCGTGGTCACCAGCTGCTGCTGCAGGGTCTCCACCGTCGCGGGACAGTCGACATAGGCCGCCTCGATCCAGCCGCGGTTCGATCCGACCATGCCGGCGAGCAGGATGGGCGCGTCGCCGTATCGCGCGCGCAGCGCCGCAATCTCCGCCGGGAAGGCGCCGGGCGCGACCGACAGCACCCCGGCGCCGTCGGCCACGCGGTCGATCAGCGCACCCCGGCCGTCCAGCACGAATACGCGCCGGTTGGTCGTTCCCCAGTCGACCGCGATCAGCCCGCCGTCCGGCACCTTCGTCGCCATGGGTCAGAGGGTGGCCGCGATCGCGCGGGCTGCCGCATCCGGATCCTCGGCCCGGGTGATCGGCCGTCCGACCACCAGGATCGATGCGCCCTTGTCCAGCGCCTGCCGCGGGGTCATGACCCGTTTCTGGTCGCCGACGGCGCCGCCCGCCGGCCGGACGCCCGGCACCACGAAGAAGCCGTCGCGCCAGATGCGGCGCGCCGCCGCCACCTCGAAGCCGGAGCAGACCACGCCGTCCAGGCCCGCCTCATGCGCGAGCCCGGTGAGCCGCTCGACCTGGCCATGCTCGTCGCCGCCCACGCCGGTCGCACGCAGGTCGCCCGCATCCAGGCTGGTGAGCACGGTGACTGCGACCACCCTGGTATTCTCCGGCGCGGCCGCCTTGGCATCCTCCATCATCGCCCGCCCGCCCGCGGCGTGGATGGTGAGGATCGAGGGCGCCAGGCCGCGCAGCGCCTGGATCGCGCTCGCGACGGTGTTGGGAATGTCGTGCAGCTTGAGGTCGAGGAAAATCGGCAGGCCGACCGCCGCCAGTTCGCGCACGCCGTGATGGCCGTGGGCGGAGAAGAATTCGAGGCCGAGCTTGAGACCCCCGATATGGTTCTTCACCTTGTCGGCCAGCGTCAGCGCGCGGCCGAGATCGGGCGTATCGATCGCGACGTAGATCGGGCTGGACATCAGACGATCGGCCCCTGCTCGCCGGGCGGCGGCGGCGTGTAGACGTCGGCCGGCAATGAAGCGGCGGGCGGGCGCTCCAGCGTGGTGCGCTGGCGCCGGTGGCGCCAGCTTGTAGCGCGATGCCAGACGTAGAGCGGCACGAAACCGAGCAGGAAACCGATCAGCAGCAGCATCGGCAGCTTGGTCTCGATCACGACATCGCCGAACAGGTTGATCGGCACCGGCACCCAGTTGCGGAACGAGAAGATGACGACGATGGCCGTCAGAGCGATCCAGAAGAGCGTACGCAGGAAGGCCATAGCGGTCTGATTAGGGCAAGATAAGCCCATCTAGCAACCGTTCCCGGCCTTCGCCCTGCAACGGGATTGCCACAGCGCACCTGCCTCCCTATGTTCTTGCTTCGTTCGATTTCACGGGACCAGTCATGGCCAAGCTACAGCGCCGCTACGTCTGCCAGTCGTGCGGCGGCGTCTCCAGCAAGTGGCAGGGCCAGTGCGTCGACTGCGGCGAGTGGAACACGCTGGTCGAGGAAGCGGCCGGCGGCGTGGTGACGCCGTTCGCCGCCAAGCACGATTTGCGCTCCGGCGGGCGCGCGATCGCGATCAGCGGGCTGGATGCCGACGTGGCGCTGCCGCCGCGCCATGTGCTGGCGCTTGGCATGACGATCCACGAGTTGACGACGAACGCGGCAAAGTACGGTGCACTGTCCGTGGAAACGGGCTTGGTGCGCGTCGCATGGACGACCGGGTCTGACTCCATGGGCATGCGGCATCTGCGTGTGATCTGGACGGAGAGCGGTGGACCGCCTGTCACGGAGCCGACGCGGCGCGGGTCATCGCGACGACCTCGAGCCCGCTCGCTACCGC
>CAXTUG010000343.1:0-2844 GCA_964247375.1 uncultured Sphingomonadaceae bacterium
CCCGGCCCACCCGCGGGGCCCAGCTGAAACAAACACCTCCGCGGTCGCGCAGGCGTGCCCCCGCACGCGCTTTCCGCTCAGCGGGACCCCGGCTTGCGCCGGGGAACAGTGCAGGACAGTCGCCGGTTATGCCTCCCGAACAGTAGGAGACGTATCATGGCGAATGCAGCGGATCAGAAGAAGGGTTTGACGACGTTCGGCTGGCTGGCGCTCGGCGGCGTCGCCGCCGCGCTGCTCAGCAACAAGGACCGGCGCGACAAGGTGCTGAGCAGCGCGCGTGACTTTGCCGGCAAGTTCTCGCCGGCTTCGCAGAACAGCAAGGCCGGCAACACCCCTGCCTGACGATCAAGCCGGACCGGCATGATGCCGGTCCGGCCGACCATGGCGGCAGCGGCGCAACGCCGCTAGAGCGCCGCCATGCTCCGCATCACCGATCTCAAGCTGCCGCTGGGCCATGCGCCCGCGGCGTTGCGCGACGCGATCGCCGCGCGCCTTGAACTCTCCCCCGATACGCCGTTCGACTTCACGGTTGCACGCCGCGCGAACGACGCACGGCGCAGGTCGGCCATCCTGATGGTCTACTCGGTCGACGTCGCCCTCGCCGACGAAGCAGCGCTGCTGCAGCGCTTCGCCAGCGACCCGCACGTGCGGCCGACGCCGGACACGACCTACGCGTTCGTGGCGCGCGCGCCCGCCGGCTTCGCCGGACCGCGCCCGGTGGTGATCGGGGCAGGGCCGTGCGGGTTGTTCGCGGGGCTTGTGCTGGCGCAGATGGGTTTCCGGCCGATCATCCTCGACCGCGGCAAGATCGTGCGCGAGCGCACCAAGGATACGTGGGGCCTGTGGCGCCGCGGCGTGCTCGATCCCGAATCCAACGTGCAGTTCGGCGAGGGCGGTGCCGGCACCTTCTCCGACGGCAAGCTGTGGAGCCAGATCAAGGATCCGCGCTTCCTCGGCCGCAAGGTGCTGACCGAGTTCGTCGCCGCCGGCGCGCCGGCCGAGATCCTGACCGAGGCGCATCCGCACATCGGCACGTTCCGGCTCGTCTCGATGGTCGAGCACATGCGCGCGACGATCGAGAGATTGGGCGGCGAATATCGCTGGCGGCACCGCGTCGACGATCTCGTGATCGAGCAGGATGGTGGCGGCACGCGGCGGCTGCGCGGCCTTGTGCTCGGCAACGGCGAGGTGATGGAGACGGCGCAGGTCGTGATGGCGATCGGCCACAGCGCGCGCGACACGTTCCACATGCTGCACGATCGCGGCGTCCACATGGAGGCCAAGCCCTTCTCGATCGGCGTGCGGATCGAGCATCCGCAATCCTGGATCGACCGCGCGCGGTTCGGCGCCTGCGCCAGGCATCCCGATCTGGGGGCGGCCGCCTACACCCTCTCGCACCATTGCGAGAACGGCCGCACCGTCTACAGCTTCTGCATGTGTCCGGGCGGACGCGTGGTGGCGGCGACGTCGGAGCCGGGCCGGGTCGTCACCAACGGCATGAGCCAGTATTCGCGCGCCGAATTCAACGCCAATTCCGGGCTGGTGGTCGGCATCGATCCCGCGCGCGACTATCCCGGGCACCCGCTCGCCGGCATCGCCCTGCAGCGCCGGTGGGAGGAACGGGCGTTCGTCGCGGGGGGCGAGACCTATGCCGCGCCCGGCCAGCGGGTCGGCGACTTCCTCGCGGGCCGCGCGTCGGAGCAGCTGAGCGAGGTGCGGCCGTCCTATCAGCCCGGCGTTCGGCTGACCGACCTCGCCGCCTGTCTGCCCGCCTTCGCGATCGAGGCATTGCGCGAGGCCTTGCCGGTGTTCGGACGGCAGATCGCCGGCTACGATCATCCCGACGCGATGATGACCGGGGTCGAGACGCGCACGTCCTCGCCGGTGCGGATCACGCGCGGCGCCGATTTCCAGAGCCTCAACACGCGCAACCTGTTTCCGGCAGGAGAGGGCGCCGGCTATGCCGGTGGCATCCTCTCGGCCGCGATCGACGGCATCAAGGTGGCGGAAGCCGTTGCGAAAGCCGTGCGTGCCGCCTGAAGGGCCGCGACGCAAAGTCCGTCCAAGCTAGCTCGATCCGAAAATCCAGTCTGCGGCCCCCTCCGTCTGCCACTGCCCCTCGAACCTGAGCAGGCCGCCGACACTGCCCGCGCGTCGCGTTCCGGGAATGAACAGCTGCGTCACCAGATCACTGGCCTCGATATAGGTCGTCCCCGCAGCCGCGCGCGACATGCCCGGTTTCAGGGTGAAGCTTGCGCCGGCGCTTGCCGGCAAGCCTCGCCACGCGGCAACCGGACCGACCGTCTTCGCCGCGATCAGGAAGTTGAGCGCGCTTCCCCACTCCGGTGGGACGCAGCACAATTTCCGTACGGCATAGCCCAGGCTCCGGTCGTGCAGATTCGCATATCGAATGAGGATGTCCAGCTCTCGGCGCTCAAGCCACCAGCCGCCGCGCATCACGCCCTCGGCACCGTCGCTGGCGGAGCCGAACCGATAGACCAGAGACTCTGGAGCGAGATCATAGCGAACCGGGTCCGCTATGCCGCCATTGCCGAACGATACGCATTCCCGCCCCCTGGGATCGAGCCAGATTTGCGACTTGGCGCCGACCGGCTCGCCCCGCGCCAGCCGCCGGCTGATCGGGTCCGCAAAGTCCTGTTCGTTCAACGTGTAAACCATCCGGTGCCTCCTGTGGTCGGGCATGAAGCGGGACGTCGGCCTGCGATGCCGCAGCGGTGGGTTGATGCCGGCCCCGAGCGCGACTATCGGAGGCGCTACGGGCGGTTAGCTCAGTTGGTAGAGCATCTCGTTTACACCGAGAGGGTCGGCGGTTCGAGCCCGTCA
>CAXTUG010000344.1:0-2840 GCA_964247375.1 uncultured Sphingomonadaceae bacterium
CTCCTCAAATCCGTCCACACGACCTAGTCTCTCATGTTCCCAGTCAAGGCTGATGACGAGCAGGATTGGCTGCTTGGCGGATGGGCCAAGCAGGGAGGTTTGGGTGAAGCTGCACAGGGCTGGAGGTGGAGCTCAGAGACGACGGTTGATCAGACTCTCATCCGCGGGTTGGGTACCGCCTTCCGTGTCTTCGTCTCGGGGCTGTCCTCGGTCTAGCAGGCTGTTGAAGAACCGTCTTCCGGCTCGGGGTTGGTCGTGATTCACTGCTCCGGGGCTGGAGCGGTCGGGATGCGCGGTTCTGACGAGCAGACGGGTGCATTGTTCTCGTACGTGGACCTGGAGGCGCGGGTTCGGGCGGATCATCCGCTTCGGGTGATCCGGTCGGTTGCGAACGATGCGCTGGCCGCCATGGGCGGCGAGTTCGCGACGTTGTATTCCCGGGTTGGGCGTCCCTCGATCGCGCCCGAGAAGCTTCTCCGGGGGATGCTGCTGCAGGCGTTCTACGGCATCCGGTCCGAGCGCCAGCTTATGGAGCGGCTCGACTACGACCTCCTGTTCCGGTGGTTTGTCGGGCTCGGTGTGGACGACCCCGCTTTCGACCATTCGAGCTTTTCCAAGAATCGCGACCGGCTGCTGGCGGGCGAGATCGCGACGAAGTTCCTCACGGCCGTTCTGGCCCGGCCACGTGTGAAGCGGCTGCTCTCCAGCGATCACTTTTCGGTCGACGGCACGTTGATCGAGGCCTGGGCGTCGATGAAGAGCTTCCGGCCGAAGATCGAGGAGCGAGATCCGCCAGAGGGCGGCGGCCGCAATCCGGAGACGAACTTCCGGGGCGAGACGCGCTCCAACGAGACGCACGCCTCGACAACCGATCCGGATGCGCGGCTCTACCGCAAGGCGGACGGCCAGCCCGCCCAGCTCTGCTACATCGGGCACGCGCTGATGGAGAACCGGCACGGTCTCGTGGTCGGCTCTCTCGTGACGCGCGCCACCGGCACGGCCGAGCGCGAAGCGGCGCTGGCGCTCGTCGACCGTCAGCGCCGGCCCGGGCGGCGGATCACGCTCGGGGCCGACAAGGCCTACGACGTGGCGGCATTCGTGACGGACCTGCGCGGCCGGAAGGTCACGCCGCATCTGGCGCTCAACGACCACCCGACGAAGACCGGCAGGCGGCGCCGCACGGCCGTCGACGGTCGGACGACCCGCCATCCCGGCTACGGCGTGAGCCAGCGCGTTCGCAAACGCATCGAGGAGGTGTTCGGCTGGATCAAGGCGGCGGCGGGCTTCGCCAAAACGCGGTTCAGAGGGACCGAGCGGGTCGACGCCGCCTTCACGCTCGCGACCGCCGCCTACAACCTCGTGCGCCTGCCGAAGCTCCTGGCGGGAGCCGCACCGTGAAGGCGTCGAACAATCCTGTCGTCGGCCGTTGGCGCATCGTCGAAGCCGATCTGTGGGATCGCGACTACCTGGACCTCTGCGGCCCCGCGAGCCTGGTCGTCCGGGCAAACGGCGACGGAGAGATCGCCTTCGGGGCCATGCAGGCCAGCCTCGACATCGAGTACGGGCCCGACGAGATCGGGATCACCTGGGCCGGGTTCGACGAGATGACCGATGTCTCCGGCGCGGGCTCCGCCGAACTCCAGGACGACGGATCGCTCCAGATCGAGTTCGAGTACCACCTCGGCGACGAGGCTGTCCTCAAAGCCGTTCGCGACCCTTCTTCAACAGCCTGCTAGAGAGCGGGATGACTTCGAGTTGAATCGATTTGGGATTCCCGAATCGATTCCGATCTGATTCCTCGTCGATGTGGCGGGGGATAAGCCGGGATGGGTCGACCGTATTCGATGGATTTGCGGGATCGGGTCGTCAGGGCCGTGCAGGAGGAGGGTCTCTCTCGGCGTCAGGCTGCGGCTCGGTTTGGGGTGGCCGAGAGCACGGCCATCCATTGGCTGAAGCGGGTCGAGACGACGGGCACGGTCGCGCCGGGGAAGATCGGGGGTCACAGGCCCAAGACAATCATCGGCCCGCACCGCGACTGGCTGGTGCAGCGCTGCCGGGAGCGGGCCTTTACCTTGCGCGGGCTCGTGGTCGAGTTCGCCGAACGCGGTCTCAAGGTGGATTACCGGTCGGTCTGGGCCTTCGTCCATGCCGAGAAGCTCAGTCACAAAAAAAGACCCTGATCGCGGCCGAGCAGGACCGCCCGGACGTGGCGCGCCGGCGGGCGCAATGGGCGGCACGGCAGACGCATGTCGACCCCGCCCGCCTCGTCTTCATCGACGAGACCTGGACCAAGACCAACATGGCCCCGCTCCGCGGCTGGGCGCCGCGCGGAGAGCGCCTGCGGGCCAAAGCGCCTCAGGCGCACTGGAAGACCATGACCTTCCTGGCCGCCCTGCGGCACGACCGGGTCGACGCACCCTGGCTCCTCGACGGCCCCATCAACGGCGAGACGTTCCGGCTCTATGTCGACAAGGTCCTCGTCCCCACGCTCCGGCCGGGCGACATCGTCGTCCTGGACAATCTCGGCTCGCACAAGAGCAAGGCCGTGCGCCATGCCGTCAGGGCGGTCGGAGCCCGGCTCCTTTTCCTGCCCAAATACTCGCCCGACCTGAACCCGATCGAGCAGCTCTTCTCCAAGCTCAAGCACTGGCTCAGACACGCCGCCGCCCGGACGGCAGACGCCGTCTTCAACGCCATCGGACCCATCCTCGAGACCATCACGCCAGAGGAATGTTCAAACTACTTCGCCCACGCGGGATATGAACGGACGTAGAGTCATCCCGCTCTAGCATCCGCTGCGCCGTCGGTCCCCGTCGCTCACGCCGAGCCAGCCGCCGCAA
>CAXTUG010000345.1:0-2833 GCA_964247375.1 uncultured Sphingomonadaceae bacterium
GGCCTTTGCGGAACGCTTGGCCGTGCCTGCGGTGCCGGACGCCTTGCCGGCCGTGCGCGCGGATGCCGCCCTGCCCCGCGTGGAGGCCGCCCTCGTCGCTGTCGCGCCCGTGGCCGGCTTCGCGGCAGGCTTACGGCCCGGCGTCTTCCTCGGCTTGTCAGCCGCGCCGTTCGCGGCCTCCTTCGCGGTCGACGTTCTGGCGGTACGGCGGCCGTTCTTCGGCTTGGCTTCGGCAGCCGTCGCCGCTGCGGATCGAGCGGTCGCCGCCTTGCCGCCCTTCGCGGCCCGTCCCTTGCCCTTCGCAGCAGACTGGGGCGCGGCAGCCCCGTCGCTTGCGGTCTCGGGTGCACCGTCCGTGTTGGTCTCAGCCATGCAGCTTCTCCGTCGAATGACTTGATGCGGTGAACCTACAGCGGACCGCACGGTTCCGAAACGATCAAAAGGAGGGTTTGGCGCGAGCGATCTTGCGTTCGGCGCCGAGTTTGGCCAAGCTGCTGTTAGCGCTATCAACGGCAGTATGCCGATCGACGGCGGGACTGGAAGACGGTGGTGGAGGGATCATGGCGAGCGTTAAACTGGGCGCGACAGCACTTGCCGCATTGCTGTCGCCGCTGTCCGCACGCGCCGTCGCGCCCAGCGTGCCCGCCACGTCACCGGAAGGCCGCCACTATCTGTCGCAGCCGCTGGTCACGCAGATCTATACCGCCGATCCGTCCGCTCACGTCTTTGACGGCAGGATCTACGTCTACCCTTCGCATGACGTGCCGACCGACATTCCGGACGACGATCTCGGCAGCGAATATGCGATGCATGACTACCATGTGCTGGCGCTCGATCGCGTCGGCGCGCCGGTGACGGTCGGGCCGGTTGCACTCGACGTCAAGGACGTGCCCTGGGCGTCGAAGCAGATGTGGGCGCCGGACGCCGCCTACCGCAACGGTACCTACTACCTCTTCTTCCCGGCGCGCGACCGCCACCTCGACGGGAACGGCAATGGCCGCTTCATGATCGGCGTCGCCACGTCGAAGAGCCCGCTCGGCCCGTTCAGGGCGGAGCCGCAGCCGATCAAGGGCGCCTACTCGATGGATCCGGCGGTATTCGTCGACGACGACGGCGAGGCCTACATGTATTTCGGCGGCATCTGGGGCGGCCAGCTGCAGCGCTGGACCTCGGGCAGGTTCGATCCGAACGGCTCCGACACCGACCTGAAACGCGACGACCGGCCGGCCTTGTCGGGCAAGGTCGCGCGCCTAACGCCGGACCTCAAGCAGCTGGCGGAGGCGCCGCGCGACGCCGTGATCCTCGATCCCGCCGGCAAGCCCATCCTGGGCGGCGACCACGAGCGACGCTTCTTCGAGGCATCGTGGATGTTCAAGCGGGACGGCCGCTACTACTACACCTACTCGACCGGCGACACGCACTTCCTGAACTATGCAACGGGCACCAGCCCCTACGGTCCCTTCACCTACCAGGGTCATATCCTGCTGCCGGTGCAGGGCTGGACGACCCACCACTCGATCGTCCGGCAGGACGGCAAGTGGTGGCTGTTCTATGCGGACACGCAGATCTCCAACAAGAACCACCTGCGGAACGTGAAAGTCACGGAACTGCACTTCAATCCCGACGGATCGATCCGCACGATCGACCCGTTCGTCGACTGAGATCCAGGCAGCGATGTTTCTCGGCATCGACATCGGCACGTCCGGCGTCAAGGCAGCGGTTATCGCCGCCGACGGGCAGGTCGCCGGCCAGGGCACCGCCGCGCTGACCGTCTCGCGGCCGCACGACCTCTGGTCGGAGCAGGCGCCGGACGACTGGTGGGCGGCGACCGAGGCCGCGGTGCTGGCGATCGATCCCGCGGTGCGCCGGTCGGTGCGCGGCATCGGCCTCGCCGGGCAGATGCACGGCGCCACCCTGCTCGACACCGCCGACCGGCCGCTGCGCCCGGCGATCCTGTGGAACGACGGCCGCGCCTATGCCGATTGCGCGGAGATGGAGGCAGCGGTTCCCGACCTCCACGCCATCGCCGGCAACCTGGCCATGCCCGGTTTCACCGCGCCGAAGCTCGCCTGGGTTCGCAGGCACGAGCCCCGCCTGTTCGATCAGGTGCGCACCGTGCTGCTGCCCAAGGATCATGTCCGACTGCTGATGACCGGCGAGAAGGCATCCGACATGTCGGACAGCGCCGGCACGCTCTGGCTCGACGTCGCAGCACGCGACTGGAGCGACACGCTGCTGGCCGCGACCGGCCTCACCCGCGACCACATGCCGCATCTGTTCGAAGGGTCGCAGGTCACCGGCCGGCTGCGCGCCGACATCGCCGAGCGCTGGGGCATGGCACCGGTACCGGTCGCCGGCGGCGGCGGCGACAATGCTGCGGGTGCGGTCGGCGTCGGCGTCGTCCGGAACGGCGATGCGGTGCTGTCGCTCGGCACGTCCGGCGTGATCTTCATCGCCACCGACGGCTTCCGTCCCAATCCGGGTCGTGCGGTCCACGCCTTCTGCCACTGCCTGCCCAACTTGTGGCACCAGATGTCGGTGCATCTCAGCGCCGCCGCCTGCATCGACTGGGCCGCACGGCTCACGGGCACCAGCGTGCCCGAGCTGTTCGCCCGCGCCGAGAATAACGGTCCGGCGGCCGGCAAGGCGCTGTTCCTGCCCTATCTCTCCGGCGAGCGCACGCCGCACAACGATGCGCTGGTTCGCGGAGCCTTCCTCAACCTCGATCACGAGACCGATTCCGGCGCGCTCGCGCAGGCGGTGCTGGAGGGCGTCGCTTTCGCGCTCGCCGACGGCCTCGACGCGCTGCGCGATGCCGGCACGCAGGTGACGC
>CAXTUG010000346.1:0-2806 GCA_964247375.1 uncultured Sphingomonadaceae bacterium
TGCGGTCCGATGACGCCGTTGTGGTCGAGCGTGTTGACCTCGTAATGCCCCGCCCAGGCGCGTTCCAGCCGAAGCTGCTCCATCGCCGGCACCCGTGCGGCGAGTAGCGGCCAGAAGGTGTCCTCCATCATATCGTGATGCGGCTCGAAATCCTCGCCCGCGTCCGGATCCATGTCGTCCGGCGGCTGGATGCCGCCGATGAAACCTGCTCCCTCGGGGCGCACCCAGACGCCGGATATGTCGAAGAGCATCGGGAAACCGGCTGACGTGACCGGCGCACGGAAGCTGAACACGGAGCGCTTGCGGGGGCCGACCGGAAGCGGAACGCCGATCTTGGAGACCAGCGCGCCGGAAGCGGGCCCCGCCGCAACGATGCACCAGTCGCATGGCAGGCGGCTGCCATTGTCCAGACGCACGGCAACGACCCGGTCGCCGGCGACCACGAAATCCTCCACCGTCGCCTTCACGTACGCAACGTCCAGCTGCTTGGCGTCGTCCCTGACGAGCGACAGGAGGGACCAGGCATCGAACCAGCCCTCGCCGCTGCGTCCGAACGAGCCCATGCCGACACCCTCGAGCGCAAGAAACGGGAAGCGCTCTGCCAGCTCGTCCGGCGCCAGCGCGACGATGTCGGCGCCCGCCGCTTGCTGCATCTCGACAATCTCGCGCCGTACCGCCACCATCTCGGGATCGCCGAGGATGAGATATCCTTCTTCGGTATAACCGATATCGGCGTGCGGCCCGAACATCTCCTTGATCCGTCGGAAGAAGTCGACCGCGTACAGACTCATTCCGATATTGGCAGGCGTGGTGAATTGGGTGCGGATCGAGGCTGCGGAGCGCGCAGTCGAGGAATATTGGTAGGTGGGATCCTTCTCGACCACGGTGATCACACCGCGGAAGCCCTCGCGACGCAGAAACCATGCCGCGAAACTGCCCATGATCGCGCCGCCGATGATGACGATCCTGGGACTCGTCGATTCCTCCATCGCGTCACCGGATCACGAAGGGATTTGCCGGCTCGCCAACCATGTCGATCCAGACGGTCTTGGTCTGCAGATAGGGCGCGATCGCCGCCTGCCCATTCTCGCGACCGACACCGCTGCGCTTATAACCGCCGAACGGCGCCATGTAGCTGACCGCGCGATAGGCGTTCACCCACACCGTTCCTGCCTCCAGCGCGGAACTGCCGCGAAGGGCGCGGCCTATGTCGCGGGTCCAGACGCCGGCGGCCAGTCCGTAAGGGCTGTCGTTGGCGATGGCGAACGCCTCCTCCTCCTCGTCGAACGGGATGACCGACAGTACGGGCCCGAACACCTCTTCCCGTGCAATCCGCATCGTGTTGCTGACGCCGGTGAAGATCGTCGGTTCCACGAACCAGCCGTCGCGCAACGCCTCTCCATCGGGCGTCTTGCCGCCGAGCACCGCTTCGGCTCCTTCGCCGCGGGCGATATCGAGATAGGACAGGATCTTGGCGCGTTGCCCCTCGGTCGTGATCGGTCCGACCTGCGTGGTCGCCTCGGCCGGATCGCCCAGCCGCGCCGTCCGCGCCAGCGCCACCACGCCCTCGACGACACGATCGTGGATCGAGCGCTGCACCAGCAGCCGGGAGCCGGCGATGCACGTCTGTCCCGATGCCGCGAAGATGCCCGAGATTGCGCCCTTGATGGCGCTCTCGACGTCTGCGTCGCCGAACACGATGTTGGCGGACTTGCCGCCAAGCTCCAGCGTTACCGTCTTGAGCTGCTCGGCCGCGGCGCGGTAGACCGCGATCCCGCCCGCCTCGCCGCCGGTGAAGGCGACTTTCGCGACATCGGGATGGGCGACCAGCGGTACGCCGACCTCATCCGGCATGCCCGTCACCGTATTGACCACGCCGGCCGGAAAGCCCGCCTCCGCGAACAGCTTGACGAACTCCAGCGTCGAGGCGGACGCATGTTCCGATGGTTTGATGACCACGGTATTCCCTGCGGCCAGCAGCGGCGCCAGCTTCCAGGTCAGCAGCAGCAGCGGCGAATTCCAGGGAACTATCGCCGCGATCACGCCCAGCGGCTCGTGGCGGGTGAAGGCGAACATGCCGGCCTTGTCGATCGGCAGCACGGCGCCTTCGATCTTGTCGGCCAGCCCGCCGAAATAGCGGAACCACTCGGGAATGTAGCGCAGCTGCGTGGTCATCTCCGACAGCAGCTTGCCGTTGTCGCGCGTCTCGAACGCGGCGAGCCGCTCGGCATTGTCGGCGATCAGGTCCGCGAGCCGTATCAGCAGCCTGCCGCGCGCCGATGCCGTAAGACCGCTCCACTCGGGCGAGCGGAACGCCGCCTTCGCGGCCGCGACGGCCTGGTCGACCTCTGCCGGCCCATCTCGCGGAATGATCGCCCAGGCTTTTCCTTCGAACGGATTGAACGTTTCGAAGCCGTCCTTGGCCGACCGCGATGTCCCCCCAACGATATTCTCCAGGCGCACGAGCGTCATCATATTCCCGCCGGCATGGCGCCGCGCCCGGGAGATGGCGTCAGCATGGCGCGTGGCCCAGGTGTGCGCGGAAGCGATTCTTCACGAAAACTGCGTCCCGCGGCGGAAGCGAGCGCGGCAGGTTATCCGCCTTGATCTTCAGGACGAATAGGCGGGGCCCTTCAGCAGGCGTGCGCAGTCGGTCGACCAGCGTGTCCACCTCCGCGAGGCTGCGGAATTCGGCAGTGTCGGCAAAGCCGGTCGCAGCCGCGATCCGGTCGAAGGCGACACCGCGTCCAGTGTGGCTCGCCTGCATGCCCGTCTCGCCGAAATGCTCGTTGTCGAGCACGATCAG
>CAXTUG010000347.1:0-2805 GCA_964247375.1 uncultured Sphingomonadaceae bacterium
CCGATGCGCTGCAACCGGCGATCGCTCCCTTCGCGCAGCCCGGCCTGCTGGCCGCGATGCTGTTCTACTTCGTCGCGGGCTATCTGATGATCGCCGCCCTGTTCGTTGCGATCGGCTCGATCAGCGACAGCGTGCGCGATGCGCAGAGCTACCTCGGTCCGATCATGCTGGTCGTCGCGCTGCCGTATGGCATCGCCGCGCAGGCGCTGGTGAACGACCCAGCCAGCTTGGCGGTGCGGGTCATGAGCTGGGTGCCGCTGTGGACGCCGTTCACCATGATGGCGCGGCTCGGCACCGGCGTGCCGTGGTGGGAGATCGTCGGCTCCGTCATCATGCTGGCGCTGTTCGTGACGGGAGAACTCATCCTCCTCGGCCGCCTGTTCCGCACCAGCCTGCTGAACGCGGGCGGGCGGCCCAGGCTGTCGCAGCTGGTAGCCATGATGCGACGCGACCGAGCCTCGTCGGCAACCCCAAGCCCAGCGCAATCAGGCCGCACCGCCCCTTGATTAAATCCCCGCCTGCTTCCACCCTGCGGCATCGGCCGTGGCGCCGCACATTGTCCAAAGGAATCCTCCCCTGATGAAACTCTCGACGTGGCTCTGGACCTCGGCTGCAGCGGCATGTCTGGTGGGATCGGCCGGCGCCGCCGCCGCGCCGACCGCCGCCAATCCCTTCGCCGTCCCGAGCACGCTGCCGTTCCAGGCACCGCGTTTCGATCTGATCCACGACGGCGACTATCAGCCGGCGTTCGAAGCAGGCATGCTCGAGCAGCGCGCCGAGATCGACCGTATCGCCAACGATCCCGCCGCGCCGACTTTCAACAACACGATCGTCGCGCTTGAGCGCTCGGGCCGGATGCTCGATCGCGTCACCAGCGCCTTCTTCGGCGTCGTCCAGGCCAACACCAACCCGACGCTCGACAAGGTGCAGGAAGTCGAAGCGCCGAAGCTCAGCCAGCACCAGGACGCGATCTTCCTCAATCCGCGCCTGTTCGCCCGCGTGCAGGCGATCTATGCCCAGCGCGCCGGCCTGAAGCTGACGCCCGAGCAGCTGCAGCTGCTGCAGGTCTACCGCGCCAACTTCATCCGTGCCGGCGCGCAGCTGAACGACGCCGACAAGGCCAAGCTGCGCGATCTCAACACCAAGCTGTCGAGCCTGGAGACCGCCTTCCAGCAGAAGCTGCTCGCGGCCGCCAAGGACGGCGCGCTGATCGTCGATGACAAGGCGAAGCTCGCCGGGCTGGATGAAGGCGCGCTCGCCGCCGCCGCGAAGGACGCGACCGACCGCAAGCTGCCCGGCAAATATGTCCTGCCGCTGCAGAACACCACGCAGCAGCCGGCGCTGCAGAACCTGGCGGATCGCGGCACGCGCGAAGCCCTGTTCCGGCAGAGCTGGACCCGCGCCGAGAAGGGCGATGCCAACGATACGCGTGCGACCATTCGCGAGATCGCGTACCTGCGCGCGCAGAAGGCGCAGCTGCTCGGCTTCCCGAGCTGGGCCGATTACGTGCTGCAGGACCAGATGGCGCGCACGCCGCAAGCGGCGAAGGCCTTCATGACCCAGCTCGTGCCCGCGGTCGCCGCCGAGCAGAAGCGCGAGGTCGCCGAGCTGCAGCAGACGATCCAGGCCGGCGGCGAGAATTTCCAGCTCAAGCCGTGGGACTGGGATCGCTATGCCGAGCGGGTGCGCAAGGCGAAGTACGACCTGGACGAGGACCAGGTGAAGCCCTATCTCGAGCTGCATACGGTGCTCGAGCAGGGCGTCTTCTTCGCCGCCAACCAGCTCTACGGCCTCAACTTCAAGCGCCGCACCGACATTCCGGTCTACCAGCCCGACGTGATGGTCTACACCGTCTACGACAAGGACGGGTCCGAGCTCGGCCTGATGTATTTCGATTACTTCAAGCGCGACAACAAGGCGGGCGGCGCCTGGATGTCGAACTTCGTCGGCCAGTCCGCCCTGCTCAAGACGAAGCCGGTCATCTACAACGTCGCCAACTTCACCAAACCGGCCGACGGCAAGCCGGCGCTGATCAGCTTCGACGACGCCACCACCATGTTCCACGAATTCGGCCATGCGCTGCACGGCCTGTTCGCGGCGCAGGTCTATCCGACGCTGTCGGGCACCAACACCGCGCGCGATTGGGTCGAGTTCCCATCCCAGTTCAACGAACATTGGGCGCTCGATCCCAAGGTGCTCGCCAATTACGCCAAGGATTACCGCACCGGCACGCCGATGCCGCAGGCGCTGGTCGACAAGATCAAGAAGGCGGCCAAGTTCAACCAGGGCTATGCGCTGGGCGAGGTGGTCGAGGCGGCGACGCTCGACATGGACTGGCACAGCCTGCCCGCCAGCGCGCCGCGCCAGGATGTCGACGCGTTCGAAAGCCGGGCGCTGGCGGGCATGGGGCTGGACACCGCCAATATTCCGCCGCGCTACCGCACCAGCTACTTCCTCCACATCTGGTCGAACGGCTACTCGGCCGGCTATTATGCCTATCTGTGGACGCAGATGCTGGAGCACGCCTCCTATCACTGGTTCATGGACCATGGCGGCCTGACCCGCGAGAATGGCCAGCGCTTCCGCGACCTCATCCTGTCGCGCGGCCACACCCAGGATTACGGCCCGATGTTCCGCGCCTTCTACGGCAAGGATCCCGACATCGGCCCGATGCTGGAGGAGCATGGCCTGCCGACGGGGAAGTGAGCACATCTGAGTAATCCGTTCACCCCGAGCGAAGTCGAGGGGCCCTGCCGAGCGCAGCCGAGGCATGTTCTCGGCTTCGCTCGAAAATGTGTCTCGACT
>CAXTUG010000348.1:0-2792 GCA_964247375.1 uncultured Sphingomonadaceae bacterium
CGGCGCTGAACCTCGCCGATCGCTTCACGGTGGCGGTGCTCGCCAAGGGCAAGCTTTCGGACGGCTCGACCGCCTGGGCGCAGGGCGGGATCGCCGCGGTGCTGGAGCCGGGCGACACGTTCGAGAGCCACGTCGAGGATACGATGGTGGCGGGTGCCGGCCTCAACGACCGGCGCACGGTCGAGTTCGTGGTCGAGCATGCGCCGACCGCGATCGAACGGCTCGCGGCGCTCGGCGTGCCGTTCAACGCCGAGGCGGGCGCGCTCCATTTGACGCGCGAGGGCGGGCACAGCCACCGCCGCATCGTCCACGTCGACGACGCGACCGGCTGGGCGGTGCAGCAGGCGCTGGAGAGGGCCGCGCACGCGCATCCGAACATCAGCCTGATCACCGACATGGTTGCGATCGACCTGATCACCGGGCGGCATGCGCTGCGCTATTCGGGCGACGGGCGGGTGCGCGGCGTCTACGCGCTGCACCGCACGACCGGCCACGTCGCCGCATCCACCGCGCGCGCTACAATCCGGGCGACGGGGGGCGCCGGACGGGTCTATCAATATTCGACCGCGCCGCGCGGCGCGTCGGGCGACGGCATCGCCATGGCGTGGCGCGCGGGCTGCCGCGTGTCGAACATGGAGTTCAACCAGTTCCACCCGACCTGCCTCTACAATCTGGAAGTCAAGAACTTCCTGATCACGGAGGCGATGCGCGGCGAGGGCGGGCTGCTGAAGCTGCCCACCAACGGTCACCGCTTCATGCCCGACTTCGATCCCCGCGCCGAGCTGGCGCCGCGCGACATCGTGGCGCGCGCGATCGATTACGAGATCAAGCGGCTCGGCCTCGACTATGTCCATCTCGACATCAGCCACCAGCCGGCGGAGTTCATCGAGCAGCATTTCCCGACGATCCGCGCCAAGCTGCTGGGGCTCGGCATCGACATCACGCGTGCACCCATCCCGGTGGTGCCGGCGATGCACTACACCTGCGGCGGGGTGATGATCGACCTCGACGGCTGCACCGACCTGCCCGGCCTCTACGCGGCAGGCGAGGTGACCCAGTCGGGGCTGCACGGCGCCAACCGCCTCGCGTCCAACTCGCTGCTGGAATGCTTCGTCTTCGGCGAGGCGGCGGCGAAGCACATCCTGGCGCACTGGGACGACCTGCCCGCGCCGGACGCGATCCGCGCATGGGACGAGAGCCGGGTACGCGATTCCGACGAGGACATCGTCGTCCAGCATAACTGGCGCGAGATCAGGCGCTTCATGTGGGACTATGTCGGGATTGTGCGCACCACCAAGCGGCTGGAGCGTGCGCTCCACCGCGCCACGCTGCTGGCGCAGGAGGTGGAGGACTATTACGGCAATTACCGCATCACGCCGGACCTGATCGAACTGCGCAACCTGGTGGTGGTGGCGGGGCTGATCGTGCGCTCGGCGCTGAAACGCCGGGAGAGCCGCGGGCTCCATTATACGCTGGATTATCCGGACACGGATCTGGTGGCGGCAGATACGGTTTTGGTGCCGTAAAGAGCTACGCTCCCGATTTCGATGCTCATGTTCACCCCGGCGAAGGCCGGAGTCCATCTGTCCACCAGTATGTGCCTCACGATGAATCCCGGCTTTCGCCGGGATGACGGATGAAGGAATCAGGTGAACCGATGCGGGGTGCGGCGGTTGTGAGCGGCACGCCGTGGAGCCTGCCCGATGCCGATGATCAAGACCGACCTGCTGGAGATCGCCTGCGCGGAGAGCGGACCTCCGGACGGCCCGGTCGTGCTGCTGCTGCACGGATGGCCGGACGATGCGACCACGTGGGATAAGGTCGCGCCGGTCCTGAACGAAGCCGGCTTTCGCGCGATCGCGCCGATGCTGCGCGGGTTCGGCGACACGCGCTTCCGGTCGCGCGGCACGCCGCGCACCGGCAATAGCGGGCGGCTGGCGATGGATGCGATCGCGCTGATGGATGCGCTCGCCGTCGATCGCTTCTCGATCGCCGGTCATGATTGGGGCTCGAACACGGCCGAGGCGATGGCGGTGGGCTGGCCGGAACGGGTCGAGCGGATGGCGCTGCTCTCCTCGCCGCCGCGCCTGGGCGGCGCGCCCACGCCGCCCTTCTGGCATGCGCAGCTGGAATGGTATCACTGGTTTCAGGCGACCAGGCTCGGCGCCGAGGCGGTGCGCGACGATCCCAAGGGATTCGCGCACATCATGTGGCAGAATTGGGCGCCGCCGGGCTGGTTCGACGAGGCGACGTTCGAGCGGGTGGCGCGATCGTTCGACAATCCCGACTGGACCGAGGTGACGATCCATTCGTATCGTGCGCGGTGGGACGAGGCCTCCCCCGATCCCAGCAGCGCGTGGCGGGAGGACAAGATCAAGGCGACGAAGACGTTGTTCCTGCCGACGCTCTACATTCAGGGTGGCGCGGACGGGGTTAATCCGCCGCCGGTCAGCGAGACGGTGCCGGAGAAGTTCACCGGTCCGTTCCAGCGGATCGTGCTGCCGGGCGTCGGGCACTTCCCGACACGCGAGGCGCCGGAGGAGGTGGCGAAGCGGCTGGTCGCATTGTTCTCGCCGGCAAACTTCCGCTGAGCGACGGCGCGTGATTATACCGGCCTGTCATTGCGAGCGCAGCGAAGTAATCCAGCTCAGTCGGAACGATGGTGGATTGCTTCACCGTGCTTGCAATGACTTTGCCGACGACAAGATCAGCGCGGCTTGACGAAGCGCAGCGTCATACGGTCGCTCTCGCCGACGGCGAGATATTTGGCGCGGTCCTGATCGCCCAACTGC
>CAXTUG010000349.1:0-2784 GCA_964247375.1 uncultured Sphingomonadaceae bacterium
AGTCCGCCAAGTACCCCCTGCCTCAAGCGCCCGATCAGGCCGGTGCCGATCCTCACCGCAACCCCGGCCCAGCCCAGGATGACGCCCACGATCTTGCCGGGCGTCGCTTTCTCGTCGGCGGTGGTGACGTGCGCGACGATCACCCCCCAGATCGGCGTGGTCGCGTTCAGGATCGAAGTCAGGCCGGACGGGATCGAGCGCTGCGCCCACGCGAACAGCATGAACGGCAGCACATTGTTGAGGATCGCCAGCACCAGCATGGGCGCGAGCACCTGCGCGGGCAGGCCGAGCCGGTCCCTTCGTGCGAGCCGCCAAAGCCACAGCAGGCCCGCGGCGATGCTGACGCGCAGCAGCACCAGCGTCAGCGGCGCCACCGAGCGCAGCGCGATGCCGATAAAGAAGAAGGAGCCGCCCCACAGGACGGACAATGTCAGCAGGACGGTCCAGTCGTCCCTGCGCATCTGGACGTGCATCAGCTGCCCCCAATCGCGTTGATCATATCAAGGACGGACCAGTTGGATCAGGTGGCGATAGCGGACGGCACCGTACCGGCACATCCCGCGGCTTGCGCTCGAATCAGTCGCGCAGCAGCTCGTTGATGCCGGTCTTGGAGCGGGTCTGCGCATCCACCCGCTTGACGATCACCGCGCAGTAGAGGCCGGGGCCGCCATCCCGGCCGGGCAGGCTGCCGGGCACCACCACCGCGTAGGGAGGGACATAGCCGGTGAAAACCTCGCCGCTGGCGCGGTCCACGATTCTGGTCGATGCGCCGAGATAGACCCCCATCGACAATACCGCGCCCGCACCGACGCGGACACCCTCGGCCACTTCGGAGCGCGCGCCGATGAAGCAACCATCCTCGATCACCACCGGTCCGGCCTGGAGCGGCTCCAGTACCCCGCCGATCCCGACCCCGCCGGAGATATGCACGTTGCGGCCGATCTGGGCGCAGCTGCCGACCGTCGCCCACGTGTCGACCATCGTGCCGTCGCCGACATGTGCGCCGATGTTGACGAAACTGGGCATCAGCACCGCGCCCTTGCCGATAAAGGCACCGCGACGGACCACGGCGCCCGGCACGACGCGGAAGCCCCCGGCGCGGAACCGCGCCTCGTCCCAGCCGGTGAACTTGGTCGGCACCTTGTCGAACGCCGGACCGCCCGGCGTGCCGCCGTCCACGACGACATTGTCGTTGAGGCGGAACGAGAGCAGCACCGCCTTCTTCAGCCATTGATTGACCTGCCAGCCGTCGCCGGCTGGCTCGGCGACGCGCCAGGTGCCGGCGTCCAATCCCTCCAGCGCGGTCTCGACCGCCTCGCGTACCTCGCCCTGAGTGGCGGTGGAGAGCGTGTCGCGCGCATCCCAGGCGGCGTCGATGGTTGCTTCGAGCGTCATTCTTCCCCCAGGACGTCGTGGAGCCACTGGCCGAGATCGGTCGCGCGGTAGTCGATCCCCTCGCCCACGTCCGCTCCCACCTGCTCCGAGCCGTTGTCGATCCAGAGCGTCGAGAGACCCAGCGCCTTGGCCGGCGGCAGGTTGCGCGCGAGATCGTCGGCGAACAGCGCGCGCCGCGGATCGACGCCGAATGCGGCGACCATCGACGCATAGGCGTGCGGATCGGGCTTGGGCCGGTACGCCATGGCGTGAATGTCGTGGATCGCCTCGAACGCATCGGTCAGCCCCACCGCCGCCAGCACCCGCTGCGCGTAGGGCACGTCGCCGTTGGTGAAGATCAGCTTGCGGCCGGGCAGGCGCGCGATCGCCTCCACCAGCCGCCGGTCCTCGTACAAGACTTCCATTTCGATCGCATGCACGTCGGCCAGGAATTCGTGCGGGTCGACGCCATGTTCCGCCATCAACCCGCTCAGCGTCGTGCCATGCTCGCGGAAATAGCCCTTCTGCACCCGATAGGCCTCCTCTCGCGGCAGGCCGGTCAGCCGGGCGACATAGTCGGTCATGCGTTGGTCGATCAGCCCGAAAAGGTCGCACGACGCCGGATAGAGCGTATTGTCGAGATCGAAGATCCAGGCGTTTATGTGCGCGAGTGCGGGGAGCATGGGATCGCCGTACGGACGATGGCGTGCCCGATCAACACGCATCCCAATCCGCTCATGCTGAGTAGAGACTGAGTAGGCACCTAAGTGCCGTATCGAAGGCTCGTATCGAAGCACGTCCCCTTGGATACGGGCTCTCGATACGCGGCTGCGCCGCTACTCGATCCCTACTCAGGATGAGCGCGGCGGGCGTGAAATCTTACAAGTAGCTCGGCAGGTCGCTCGGCTCGATCAGCACCTCGCGACGGCCGACATGGTCGGGCTGCGAGATGATCCCGTCCTTCTCCATCCGCTCGATCAGCCGGGCCGCGCCGTTATAGCCGACCCGCAATTGTCGTTGGAGCCAGGAGGTGGACGCCTTGCGGTTCTCCACCACCAACTGCACCGCCTTGCGGTAGGTCTGGGTCTCGGGATCGTCGGGACCGGACGGCGCACCCTCGATCGCATAGCCGCCGTCCATCGGTTCCTCGGTGACGGCGGAGACATATTCGGGCGGACGCTGCGCCTTCCAGTGCTCGGCCACACCGCGCACCTCGTCGTCGGACACGAACGGCCCATGCACGCGCACGATCTGCTTGCCGCCGGCGACGTACAGCATGTCGCCCTTGCCCAGCAGCTGCTCGGCGCCCTGCTCGTTCAGGATGGTGCGGCTGTCGATCTTGGACGCGACCTGGAAGCTGATCCGGGTCGGCAGGTTGGCCTTGATCACGCCGGTGATGACGTCGACCGA
>CAXTUG010000350.1:0-2723 GCA_964247375.1 uncultured Sphingomonadaceae bacterium
GGGTCGTGGCGCGGGGCGCCGTCGTGAGGGCCGTATCGGCGGGCACCGCGGTGTCGCGGCCGGACCCCTGCTCCGCGCCGATCGGCGCGACGTTGCCGCGACCGGTCACGTCCGAGCTCTTCGCATTGGTATCGGTCAGCGGCGCCTCGACCGAGGACTGGCTGTTCGGCGGCGTCGGCGCCTGCGCGGCCAGCGCGGTTGCGAAAGCGAGCGCTGAGGTGCCCAGCAGCAGTTGGCGGATCATGTCTCTTCCCCTTGTGATGCGGGCGGCAGGCCTCCCGAGCCTGCCGCAGCCGCCTTATTTCTGCGAGTCTTCGTACACCTGGTCGAAGACGCCGCCGTCGCTGAAGTGCGCCGATTGCGTCCGCTTCCAGCCGCCGAAATTCTTGTCGATCGTCAGCAGCGGCAGGCTCTTGAACTGGGCCTTGAACTGGGATGCCACCGCCGGATCGCGCGGGCGGTAATAATCCTTGCCGATGATCCTCTGCGCCTCCGGCGTGTAGAGGAACTTCAGGTAGGCATCGGCGACTTCGCGCGTGTGCTTGCGATCGACCACCTTGTCGACCAGCGCCACCGGCGGCTCCGCCAGGATGGAGATGGACGGGTAGACGATGTCGAACTTGCCTTTGCCGAGCTGGTTGGTCGCCAGATAGGCCTCGTTCTCCCAGGCGAGCAGGACGTCGCCCTGGCCGCGCTGGACGAAGGTGGTAGTGGCACCGCGGGCACCGCTGTCGAGCACCGGCACGTTGCGGAACAGTTTGGTCATGTAGTCGCGCGCGCCGGCGGTGCTGCCGGTCTTGCGCTGGGCGTAGCCCCACGCAGCCAGGTAGTTCCAGCGCGCGCCGCCCGACGTCTTGGGATTGGGCGTGATCACCTTTACGCCGGGTTTGATCAGGTCGCTCCAATCCTGGATGTTCTTGGGATTGCCCTTGCGGACCAGGAACACGATCGTCGAGTAGTAAGGCGTCGAATTGAGCGGCAGCCGGCTCTGCCAGTTGGCCGGCAGCGCCTTGGCCCGGTCGGCGATCGCATCGATGTCCGCGGCGAGCGCCAGCGTGACCACGTCGGCCTGCAGCCCGTCGATCACCGCGCGCGACTGCGCACCCGAGCCGCCGTGGCTCTGCTTGATCGTGACGACCTGACCGGTCTTCGCCTTCCACTGCGCCGCGAAGGCCGCATCGATGTCGCGGTAGAGTTCGCGGGTGGGATCGTAGCTGACGTTCAGCAGCTCCACGGGTGCGGCAGCGCTGACCGCCACGGGCGTGAGCGCGCCGGCGAGCGCGGCAACCGCGAGGATGAACTTACGGCGATGCATGGAACCTCCCTGTTCAACAGCAGGAACGCTATGCCACCATAACCTAGCCGACAACTGGGAATTACGGGTGATCCACCAACCTTTTCTTGGAAGCCCTCAAGCGCTCAGCCGGGTGATAACGTCTCCAGCGCGAGTTCGGACCCGGCCGCATCGGCGAGCGACGTATTTTCCAGGATCGACACCGCGCTGGACCGGACCTGCAGCAGCACGCGGCGGATCGCGCAGGTCGCCTCGTCGTGACAATCGTCGCAGCGCTGGTAGAAATTCTCGCTGGCGCAGGGGACGAGCGCGATCGGTCCATCGATCGCACGGATGACCTCGACGAAGTTGATCTCGGCCGCAGGGCGCGCCAGCACGTAGCCGCCGCCGGGCCCACGCCGGCTGGTGACGAGACCGGCCTTCTTCAGGTCGACCATGATGAATTCGAGATATTTTCGCGGGATGCGCTGCATCTCCGCCATCTCGCCGACCTGGATCGTGCGCGACCCGCCATGTTCAACCAGGTGGAGCAACGCACGCAGCGCGTAGCGGGCCTTTTGCGACAGCATGGTTGCGGCGATAGCGAGCGGATGCCGCCAACGCCACCACGCTGCTAAACGAAAATCATTTGGTGATTGTGGCAGCGCATGCTTTGAAGCGACCGGACGAACGGCCGAGATGCCGCGCCGGAGACGAGGGAGACGGATGATGGCAGTCGCGATACGCTGGACGGCATTGCTGGTGGGCGCATCGGCCGCGGCGCTCGCCGCCGCGGAGCCGCCGGGCAGCATCGGTCCGTTCAACAGCGACGTCGCCGCGGGCGGCGATGCGCTGGTGGCGCCCACCGGCGCGCCGGGCACGATGCTGGCTTTGGCACCGGGCTGGTCGATGCAGGCGTGGGTCGAGCCGAAGCGCATGCCCGCGGGCGAAGCGACAGTCGCGGGCGTGGGCACGCCGGGTGCCGGTCTGTTCCTGGCGGTGATCGACGGCGTGCCCGCCCTCGTCACGCCTTCGGGCACGATCCACGGAAGCACGCGCCTGCCGACCGGCAGGTGGAGCCATCTGGCCGCGAGCGCCGAGAACGGCCCGGCGCATCTCTACGTGAACGGCAAGCAGGTCGCGTCTGGCCCGGCCGGGGCTGGATCGATCTCGGCGGAGACGCGGGTCGGCGGCAACGGCTTCGGCGGCAGAGTCGCCGGCTTCTCCTACGCAGCGGCGGCGCTCACCGCCGCCCAGCTGCATGCCGCAGCCGCGAAGGCGCCGGATCCGACACTGACCAGCTTCGTACCGACCAGCCCGACCTGGCCGGTGCAGACGCGGCAGATGGCGGGTCAGGTCACGCCGCAACCCGCCTGGACGCTGCCGAAGAGCAAGGCGCCGTTCCAGAAGGCGGTCGCCACGCCGGCGCCGAGCGGCCCGGCGCTGGTGC
>CAXTUG010000351.1:0-2719 GCA_964247375.1 uncultured Sphingomonadaceae bacterium
TCGGGGCGTAGCGCAGCCTGGTAGCGCATCAGACTGGGGGTCTGGGGGTCGCAGGTTCGAATCCTGTCGCCCCGACCAGCTTGGCGGCGGGATCTGACCCGTGTCGCGGCGGAAATGGCGATCATGGATCGCCGGAAAACCGAGAAAAGTTCAGAAACGAACTAAAGGATCGTCTCGCAAGCGGCGCGACCGCCATTCGTCGTCATTGCGCGGAGCGTGGCGACGAAGCAATCCAGACCCAAGATCCGGATCGCTTCGCTGCATTCGCGATGACGAGGGTTAAGGCGCCGACAAGCGGGCGGCACCGCGATGCCGCCCACCCGTCATCATCAGAACTTATACCCTATGCGCAGGTAACCGAACTGGCCCGGCACGTCGTACGTGGTCGGATCGTAGTTCGGGCCGGTGCAGCTGGCGCAGCCCGGCGGGTCCTTGTCGAACACGTTGTTGACGCCCGCGGCGAACGTCACCTTGTTGTCCAGCCAGCCCGGCGAATAGGTCAGCTGCACGTCGCCGTAGAAGGTCGACTTCAGCCTGCTGCCATCGGCCTCGTGCACGTGATTGATGTAGCGCCCGGTGAACGACGCCCCGAAATCCTGATACTGCCAGTCGACCACCGCATTGCCCTTGAACTTCGGATAGGACTGGTCGGGGAAGCCGCGGGTGAGGCCGCGATAGTCGGTGGTGGTGGTGCCGGTCTGTGCCGGGAAGGTTTCCGTATATTTCAGCAGGATGTTGCCGTTGAGCGACAGCCCGAAGTAGCCGAGCCCGGTTTCCTTCGTGCGGTAGATCGCCGTCAGGTCGACGCCGCGGGTGCGGATGCCGCCGATATTCTGGAGCTGCGCGTTGATGCGCGAGATCAGTCCGTTCGGCGTACGCGTGATCGCGGCACAGCTGAGCGTATCGGCGCTGAAGGCGCAGCGCTGCAGCGTCAGCTGGGCTGCGATCGGGGCGATCGCATCCTTGACCTTGATGTCGTAATAGTTGCCCTCGATGCTGAGTGCGCTGGCGAAGCCGCTGGTCCGTGCCCATGCGGGCGAGTAGACTGCGCCGAACAGCCACGTCCGTGACGTCTCGGGCTTGAGCGCCTCATTGCCCCCGGTCAGCACCCCGAGCTGTCCGCCCGTTGGCTCCTGATAGCTGCCGTTGGCGGGCACGCCATTGTTGGTGCAGTTGGTCCGGACGGTCGCATTGGTCTGGTAGGGCGATCCCGCGACATTGGTGCACGGATCGTCGATCGGCGCGTCGGAGCGCGACTGCGCCCCGAACAGCTCGCCGATGCTCGGCGCCCGGAAGCCCTGCGCGTAGGAGCCGCGCAGCAGCAAGTCCTCGATCGGCTTCCACAACGCGCTGCCGGTATAGGTCGTCTTCTTGCCGCCGATCGAATATTCGGAGTGGCGGGCGGCACCGTCCAGTTCGAGCGACTTGAAGAAGGGCGTGTCCTTGAGCAGCGGCACGCGCAGTTCGGCATAGACTTCGTCGCTGTTATATTTTCCGTCGGCCGGCTGCGACGGAATGTCGGCACCCAGACCGGCGGTGATCACCGGATCCGGCGTGTACGAACCGTGCTGCACGCGGTGCTCGTAACCGACGGCGATCCCGACCGGACCCGCCCACAGGTCGAACAGGTCGCCGCTCAGGTTGGCGGTGTAGTCCTGCAGCGATTGCGAGCTCTCGTCATGTTCGGTGAAGCCGATGAAGTCGAGCATCGCCTGCGTGACCGAGCCCTGCCCGCCGAAGATGTTGAACGGCACGCAGCCGCCGGTGCAGGCGGATATCGGCCCCAGCGCCTGCGCCAGCCGCGCCGCGTTGATGTTGCCGGTGAAGGCCTGCTTGGCGTCGTTGAAGCCGAAGACGGCGTTCACGTCCCAGTAGAATTTGTGATCGCCGACCATGAACGAACCGTCGAGCGTGCCGGTAAGCGACAACGTGTTCACATGCTGCGTGTAGGTCCGCTGACCGGCCTCGACCAGACGACGCCGCACGGTTGAGTAGTTGGCCGGCGGATTGCCTGCGCCACCCGCCGAAAGGGTGAAGCCGAACGGATTATAGGGGTTGGTGGCGTCGATCGAGATCGTGTCGAGCAGATTGCCGTTGCCTGCATCGGGACCGACGAACAGCGGCAGGAACGCCGCCTGGTTCTGCGAATTGCGCCGGTTATAGGATGCCTTGACCCGCAGGTTGATGTCGGACGTCAGCTCCTGCTTGGCGCTGACGAACGCTCCCCAGCGCTCCGATGGCGTGAGGAAGTAGTTGTAGGGCGCAAAGTTGAAGCGATCTTCCGTGGTCAGCAGCTTGAAGTCGCTGCTGGGACCGGTCGGGTCGGCCGGATCGTAGCGCGGACGGCCGCTCACCGGCGCCTTCAGCGTCAGCGCAGGCCCACCGGAGAGCTGGTAGAAGCCGTTGAGCGTCGCGCTGCTGCAGCCGCCGCCGCCGTTGGAGCAGCTCGTCTGTCCCGGGTTGGGGAAGCGCGAACTCGCACGGTCGCGCGTGCGGACGGCATTCTGCTTCACGTAGGAGCCGCCGATGACGATGTGCGTGGTCGGCCCCTGGATGCCGTAGCTCGCCTGATAATCCTGGGTGTGGCCGTCGCCCTGGCGATAGGTGCCGAACTGGGCCGACGCGCACAGGCCCTGCTGCTTCTGCTTGGTGATGATGTTGATCACCCCGGCGACCGCGTCGGTGCCGTAGAGCGGCGACGCGCCCGACTGGAGCACTT
>CAXTUG010000352.1:0-2698 GCA_964247375.1 uncultured Sphingomonadaceae bacterium
AGCGCCGCACCAAGGGCCCGCGCTACACGCCGGTCTCCAAGCGCCAGGACAAGCCGGACGGCATCGCCTGGATCATCCGCAACCATCCGGAGGTGTCGGACGGCCAGATCAGCCAGCTGATCGGCACCACCCGCACCACCATCGCCGCGATCCGCGACCGCACCCACTGGAATATCGCCAACATCACCCCCAAGGATCCGGTGACGCTCGGCCTGACCTCGCAGCGCGAGCTTGACGCGGTCGTTGCCAAGGCGGCCAAGGCCGCCGGGATCGAGGCGCAGCCCGATACCCGCCTGGACGGCGACCGCGAGGCGCTGATCAGCCAGCTGCGTCACGAGCGCGACCATGCCCAGCATGGCGAGCACACGGTCCTGTCCGACGTCGACGCGCTGTTCGGCAAGCGCGACTAGACTGTTTCCCGGCTTTCCCCGGGGAACGGCTCGGACCCGCCACCACTCGCTTGACCCTGTCACGGCGAGGCCGCAAAGGTCGCGGCGATGAGCGATGAAGCCCCCATTTCCGACCTGTCGTTCGAGGATGCACTGAAGCGGCTCGAGGCGATCGTGCACCGGCTGGAGAGCGGTGAGGCGAGCCTCGAGGAATCGATCAACCTCTACGCCGAGGGCGATCGCCTGCGCGGCCAGTGCGAGGCGCGGCTGCAGGCGGCGCAGGCCCGGATCGAGAAGATCACGCTCGGGCCGGACGGCAGCCCGCGCGGCACCCAGCCCTTCGATGCCGGCTGATCCGGCGATGAGCGTCGTCCCACTGGCGCTGAAGACGGCGATGGACCGCGTGTCGGCGGATATTGACGGCTTCTTCGACCGGTTGCTGACCGAACCCGAAGACGCGCGCCGCCGGCTCTATGCCGCGATGCGCCACGCGGCGATCGGCGGCGGCAAGCGGATGCGGCCGTTGCTGGTGCGCGCGGCCGCCGACCTGTTCCACGTCGATCACCTGCCGGCGCTGCGCGTCGGGGCGGCGATCGAGTGCATCCACGTCTACAGCCTGATCCACGACGACCTGCCCTGCATGGACGACGACGACCTGCGCCGCGGCCGACCGACCGTGCACAAGGCGTTCGACGAGGCGGCGGCGGTGCTCGCCGGGGATTCGCTGCACGCGCTGGCGTTCGAGATCATCGCGGATCCGGAGACGCATGCCGATCCGTTCATGCGGCTCGAACTGTCCTCCGAACTGGCCCGCGCCTCGGGCCCGGCTGGAATGGCGGGCGGCCAGATGATGGACCTGGTGGCCGACGGCGCCGCGTTCGACCTGGCGGCGGTCACCCGTCTGCAGCAGCTCAAGACCGGCGCGCTGATCGGCTTCTGCCTGGAAGCCGGCGCCATGCTGGGCCATGTGCCGGTCGAGGGGCGGCGGGTGGTGCGCGCCTACGCCCGCGACATCGGCCTCGCCTTCCAGATCGCCGACGACCTGCTCGACGTCGAGGGCGCGGCGGAGGTCACCGGCAAGGCGGTCGGCAAGGACGCCGCGCAGGGCAAGGCGACGTTCGTCTCGCTGCTCGGCGTCGCGCGCGCGCGGCAGCAGGCGGAGATGCTGGTCGACCAGGCGATCGGCCACCTCGCCGGTTTCGGACCGGAGGCGAACCTGCTCCGCTCGATCGCCCGCTACGTGGTGGAGCGCGACCGGTGAGCCGCACCGCCGTCTACACCGGCACGTTCGATCCGCCGACGCTCGGCCACCTCGACATCATCCGCCGCGCGCTGCGCATCGCCGACCGGCTGGTGATCGGCGTCGCCACCAACAGCAGCAAGGCGCCCCTGTTCACGCTGGAGCAGAGGGTGGCGTTGCTGGAACGAAGTGGCCGACCTGGGTAGCGCGATCGAGGTGCGGGAGTTTCGCGGGCTGGCGGTCGACTTTGCGCGCGCGGTCGGCGCGCAGCTGATCGTGCGCGGGCTGCGCAACGGCACCGATCTCGACTATGAAGGTCCGATGGCGGCGATGAACGCAACGATGGTGCCCGACGTCGACACGATCTTCCTGGCGGCGGCGCCAGCCTACGCGCATATCGCCTCCTCGCTGGTGAAGGACGTCGCGCGCGGCGGCGGCGCGATCGAGCAGTTCGTGCCCCCGGCGGTCGCGGCCGAGATCCGCGCGCACGCGCGGGCCTAACAACGGAGTCTCAAGCCCTTGTCTCTCAAGCTCTTCGTCCTCGGTCTCGCGGGTCTGGCGGCGCCGCTGCTGGCGCAATCGACCACGACCGGGCCGCAGGGCTATGCCGAGCCCAAGTTCAAGGACCTGGCGGTGCGCGAGGCGCCGCCGCCGCCCGCCGCCACGCCCGACAATATCATCAACATCCAGCTGTCGACCGGCGGCGTGGTGTCGGTCCAGCTGCGCCCCGACAAGGCCCCCAGGTCGGTCGAGCGCGTGAAGACCCTAGCCGAGCGCCACTTCTACGACGGCACGACCTTCCACCGTGTGATCGAAGGCTTCATGGCGCAGGGTGGTGATCCCAAGGGCACGGGCGAGGGCGGATCGGACCTGCCCGACCTGAAGGCGGAGTTCAACGACCTGCCGCACGTGCGCGGCGCAATGGCGATGGCGCGCGCGCAGTCGGAGGACAGCGCCAACAGCCAGTTCTATATCATGCTCGCGCCCAACCTGACGCTGGACCGCCAGTATACCGTGATCGGCCGCGTGATCAGCGGCATGGCCTATGTCGACCTGATCGAGAAGGGCG
>CAXTUG010000353.1:0-2670 GCA_964247375.1 uncultured Sphingomonadaceae bacterium
TGCGCCATGCGGACGAACCGTATTGTACAACCCCTCAGCACAAGACCCATAGTACCGACGCTGGCGACGACGGTGTCGTCGTCTACGGGTGGCATCCATGGGCCGGGCGTGCGGTTCGCCTTCACGAGGTGATCGGGCGCGCAGCAGGTACGGCCGCGCGCTGCACACTCTTGGACGCGTCAGCCGCATGCCTACAGGAGATCCCGGTCTGGATGCTCGATCCCGTCGCGTGCGGGGCAATGCGGGCGGCGCCGCAGCCGGTCGCGGCCTTGTCCGCGCTGATGAGCTTGCGCGTCCTGCTCGCCGCGGCGGGCAAAGGCCCTGTCCCGCGCCGAGCAACGCTAGCATCGCCCGAGTCCTCGGGAGATTGCCATGCCACAGCCTCCGCGCCGACCGCGCCGGTCGGACCCGCAGCTCGACCTCGGCCTGACGCAAGGGCCGTCGACTCTGACGCCGCCAGCCTGGAGCAGCCTGCCGACGGCGACGCAGCAGACCCTCACCCGCCTGCTGGCCCGCCTGCTCGTCGCCCATACCAACAGATCCTCGCAGCAGGACGTCCGAGCCGGAGGCGCCGATGAGCGCTGAGAAGATCGGCCCGCAGCACCGAGCCCGCAAAGCCGTGCTCTACGTCCGCCAGTCCTCGGCCCATCAGGTCCAGCACAACCGCGAGAGCCAAGCCCTGCAATACGCCATGCGCGAGCGCCTCGTCGGGCTCGGCTTTGCCGAGGTCGAGATCATCGACGAGGATCTCGGCTGCTCGGCCGCCGGCGGCACGCTGCGCGCCGGCTTCGAACGTATGGTCGCCGAGGTCTGCCTGGGCAAGGTCGGCGCGGTCGCCGCCCGCGAGGTCTCCCGCTTCGCCCGCAACAGCCGTGACTGGCAGCAGCTCGTGGAGATGTGCCGCGTCGTCGATACCCTGCTCGTCGACCAGGAGGCGATCTACGCGCCGCGCCTGGGCAACGACCGCCTGCTCCTCGGGCTCAAGGGCAGCCTCAACGAGTACGAGCTCGACCTCCTGCGCCAGCGCTCGCTGTCCGCGCGGTACGAGAAGGCCCGCCGCGGCGAGCTCGTGGTCGCGGCACCTGTCGGCTTCCTCAAGGCCGGCGACCGGCTCGAGATGGATCCCGATCGGGGCGTGCAGGCCGCGATCCGGCTGGCCATCGACAAGGTGGCCGAGCTGGGCAGCGTGCGCCAGGCCCTGCTCTGGTTCCTGGAGCACGGCCTCGACCTGCCGACACGCGTCAACGCCGGCCCGGTGGTCTGGCGCCGCCCCCGCTACTCGACGCTGCGCGAGTTCATCGCCAATCCTGCCTATGGCGGCGCCTACGCCTACGGTCGCAGCCGCGTCACAGCCAGCTACGACGCGGCCGGCGCCAAGGCGCGGGCCCGACGCACGCCGCGCTCGGAGTGGCTGGCGTTGAAGCCAGGCGCGCATGAGGGTTATGTCGAGTGGGAGCGGGCGGAGGCGATCCGGACGATGGTGAGCGAGAACGTCCCGACGAGTTCCCGCGGCGCGCCCAAGCTCGGCGCGGCGCTGCTCTCGGGGCTGCTGCGTTGCCGGCGCTGCGGGCGCAAGCTGAGCGTGCAGTACACCGGGGCCAAGGGGCAGATCCCGCGCTACGCCTGCGTCCGCGGGCGGATCGACTACGGGGAGCCAAACTGCATCGCCTTCGGCGGCCTGCGTGTCGATGACGTCGTCGAGGCGGCCCTCCTGTCCGTGGTGCAGCCCGGCGCCATCGAGGCGGCGCGGGCAGCCGAGTCACAGGCGAGCATGCGACGCGACGAGGCACGTGAGGCAATGGTGCGCGATCTGGAGGCGGCGCGCTACGCGGCCGACCGCGCGTTCCGCCAGTACGACGCCGCCGACCCCGAGAACCGCCTGGTGACCGGCGAACTCGAAGCGCGCTGGAACCGCGCTCTGTCCCGGGTCGGCGCCTGCGAGACGCGCGTTGCCGAGCACGACGCGGTCGCCCCCCGACCCGCCCTTCCTTCAATCGCGTTGGAGACGCTCGCCGCGGACCTGCAGGACGTCTGGTCAGCGCCCACGACGGATGCGCGGCTCAAGAAGCGGATCGTGCGCACCCTGATCCACGAGGCGATCGCCGACCTCGACGAGGTACGGGCCGAGATCGTGCTCACCTTGCATTGGGCCGGCGGCGCCCACACAGAGCATCGCCTGCCGCGTCGGCGACGCGGTCAGCGCACCAGCACGCCCGCCGACGTGATCGAAGCGGTGCGCACACTGGCGCTCATCGCGCGCGACGACGTGATCGCGGGCGTACTCAACCGCAACGGCGTGAGGACGGGGCACGGCAACCGCTTCACGCGCGAGCGCGTCACCGCATTGCGCTCGCAGTACCGCATCCCGGTGTTCCGCGAGGCCGCGGCGGGAGAGGAGCCTTGGCTGAACCTGACCCAAGCTGCCAACCGCGTCGGCGTTGCCGCGCGAACCCTTCGCCTGGCAGCGGAACGGGGCGAGATCGATGCAGCGCATCCGCTCGCGGACGGACCTTGGGTCTTCAGCCGCGCCGCTCTCGACGGCCCGGCTGCCCGCGTCCTCGCACAGGAGGCACTCAACCGCGGCAAACACCCCGCGGTACCGCATCCAGCACAGCAATCCCTCTTCGCATCAACGACATAGCGAGATGTGTGTTCTGATGAGCAGTTGTA
>CAXTUG010000354.1:0-2660 GCA_964247375.1 uncultured Sphingomonadaceae bacterium
GGCGCGCACGACGACCGCATCGTGCGCGCCCGTCTGGCGCAGGCGTTCGGGCGGCTGATCCGGCGGGCCGACGACCGCGGCACCTTCGTGCTGCTGTCGGCGGCGACGCCGTCGCGCCTGCTCGACGCCTTTCCTCCGGGCGTGCGCATCCGGCGCGTCAGCCTGGAAGAAGCGGTCGCGCATGTCGCATCGTGCCTTCCTTCCGTCGCATCTTTGCGCCATCAGGAGGATCGAGAGGAACTGAAGAGGCAGGCATGAAGCGGCTGACGCTGCTCCGACATGCGAAATCGGGTGACGACGGCCTGGCGCTGCGCGACTTCGATCGCCCGCTGAACGCCAAGGGTCGGCGCGCCGCGCGCGCGATCGGCCGCCACATGCGCGACCAGGCCTTGCGCTACGATGCGGTGATGGCTTCCCCCGCCACCCGCGTTGCCGAGACGCTGGAAGAGGTCGAGAGCGGCTACGGCAACGGCCTCGCCCCGCAGTGGGAGCGCCGCATCTATCTCGCCACGCCCGACGACCTGCTCGACGTCGTGCAGAATATTCCTGACAGCGCCGAGAGCCTGCTGCTGGTCGGCCACAATCCCGGCCTGGAGCAGCTCGTCATGAAGCTCGTGCCTGCCTGCACCGACGGCGTTCGTCACGAGATCGAACTCAAATATCCGACCGCCAGTCTCGCCGAAATGACCTTTGCGGTCGATCACTGGTGCGATGTTGGCGATGATGGCGGCGAGCTGGTGCGCTTCATCCGGCCGCGCGACCTCGATCCCGAACTCGGCCCCGACGACGCGTGAGCGGCGGAGCCGGAAGCCCGACCGATAGCGGCACCGAGATGCTCCGCCGGGCCGCCCCGGACGATGCCGCCCGACTGGCACTGCTCGGAGCGTCGACCTTTCTCCAGAGCTTCGCGCACGACCATCCCGGCGACGCGATCGTGGCGCACGTGGACGCGCATCACTCGCGGCAATGGTATGCGGCGCGGCTGGAGGATCCCGGCTGCGCGGTGTGGCTGCTGGAGACGCCGCTGGCGGCGCCGCTCGGCTACGTTCTGCTCACGCCGCCCGAACTCGACTGCCCCACGGGCGCCGACGATCTCGAGCTCAAGCGCATCTACCTGCTTGCCGGCTGGCAGTCGGGCGGGCGCGGCGGCGCGCTACTGCGCGCGATCGAGCAGGAGGCCCGGTCACGCGGCGCGAAGCGGCTCCTGCTCTGCGTCTACGCCAGCAACGTCCGTGCGCAGCGTTTCTACGCCCGCCACGGCTTTGTCGATACGGGCTTCCGCCAAGACTTCCTGGTCGGCACGACGCCCTTTCAGGATCTCATCTGGGCCAAGCCGCTCGACTGAACCGCGTCGCCGGGCGACAGGCCAGCACGCTCCAGCGGCCCGTGCGGCGCGCGATACGGACCTGCCACGCAAGGCCGGTCTGCCGCAGGAAGCGGCGCTGGATGCCGGCGGCATGCTGCGCGAAATCGTAGAAGGTGATGCGATGGTGGGCGAGCACCAGCACCCCACCCGGCCGCAGCAGCTGCGCGACCTGCCGCGCCAGGGTGCGCATCGTCCGTCGATCGAGGTAATAGAGCAGTTCGGCGACGACGATCGCGTCGTAGCGATCGGCCGGCGGCCGCGCCGGCACCACCAGCTGGATGGCGCGGGCGCGCGGCGCATGATCGGCGATCGCCTTCGCCACCAGGTCGGTGCCCGCCTGCGTTGCCTCGGTCGCATCCAGGCGCATGGCATGCCACGCCAGGGCGCTGCTGTTGGAGCCGTTGCCGGCGCCGAGCTCCAGCATGCGGCCGAAGCGACCTGCGCCGAGCGCGTGCAGGATGGCGCGCCGCTTCAGCACCTCGTCGCGCTTCGTGCAGGTGGACCAGGGATCCGCAGCCTTCCGGAACTTGGCGTCGAAGCCGGCGAGATCGATCGGCTTCATCCCAGCACCGTGAACCGCTCGGTCGGCCGCACGAAGGCATTCAGGTGCCGCGACGTCATGGTGAAGCCGGCTTCCGCATCGGTGATCCGACCGGTCTGGGTCCGATAGCTGCGGATCGCCCGGCGCTTGGCCGCCATGCTCCGCTGATCGAGCCCGCACGCCGTTCCGCACCCCTCATGGCCCGGCTGCATCGGCCATATGCGATAGCCCAGGCGCCGTTCGCCACGCCGCGGCAGGCGCGCGAGCGCCCGCGCCACCGCGCGGTGATCGCCATGCGCATCCCCGCTCACGGGACCGACGATCAGTTCGGGTGCCGGACCTCGCCGCAGCGCTCGCCCGATCGCCGCCGCCACGCTCGCCGGCTGCTGCTCCAGCGCCCCGTCCGGCATTGCCAGGAAGCGCACCTGCGACGGCCGGATCGACAGCATCGCCAAGGCGCGCAGCGTCTCGCGCCGGCGTTCCCGTACCAGGCGTTCGCGCGGCCAGGCGCGGCTACGCGGATGGGAGGCGCCGCCGTCCGAGACGACCAGCACCCGCACCTGCGCACCGGACCGGCGGAGGCGGCACATCAACGCCCAGGCGCCGATCACCTCGTCGTCGGGGTGGGGTGCAACCACCAGCGCCCGTCGCGCCGCCAGGAACGGCCGCCTCATAGCGACGGCGTCAGCCAGCCTGCCGCGACGGCGGCGCCGGCGCGCGCATATTGCGCATCGGGGGCCGGCTGCCGTAGGT
>CAXTUG010000355.1:0-2647 GCA_964247375.1 uncultured Sphingomonadaceae bacterium
CTGGTCAACGCCGTCAACAATGGCGAGGTGGTCATGGAGCCCGGCGCCGCGCTCGACTTGTTCGAGCGGCAGCGCCGGTCGCGGACGCCGGAGAATGTCGGGGCGGCACTCCGGGGCCTGGTGCAGGGCGACCCGCGTGCGCTGCTGCTCAGCCCGCAGCCGGTTGCCGGGGGCGATGCCGCCCTGGCAGCGGCAATGACGCAGGCGCGCGCGACCAAGGCCGACGCGCGCATTGCCGAGAAGCACGTCACGCTGGACGATCTCGGCCGCCCAGGCACGCCCGGCCACATCACGTGGCGCCAGGACATCGCCGACCTCGACATCACCCGGATCCGTTTCGACAATGGAGTCGAACTGGATCTCAAGCGCACCGGTTTCGAGCAGTCCGGGATCCTGGTCGTCGCGAAGGCGGGCGATGGACTGAGCGGGATCGATCCGGGCAAGCCGAACCTGCTGTGGACGGCGCCAGCCATCATCCAGGGCGGCGTCGGTCCGCTCGACATCAGTGCGCTGGAGCGCGCCGCCTCGGGCAAGCGGCTGGGATTGACGTTCGGGGTGACCGACCGGGGTTTCACCTGGTCCGGCGCGACCACGGCGGTTCAGCTGGTCGATCAGTTGCGACTGCTGGACGCCGCCATCCGCGAGCCGCGCTTCGACCCGAATGCATTCGTGCGGATGCGGGACGGATTCGTCCAGAATTACGACGGCGTATATGCCTCGCCCCAGTCGGTGTTCGGAGCGTTCGCCAACCTGCCGATCCATAGCGGCGATCTTCGTTACGCCTTTCCGACGCGCGATCAGGCGGCAGCGGTGACGCCGGACAATTACCGCGACTTCTGGCAACCGCTGCTCGCGGGAGGCGCGCGCAAGGTGCTGATCGTAGGGGACATCGATCCCGATGCGGCGATCGAAGCCGCGCGGCAGACCTTCGGTGCGGCGATCACCAAACCGGCGGCCAAGCTACCGGCATCCCGGCTTGCGCTCAAGCCGCCGGCCGCGCACGCCGAGCCGGTCCTGTTCACCCACCGCGGCGATCCCGACCAGCTGCTCGCGGTAAGCCTGTGGTCGACCACCGGCGCCCTGGCCGACCTTAAGCAGCTGCGTGCGTTGAACGTAGCGGCGCAGATCATGCAGGCGCGCCTGTTCGACCGCTTTCGCGAGACGGAAGGCGGGACGTACACACCCAGCGTCAACAATCTGCAGTCGGAAACCTTCCCACGCTACGGCGTGCTGATCGCCGCCAGCCAGATCAGGGCCGAGCGCCTGGGCGATTTCCAGAAGGCCACGCGCGACATCGCCACGGCGCTGGCGAGAGAAGGGCCGTCCGCGGACGAGCTCAAGCGCGCGGTCGCGCCGGTCGTGAGCGGCAACGAGCGGCGGCGCAAGGCGAACGGCTACTGGGCGCAGATGATGCTCGGGGACCTGGACGACCCCCGCTACCTCGCGCTGATCAGGACCGGGGTGAGCGGCTACGAGGACGTGACGGTGGCCGACGTGCAGGCGGCGGCGCGGCGCTGGCTCGCTAGGGAGCCGGCGCTCCGGATCGAGGTCCGCGGCGCCGCGCGGCGCTGAAGCGGAACGTCGATCAGGCGGGCCAGGTAATTTCGGGCAGTGCCTCGAACGCCGGCTGCGCGAACAGGAATCCCTGCATGTAACGGATGCCGAGGGCACGTAGCGTAGCGGCCTCGGCGGCGGCTTCGATGCCCTCTGCGATGATTTCGGTTCCGAGTTCCTCGCACAGGCCTACGACGGCCCGCACCACGGCCTGCCGGCGCCGGTCGGCATCGATCCCGCGCACCAGATCCATGTCGAGCTTGATCAGATCCGTGGTGAGGCGGGCGAACAGGTCGAGCCCGGCATGACCCGCACCGAAATCGTCGATGGCCACCGCGAAGCCGATCCGCCGGTACGTGTCGATGATCGACTCGACATGGTCGGGCGAGGCCATCTGCTCGTTCTCGGTAAATTCGAAGATCAGCCGATCGAGCGGAAAGGCGCTATTCTCAGCCGTGCGCAGCGTCAGCTGAATGCAGGCGAGCGGCGAGTAGACTGCGTTAGGCAGGAAATTGATGGAGAGCTTTGCGCCGCTTGCAAGGATACCGGCATCCATCGCCGCCTCGATCGCTTTTACCCGGCACGCCTGATCGAAGGCATAGCGATTGAGATCCGTCACCTGATCCAGCACGCTTGCCGCACTTTCCCCGACCAGCCCACGGACCAGCGCCTCATAGGCGTATACCGATCGCGTGTGCACGTCGACGATCGGCTGGAACGCCATGGAGAATGCGACATCCAAGTCGCCACCGTTACGACACCCGGAACATCCGGGTTTCAGGTCGGCAGGAACACGCATCGGCTTGGTCATGACGCAGGAGTCTATACCAGAGATCGTAACGCAAGTACTAAACTGTTGAGCGACTTGTCCTAACGTACATCAAGATCATTCGCTCCTGAGACATTTTAGACTTGGACGCAGAGCGTCAGCCTGCGCTCGGCGCCACGGCCTCCGCCACGGGCGCTGCTGGCTTGGCACCGGGCTGTTCGACGATACGGATGCTGAGCTCGCGCAGCTGCTTCGCCGTGACGGCCGACGGCGCGTTCATCATCAGGTCCTCGGCGCGCTGGTTCATCGGGAAGAGCACCACCT
>CAXTUG010000356.1:0-2590 GCA_964247375.1 uncultured Sphingomonadaceae bacterium
GGCGCGCCGCCGGGCGCCCAGACGAGCGGGCCGTAGCCGAGCGTGCCGCCGGCGTGCGGCGCGACACGGTGCGCTGGCGCATCGACCGCGACGACGCGCCGGCCGAGCAGCAGCGCCACGTCGCGCTCCGGCCAGAAGGCCGCGGGTCGGATCAGGATGCGCTCGAACGGCTTGTCGCCGGACAGATATTCCTTGGAGAGCGGCGGGCGTTCGTAGGGCGGCTCGGGCTCGTCGCCGAGCAGGGCGATCGATCCGGCGAACTTGTGCTGGCGCAGCGCCAGCGCCGCCTGCGCGCCGCCGTGGCCGGCGCCGACGATCAGGATGTCGTAGTCGCTCAACTTCCTCTCCCAAACTGCATGGTCCCGCGGCGGCTTAGCGACCGGCGCCGCGCCGCGCCAGTTGACCCTAGCGGCAGCGCTCGCCTATAGCGCCGCGACTTCCAAGGGTTGCTGCGCGCGGCGGAGTAGCTCAGCTGGTTAGAGCAGCGGAATCATAATCCGCGTGTCGGGGGTTCAAGTCCCTCCTCCGCTACCAGCAGCAACCCTCGGCAGCTCTCAGAAGGCCGTCCGCTCCTCCAGGTTGCGCTCGACGTCCCCCCGCTCGACCCACAAGGTCCGGAACGTCTTGCTCGCGAGGAAGCGCAGCTGGTCGCTGTTGTGCGGCGAGCCGGGCTGGCTGGAATTGCCGTAGCTCATCACGCCGACCGCGCGCATCGGCGTCCCGAACTCGACCAGCGAAACCCAGGTCTCGCCGTGCGCCGGCGTGCGTTCGCCGCCCCGCAGCGGGCCCCAGGTGATCGTGCGGAACACGCCGGTGTTGCCGAAGCCGCCATTGCCGGGAAGGTTGACGCCGCCGATGTGGAAACGGGAGACCTCGCCATAGGGCCGGTCGACGGCGCCATAGAGCGCGCGGGTCCGCGCCACCGCTTCCTTCAGCATCGCCACCGCCGCCGCCGGATCCTTGAGCCCGCGCGGCGTTTCGAGCGGGTCGGCGAGCGACCATTTCACCGCGTAATTGTCCTGCGAGGCGAAGCTGCCGGATGCGAAGAGCGACGCCCAGGTCTCGAACAGGAGCGCGGCGCGGCTGTCCGCCTCGAACCGCTTGTCCCATGCGGCGAGGAGGGCGACGGCCTGCGTCACGTCCGGATCCGTGCTCGGCGCGGCGGCGGCGAGCAGGTCCGGCAGCATGCGTTCGGCCATCAGCGAGGTCGTGGTGAGCTTGCGCGAGACGAAGTCGTCGAAGCTGATCTTGGGCGTGGCCGACATCAGCCTGGCCGACATCTGCGCGCGCTGGCTCATCGGGCCGATCGGCGCGACGTAGGCGGGGTAGCGGGCGGGATCGAGCAGGCGCGGCCAGGTCGAAACCCAAGGCGGATCGTTGGCGTTCTGGACGAAGCCGGAGGGTGGATCGATCACCTTGGGCAGGTCGTCGTAGCCGTGGACGTCCTTCCACAACGTCGCCGACGTGTCGCCGGCCACCGGGCGCGACCAGTGCGCGAAGTCGCCGCCGTCCGGGTGCTTGGGCAGGATGCCGTTGTCGAGGTAGAGGATGTGTCCCTGGCGGTCGGCGTAGACGATGTTGAACATCGGCGCCTGGAGCGTCCGCAGCGCCGCCTGGAACTGCGGCCAGCTGCGCGCCTTGCCCATGTCGAGATATTGCTGCAGCACGCCCGGCCGATCGAGCCCGGCGACCTTCAGCGCGATCGGGCCGCCGCCGTCCGGCCGATCGAACACCGGCCCGTGGACGGTGTAGCGCTGGGTGAAGGCGATCGTCCTCAGCGATCCGTCGGGCTGGCGCACCTTGTAGCTCTTCGTCGCGGTCCGGAACGGCACCACCTTGCCGTCGAAACGGTAGCCGCCGTCGGCGAGCGTGAGCGCGTAGGTCGAGAAGCCGAGGATCGTGTTGACGGTGTTGGTGAAGCCGAGATCGCGGTTGAAGCCGAACCGCAGCACCGGCAGGCCGACCTGGGTCGCGCCGTAGAGGCTCAGTCCCGGCGCGGTGATCTGCGCCTCGTAATAGCTCAGCATGCCCGGCGCCCAGGGCAGATGCGGGTTGGCGAGCAGCATCGCCTTGCCGCTGGCCGAGCGCGACGGCGCCACCGCCCAGGCGTTCGACCCTCCGGCGCCGTTCGCTTCCGGATCGCTCAGCACGCGCCGCTCCGACGCGATGTAATTGTAGGTCATCAGCCGGTGGGCGTGCGCCATCACGTCGACGCCGCGGATCGGCAGCACCTGCAGGACGGCCGGGTCGATCCGGTCGCGGTGCGCGGCGGCATAAGCGTTGATGCCGGCGGCGAAGGCGTCGAGATCGGCGCGCATCTGCGGCGTCTGGCTGCGGTACCAGACGATCGCGCGTTCGGGCTGGCCGTTGGCGATCAGCCAGCGATCCTGGCCGGCGAACGTCTCGCCCCAATATTCGGCGGCCTTCGCGCGGGCCTCGCCGTAGATGTGGAGGAGCAGGTTGCCGTGGCTCTGCGCCTGGGCGTAGCCGAAGCCGTAGAAGGCGGCCGCCTCCGTCCTGGCGTAGATGTGGGGGACGCCGAAGCTGTCCCACAGGATCTCGCCGCGGCCGGCGGCCGGCGCGGCGAGAT
>CAXTUG010000357.1:0-2577 GCA_964247375.1 uncultured Sphingomonadaceae bacterium
GGCGTCGTTCTGGGCGGTAGCGGCGGCGGCGGCGGTCGCGACCTCGGCGGCGCGGCCGTGGCGTGAGACGCCCAGGCCGCCGCTGCGCAGTGCGGCGACGCCCTGCCGGTCGCCGGTCGTGTACGTCACCTCGCCATATTTCTGTTTGGGGTTGAGCGACTTGGCGACGAGGTTCTGAGCGGTGAGCGTGAAGTTGACGGTCTTCAGCGCGGCACCGTCCGGATCGACCTGGTAGAGATCGAATAGGCCCTGCTTGGTCTCGAAATGGCTGTCGTCCGAATGTTCGAGCCGGAGCAGGCCGCGCGCCTGATCGATGCCGCGCGGACGGGGAACGAAGCGTTCCTTGTCGGCGAGGAAGGCGGTGAAGGGTTTGGCGTCGGTGGCGGCGTGGGTCCCGCTCCAGCCGAGCCGGAGGCGGATCCGCCCCTGTACCGATCCGCCCGCCGCCGCCGCGACCTGCTTGTCGAGCCAGCCGTCGTCCCGGATCACGAAATCCAGGATGAGGCCGAGCCGGCGCATCAGCTCCGGATAGTTGGAGAGCGCGGCGATGATCCGGTGGAAGTCATATTCCGGAGCCTTCAGCGCGTCGGGAATGCCTTCATAATCGGGACGCCGCATTGCGCGTTCCGCGTCGGTCGGGCGCACGCGCCGATAAAAGCGGTCGGCCTGGTAGAGATTATACTCCTCGGCCGAGCGGAACTGGTCCATCAGGGTCGCGTCCGGTTGCGCGACGAGCGGGGTGTTGGGACCGCCGGGGCGCGGATTGTACCAGTCGGGCGCCATCGTCCGGCGGCGCTTGCGGCCGGCGGAGGCGGGACCGCCCTTGTCCTCGGCCCTGGGACCGGGCACGTCGCCGCTGTAGAGGCCGTTCGGCCCGAACACCTGCCTGTCGATCGTGGCGTCGAACGCATCGTCGAAGAAGCGGTCGAAGCCGGGCAGCGCCACCTCGATCTGGCGGTCGCCCAGGTTGAACTTAACGGTCTGCGTGCCGGCCGCAGTCAGCATGGTCTTGAGATCGGGGTGCGCGTCCTTCCACGGCAGCAGGCTCGGATGGTTGGACGCGGCCTGGACGGCAAGGCGGCCATAGCTGCGCTTCAGGTAGCCGAGCATGTTGCGCACCGAGAAGCTGCGCAGGTTGACGGCGCTCATGTCCTTGTACCGGAAGCCCGCGACCGGCGTCTCGTCGGGAAACAGGGTCGCCCACAGCCCCGGCTCGGGCGCGGAGATCATGTCCAGCGGGAAGGGCTGCGGTGCGCCGCACTCCAGCGCGAACTTGGCCGTGGCCAGCGTCTGCGGCCAGTGGCGCCACTCCTCATATTTGCCGAGCTTCTGCTCGTTCGGCGCCTCCGGCGTGAGGCGCGGCGAGACGACGACGCTCACCCGCCGCTTGCCGCGCCCCGCCCGCGGCGCGCCGACGAAGCCGTAGGGCAGGACGGTCCAGACGATCTGCGACTTGGCCATATTTCCCCCTGTCCCCTCAGGCGAACGCTTCGAGATGCTCGCGCCACCCGTACGCCGTGTCCGGCTGGATCAGCTCGTCGAGCTCCTTCTGAAGCGGGACGGTGGCATCGACGCCGAGCATCTGACGGAGCGACGGATCGCCGTTCGAGCCGGCGAACTTGCGTTCGCAGGTGATCGTCACGCTGCCCGAGAAGATGAACAGCGAGATCTCGATCGTGAGTTCGGCCTTGCCGACGCACTTGCCCGAGCTGAACTCGTAGCGCAGTTCCAGGTAGAGCTCGATCGAGGCGGTGATCAGCCCGAGCACGTCGACATGCCCGCCCAGCCGGAAGTAGCCCGTCAGCGACGCGGCGTCCTGCTCCATCCGGAAATAGAGGCCGGCCATTACGTGGACGCCGCCGGACGCCACGCCGAAATCGATCTCGAAGGCGGCGCCGAACTCAAACGACGCCTCCAGTATCTGCACGCCATGCGGATCGATCGTGACGCCGAAGAAGCCGCCGCCGCCGAAGATATAGACCGTCAGCAGGAACGGCTGGTCGCGCCGGCAGAAATTGAAGCGGACGCTCAGCGGCTGACCGATGAAGGGCACCGTGAAGCCCGCGCCCAGGCTGATATTGGCGATGTTGAGGACGCCGCACGTGATCGACGGCAGCGAGATGTCGAAGCCCGCGTCGATGCCCTGCGGCGTGATGTCGAGATAGGGCGGGTCCGAGAAGCCGTCGAGCGGGATCAGGTCCTTCAGTGTCTCGACAAAGCTCAGGGGCCCGACGAACTTGATGTCGGAGAGGAGGACGTCGACGTCCATCTTCGCCGAACTGTCGACCTTGAACTCGATCTTCTCGAAATTGAGCTCCAGGAAGCTCGCCGGCGCGATCATCACCAGATCGAAATGCTTGAGACCGCAGGTGACGGCGATCTTCGGACTGGAAGAGCCGTTCTTCTTGACCTTGGCCTCCACCGCCACGATCAGCCCGCGCGTATCGTTGGCGCGGAAGATCGGATCGGAGCTGGGCCAGCTGCCGATCTTCGGATTCCAGTCGAAGCGGATCGTCAGCTCGTCGCCGGTCAGCAGCTGCACCAGCTGGAGGAGCTCCTCGGCGGGGCCGAGCAGCT
>CAXTUG010000358.1:0-973 GCA_964247375.1 uncultured Sphingomonadaceae bacterium
CTGGTGGATCACGTCCTTGGCGAGGCCCTTGTACGGCACCTGACCCTCGATTCCCTCCGGCACCAGCTTCAGCTGGTCGCGCACTTCCTGCTGGAAGTAGCGGTCGGCCGAGCCGCGCGCCATCGCACCCACCGATCCCATGCCGCGGTAGGATTTGAACGCACGTCCCTGATACAGAAAGGTTTCGCCCGGCGCCTCGTCGGTGCCGGCGAGCAGCGATCCAACCATCACGCTCGACGCGCCCGCCGCCAACGCCTTGGCCACGTCGCCCGAGGTGCGGAGCCCACCGTCGGCGATCACCGGCACGTTCGACTTCCACGCCTCTTCCGCCGCCTCCATCACCGCGGTCAGTTGCGGCACGCCGACGCCGGCGACTACGCGGGTGGTGCAGATCGATCCCGGGCCGATGCCGACCTTCACACCGTCCGCGCCCGCGTCGATCAGCGCGCGGGTCGCCTCCGCCGTGGCGACGTTGCCGGCGACGACCTGGATCGAGTTGGACAGGCGCTTCACCCGCTCGACCGCGCGCGCCACGTCCTTGTTGTGGCCGTGCGCCGTGTCGATCACGATCAGGTCGCACTCGGCGTCGACCAGCGCTTCGGTGCGCGCATAACCCTTGTCGCCGACGGTGGTAGCTGCAGCCACGCGCAACCGCCCGGCGGCATCCTTCGTCGCCGCCGGGTAGGTGACCGCCTTCTCGATGTCCTTGACCGTGATCAGGCCGACGCAGCGATACTCCTCGTCGACCACCAGCAGCTTCTCGATGCGGCGCTGGTGGAGCAGCCGCTGCGCGTCGGCCGAGCTGACACCGGCACGTACCGTCACCAAATTCTGGCTGGTCATCAGCTCCGCCACCGGCTGGTCGGCGCGCTCGGCGAAGCGCATGTCGCGATGGGTGAGGATGCCGAGCAGCTTGCCGTCGGGCGCCCCCCCCCCCAAACACCCCAATGGTGTGGGGGGGACGCCGGCGCGC
>CAXTUG010000358.1:983-1605 GCA_964247375.1 uncultured Sphingomonadaceae bacterium
CTGATGGACCGCCACCACCGGAAAGCCGGAGATGTGGTGGCGGTCCATCAGCGCGCGCGCTTCGGCCAGCGTCTGCTGCGGCATCAGCGTGATCGGGTTGACCACCATGCCGCTCTCGAACCGCTTGACCGCGCGAACCGCCGCCGCCTGTTCCTCGATCTCCAGGTTGCGGTGGAGCACGCCGATGCCGCCCAGCTGCGCCATGACGATCGCCATGTCCGCTTCGGTCACCGTATCCATCGCGGCGGACAGGAACGGGATCGTCAGGCTGATGTCGCGGGTGACGCGGGTGCGGGTGTCGGCGTCGGTCGGCAACACCTCGGATGCGCCGGGCCGGAGCAGCACGTCGTCGAAGGTAAGGCCGAGTTCGATGGTCATGAATCCCCGCGGATGGAAGAAGGATTCGGGGCCATATAGGGACACCCGCTGCCTGGCGCTAGGCCGCCCCGGCGCGCGCCAGCGTGCGGCGCGCCGCCGCCACGTGCATCGCCTCGATCATGCGGCCGCGGAATCGCTCCGCACCGCCGGTCGCGGCGTCGACCAGCGCCCGCGCCTCCTCCACGTCTTCCGCCGACGGGCCGAAGATGCGCCGTGCCCTCTGCAGTCGGCTGACCCCGGAGCG
>CAXTUG010000358.1:1615-1856 GCA_964247375.1 uncultured Sphingomonadaceae bacterium
GCATCGATCTGCGTGGGATGGATCAGGCTCTTGCCGTCGAAGCCGAACGCTCGGCCGTCTGCGCAGTCGACGGCGAATCCATCCGGATCGTCGAGCGCGTTGAACACGCCGTCGAGCGCCGCCACGCCGGCGTGACGGGCCGCGAGCACGATCGCCTGATGGGCCAGCGTCAGTCCCGCCCGGCCGCCCGGTACCCGCAGGGTTGCCGCCAGATCGTTCGACCCGGCCAGCAGCCCGGTTA
>CAXTUG010000358.1:1866-2559 GCA_964247375.1 uncultured Sphingomonadaceae bacterium
GGCGTAACCGGGCTGCTGGCCGGCGTCTCGATCATCGGCAGCAGCGGCTTGCCCAGCTGCGCAGCCAGGCGGCGAAGCTCCTCCGGACGCTCCACCTTAGGCACCACGATCAGGTCGAAGCCGGGCGCCGGTCCAAGGGCGGCAAGATCGTCCTCCTGTTGTTGCCCGGCACCATTGATCCGCACCGCCAACAGGCGCGGCGTCCACGCATCGCGCGCGGCGGCCAGCGCCGCTGCCCGCGCTTGCACCTTGTCCGCATCGGCGACGGCATCCTCCAGGTCGAGGATGACCATGTCGCACGGCAGGCGGCGCGCTCGATCGATCGCCCGCGGATTGGACGCCGGCAGGAACAAAGCGGAGCGGACATGGTCTAGCATCGCCCTGCCCTAGCCGGTCTCGCCGCAAATCGGGATAGGGGTGGTCGGGCGTCAGTATCTCCAGCTGATCGTCCCCAGGATCGTACGCGGCGCCGCGTAGAAACCCTGATCGTAGTTGAGCGCGCCCAGATACTTCCTGTTGGCGACGTTCTTCAGATTGGCACTGACCGAGAGATGGTCGGTCAGGTCGTAGCGCGCCAGCAGGTCCAGCGTCGCATAGCCCGGCTGCGTCAGCCGGATCGGCGCGCCGGTCTGTTTATTGCAAAGCCATTATCACAGCCGCGGGGGGGGGGGGGGTTTTTCCGGGGCGCGCCCC
>CAXTUG010000359.1:0-2545 GCA_964247375.1 uncultured Sphingomonadaceae bacterium
CCCCCAACCCCTCCCCTGAAGGGGAGGGGGGAAACTCATTAATCATCACTTCTCCACCGGAATGTAATCGAGCATCTGCATCCGCCCCATCATCGGCCCGTGCCAGCGTGGCGGGACCGGGATCGTTCCGATCGCCCAACCCATGATCTCCACGTCTTCCTCGTCCATCAGCGCCTCGAACCAGGCGATCTCGGCATTCTCCCAGCCGTGCGCGAAGCGGTCGAAGAAACCGCCGATCATCAGGTCGGCCTCCTTTGTGCCGCGGTGCCAGGCGCGGAAGCGCAGGCGCTTCAGTCGGATGTCGCGGTTCATCGGGCTCCACGGCGATGCAGCCGGCGGCCACCGACCGTCGGCTTGAATGAGAGGACATCGTCATGCCGGACTTGTTCCGGCATCCACCCGTCAACCGCACCATCCGGGGGTGTTGATGGGTGGACCCCCGAACGAGTCCGGGGTGACGGGTTGCGATAAAGGCGCGGTTGAGACACGCATCTAGTCATGCGCCCCGACATTCTCAATCCGCTGTTCGCCGAAGTGGAGACGCTGAAGGGGGTCGGGCCGCAGCTCGCCAAGCCGCTCGCCCGGCTGGGGCTCGCCCGCGCGGTCGACCTGCTGTTCCATCTGCCGACGGGCTGGATCGACCGCAAGGCGGTGACCGGACTGGACGAGGCCGATGTCGGCCAGATCGTCACCGTGGCGGTGACGCCGACCGATTACCGCATGGCGGGCAGCGCACGCGCACCAGCGAAGGTCACCGCGCTGGATGCGGCCGGTAATGCCGTGAGCCTGGTTTTCTTCGGCAATTCGTCGGGCTGGGCCAAGAAGCAGCTGCCGCTCGGCGAGGCGAAGGTCGTGTCGGGCAAGCTCGACCGCTACGACCAGTGGCTCCAGATCGTGCATCCGGAGGTGATGACGGCCGAAGAGGCGAAGGCCCTGCCGGCGCGGGAGCCGGTCTATGCCCTGTCCGAAGGGCTCACCAACAAGAGATTGGGTGCGCTGATCGGCCAGGCGCTGGCGCGCGCGCCGGACCTGCCGGAGTGGATCGAGCCAAGCCTGCTCGCCAAGCATGGCTGGCCGGGCTGGAAGGAGGCGATCACCCGCATCCACGCCGATCCGGCGGACCCGAAGGCGCGCGAGCGGCTGGCCTATGACGAGCTGTTCGCCAACCAGCTGGCGCTGATGCTGGTGCGCGCTTCCTCCCGTGCGCGGCGCGGCACGCCGCTTCAGGGCGACGGCCGGTTGCGCGCCGCGCTGAAGCTGCCGTATCGGCCGACCGGCGCGCAGACCCGGACGGTGGGCGAGATCGAGGGCGACATGGCGCAGGCCGCGCCGATGCTGCGGCTGCTGCAGGGCGACGTCGGCGCCGGCAAGACTTTGGTCGCGCTGATGGCGCTGCTGATTGCGGTGGAGGCGGGGACGCAGGGCGCGCTGCTGGCACCGACCGAAATCCTGGCGCGGCAGCATTACGAGACGCTGGGGCGGTTGTTGACGGGCGTGCCGGTCAACCTCGCGGTGCTGACCGGACGCGACAAGGGCCGCGCACGCGAAGCCACTTTGATGGGGCTGGCGGACGGATCGATCCACATCCTGGTCGGCACGCACGCCATCTTCCAGGAGGCGGTCGGCTATCGCCGGCTCGGGTTGGCGGTGATCGACGAGCAGCACCGCTTCGGCGTGGCACAGCGCATGCTGCTGACGCAGAAGGCGGCCGCGCCGCCGCACCTGCTGGCGATGACCGCCACCCCGATCCCGCGTACGCTGACGCTCGCCCAATATGGCGAGATGGACTCGAGCCGGCTCGACGAGATGCCGCCGGGACGCCAGCCGATCGAGACGCGCGTCATCTCCGACGATCGGCTGGGCGAGGTGGTGGACGGGCTGGCGCGCCACCTCGCAACGGGCGCGCGCGCCTATTGGGTCTGCCCGCTGGTCGAAGAGAGCGAGGCGAGCGACCTGGCCGCCGCCGAGAGCCGGGCGGACGCGCTGCGGATGCGGTTCGGCGACAAGGTCGGGCTGGTCCATGGCCGGATGAAGGGGCCGGACAAGGATGCGGTCATGGCCGCCTTCCAGCGCGGCGAGCTGCTGCTGCTGGTGGCGACGACGGTGATCGAGGTCGGCGTCGACGTGCCGGAGGCGACCCTGATGGTGATCGAGCATGCCGACCGCTTCGGCCTGGCGCAGCTCCACCAGCTGCGCGGCCGGGTCGGGCGCGGGGAGGGGCGTTCGGTCTGCCTGCTGCTGCGCACGGCCGGGCCGCTCGGCGAGACGGCGCGCGCGCGATTGGCGCTGCTGCGCGAGACCAATGACGGCTTCCGCATCGCCGAGGAGGATTTGCGGCTGCGCGGCGCCGGCGAGATATTGGGGACGCGCCAGTCGGGCGAGGCGGCGCTCAGGCTGGCCACGCCGGAGCTGATGGCGGCGCTGATCGAGAGCGCGTCGCAGGACGCCCGGCTGCTGGTCGACCGCGACGGCGGCCTGCAGGCGATCCGCGGGCAGGCGGCAAGGATAGCGCTCTACCTGTTCGAGCGCGACGCGGCGGTCGGAC
>CAXTUG010000360.1:0-2535 GCA_964247375.1 uncultured Sphingomonadaceae bacterium
CGCCGGTGGCGAACAGGCCCTTCGACTGACCGATGCCGGGATCGTCGTCCAGATGGCTGGTGAAGGGGCCTTCGGCGGGCTGTTTCTCGTGCTCGACGGTGCTCATCACAATGTCCCTTCAGGCTTTCTCGTCGGCCGGCGTGCGGGCGGTTCCCGACCGGGTGGCGGTGTGGCCGCCGAGCGCGCTGTCCTGCGTGCGTTCCTCGGTCGAAGACACGGCGCGGCCTGGCGGGACCGCTGCATCGCCGGTCAGGTCGGGCGTTCCGGTACCCGGCTCGCGCGTGTCGAGGCGAACCGGATCCTCCTGCCGCTCATGTCCTCGCCCCGGAACCATGCCGGGCGTGTTGCCGCCGTGCATTCGCTGATCGTCGCGTGCCATGATGCTCTCCTGCCTGGCTGAAGGAGGTATAACGATCGAGCCGGCGGCTTTCTCCGCGACTTTCATCTGAGCCGAGGTTGAACTCAGGCCGGGGCGACGGGTTGTGCCGTCGGCGATCGATGGTTCGTGGAGGCTGCGATGACGATGGACGAAGACACGCCGATGTCGGGCGATGCGTTGGATCAGGTTGGACGGGCGCGGCGCGAGATCCTGGCCGGCACCGCGCTCGGCGTCGCGGCGGCGGCCGCAGCCGCACCGGCGATGGCGCAGGAGAAGCACCCGCCCGGCGCACCGACCAGCACGCAGTCGGCCAACTACCCGAAGCCGCCGTTCAGCAAGCAGCGCCAGCCCTGGCCCGGCCTCGCCAGCCGGATGATGCCGCGCCCGGACCATGGCGAGACCAGCTATCGCGGGTCGGGGCGGCTCGCCGGGCGCAAGGCGCTGATCACTGGGGGCGACAGCGGTATGGGCCGTGCCGCGGCGATCGCCTTCGCGCGCGAAGGCGCGGACGTCGCGATCGGCTATCTGGCGGCCGAGCAGTCGGATGCGGACGAGGTCGCGCAGCTGATCCGCGCCGCCGGACGCAAGGCGGTGCTGCTGCCCGGCGACATCCGCTCGCAGGCTTTCTGCCGCAAGCTGGTGGCCGATGCGGTCGGCAAGCTCGGCGGGCTCGACATCCTCGTCAACAATGCCGCGCGCCAGGTCAGTCGCGACTCGATCCTCGACATCGACGAGCAGGAGTTCGACGACACGTTCAAGACCAACATCTACGCCAACTTCTGGATCACCAAGGCGGCGGTGCCACACCTGCAGCCCGGATCGGCAATCATCAACACGACCTCGGTCAACGCCTACGATCCGGGCGAGAACATCATCGACTATGCCGCGACCAAGGGCGCGATCATGATCTGGACCAAGGGGCTGGCGAAACAACTCGGCCCCAAGGGGATCCGCGTCAACGGCGTGGCGCCCGGCCCGGTCTGGACGCCGCTGCAGGTGACGGGCGGACAGACGCAGGAGAAGCTGGTGACGTTCGGCGAGGATACGCCGCTCGGCCGACCGGGCCAGCCTGCGGAGCTGGCGCCGCTCTACGTAGCGCTCGCCGACCCGGCGTTCAGCTACACCACCGGACAGATTTTCGGTGCGGTAGGCGGCCGCGGAGGGCCGTAGGCAGCGGTCAGCCCTTCACCGCGCGTTCCAGTTCGGCTTTGCTCATCCTGGATCGGCCGGCGACGTTCTTCTTCTTCGCCTGCGCGTACAGTTCGGTGCGGGTGGGGCCGCTACGCTCATCGGTCTGACGAGCGGTCTGGCCCTTGCGCTCGCGCGCCTTCGTGTCCCGAAGGCGCTTGCGGTTCTCGGCGGGGCTCTGCCGGTTGGACGCGCCGGCCTCGCTCAACCCGATCGCGATCGCCTGACGACGGCTCTTGACCTTCTCGCCCGCACTGGTGGCCAGTTCGCCATGCTTATATTCATGCATGACGCGGTCGATCACGTCCTTCTGCGCGTCCGTCTCCTTGGCCATGATCCGCTCCTTTCCGCGGCAGACCAACGATCCATTTCGGACGCGGTTTCATTTCGCCCCGACCGTCAGTAATTGGACGATCCGGACCGATCCAAGTCACCGCGAGAAGGCCTGCGCACGGCTCGGCGGGAAATAGCGGGCGTTCGGCCCGTACGCCGCCGCTCGACAGGAACAAGCCGAAGTCCGGTTCGATGATGCCGTGCGGGCAGGCTTCAAGATCGCCTGCACCGCAGACATGCTCATCGCTTCCGAAAGGATTGCATCATGGCTCTGTTCGCCAAGACATTGGAGACGCTGGACGACCTGTTCGTCCACACGCTGCAGACAACCTATTATGCCGAGAAGCAGATCGCCGACACGCTGCCGACGCTCCGCGATCTCGCGACCTCGCCGGAGCTGCAGCAGGGCTTCGAGCAGCATCTGCGCGAGACCGAGGACCAGATACGGCGGCTGGAGCGCGTGTTCCAGATGCAGGGGGTCGAGGCGCACGAGACCACCTGTCCGGCGATCGACGGCATCCTCAAGGCCGGCAATTCGCTCAGCAGCAACATCGACGACAAGGACGTGCTCGACGCGGCGCTGATATCGTCGGCGCAGATCGTCGAGCATTACGAGATCGCGCAGTATGGCACCC
>CAXTUG010000361.1:0-2533 GCA_964247375.1 uncultured Sphingomonadaceae bacterium
CGGCATGGTCTATCGCGAGATCCGCCAGGGCCTGATCGACATGGAGGCGATGTTCAACCTCGTCGACACGCCCGAGGAGGTCACCGACGCGCCCGGCGCGCCGGCGCTGACGCCCCGCGGCGGCGCGGTCCGGTTCGATCGCGTCGACTTCTCCTACGATCCCGAGCGGCAGATCCTCCACGGCGTCGATCTCGCCGTTCCGGCGGGCGGCACGTTGGCGGTGGTCGGCCCGTCGGGGGCGGGCAAGTCGACGCTGTCGCGGCTGCTATTCCGCTTCTACGACGTCACCGCCGGCCGCATCCTGGTCGACGGGCAGGACGTTCGTGCGGTCAGCCAGGCGTCGCTGCGCGCGGCGATCGGCATCGTGCCGCAGGATACGGTGCTGTTCAACGACACGATCGGCTACAACATCGCCTATGGCCGCGACGGCGCGAGCCAGGCGGAGATCGAGGCGGCGGCGCGGGGCGCGGCGATCCACGACTTCATCGTCTCGCTGCCGGACGGCTACGATACGAAGGTCGGCGAACGCGGCCTGAAGCTGTCCGGCGGCGAGAAGCAGCGCGTGGCGATCGCCCGCACCCTGCTCAAGAACCCGCCTTTGCTGATCCTCGACGAGGCGACCAGCGCGCTCGACAGCCGCACCGAGGCGGAGATCCAGGGCACGCTGGAGGCGGTCGCGGCGCGGCGCACGACGATCATCATCGCCCACCGCCTCTCGACCGTGGTCCACGCCGACGAGATCGTCGTTCTGGACCAGGGCCGGGTGATCGAGCGCGGCACCCACGGCGCGCTGATGGCCCGCGGCGGCGCCTATGCCGAGATGTGGAACCGCCAGGCGGCGGAGCGAGAGCAGGCGATGGCCGCGGAATAGGGTGGGATCGTAACGGTAATGGCTGCCGTTGACGTCCAAAAAGTGGTGGTTAGGCGACAGTCGGCTTTAAGGCCGGCATCCGTGGAATGCGGACGTTCCTTCGGGTAGTGTTCGGCAGGCCGAGCGGGATCGATGGATACTCCACATCAAAGAGCTACGCGCTGCCCATGGCGTGAGTATCCTCGACGCCGAGAGATTGGCGTTGGCGGATCCAGCTTGGCGACGCTGGCTGGAGCGTCAGATCGTTACCGATGAGAGGTGTCGCCGCATGGCGCTACGTCACATCCGCTACAATGGCGATGCGGCCATCCTGCGACAAGAAGGCGATCGCCTCTTCGTCAGGTGATGGTGGATTCGCGACTGTCCGCTTCTCGGCGAAAATGGAACTTTGCGGACCACCTGCTGTGGGCACTGGAGCAGCAGAAAGTAGTTGAGGGGCGCTTCCCAAATACCTCTATTCCCCGGTATCGAGCATCAACGCTCGCGAGGATGGCAACTCCTTTGCCGACGCGACCTTCCGGAGCCAAAAGGAAAACCGCATCCGTGCGGTGAGATAATTACCTCCGAACAGGGTCGCGAACGTCATGATTGAGATCATTAGCCAAGGCCAAGGCCAAATCGCCCCCGGGCTTGCCACCGCCAAGGACAGATATGCACAGCTGCGGAATCCATTCGCGGTGCTCAGGCGATAGCGAAGGCAGAGATCCCCCTCGCCCGCGGCCGTCACTTCCCCTCGATCATACCCTCCAAAGAGCCATAGCCGACCACCTGATCGCGGAACAAAGGCCCCAATCGCACAGGCGAAGCGTACGGTGTTACCTGCAACATCAACCTGTTCGACGGTTTCGCTACGCAGTGCTTCGGCAATTACGTCGATAGCCGAGTTGCTCCGCGTAGTTCAGCATGACCGCCAGCAGCGGCAGTGCGCGATTGAAGATGGCCTGCCGGTCGGCGAGGTCGTCGCGCCAGCGCAGCACGTCCGCGCGCGCAATGGCATCCACCGCCAGCTCACCGAACCTTGGAAGCAGGTTGCGGCGTACAGTGCTCGCGTTCCTCTCGACCGTGCTAGGTTCCAGTGGTGGGCGTAGTCCCGCCAGAACTCGGCGGCATAACCGCAGAACAGCGGCACGGCCTTGCTGGTCGGCCGCGTCGGCAAGCCGTCCAAGGCTGCGCGCTCCAGCAGCCCGCGGGCCTGGCTGCGGGCGGCATCGGCGGTAAGCGCGCCTGCGGCTCCCAGGGTGACGAAGCGCTGCCGGTGACGAAGCGCTGCCGTCCACGCTCGCGGAATTTGACGATCCACGCGGCAGGGCTCGGATGATCACCCTTTCACCTGCACCCGCGCCTCGTCGGCTATGCGCTTCAGTCGCCGACGTCCAATGCGCTGATCGCCTGTACGAAACCGGCCGGCCGTCCGTCCATGTTGTGACATCGCCGGTCGGAGCGGCCGGACGTGGGACTCCGCCGCCACGTCCTACGGTTTCGTCAGAGCACTGCTCTCATCAGGTGCGGACGTTCGTTTTCGCCGCCGCCGCATATCCGATCGACCAAGGCTGACCGGTAAGCCCTGCCATGCTGAAACTCTCCAAAACCAATCATCGGTGTCCGTGCAGCCGAGGGGGGAAGATCATGGATTCATAATGCTTCCCGCCCACGGAGGTAGCG
>CAXTUG010000362.1:0-2526 GCA_964247375.1 uncultured Sphingomonadaceae bacterium
CGATGGCGGCCTCCGCGATGTCCCGGCCGCCGACGAGGTCCGAAGTCTTCTGCGCGATGTCGAGCACCTGCGCCTTGGTCTGCGCCGGCGTGCAGGAAGCGTCGATGCCGACCACGTTGCGCGTGGCGGCCAGAGCCTGCTCTCGTCTTACCTGTGCCGCCATGCCGGCCCGTCATACCGCCGCGCGCGCGACTGGGCGAGCCGGCATCGTCGAACGGGTACCTCCATGCCGGTCGGCGGAGAGGCGCGCCGACGGCCGCAACCCATCGCGGCCTCCGTCGCGACAAACATGGATCAGACGACGGTCAGTCCGACATCGACATTGTTGCGGGTCGCATTCGAGTAGGGGCAGATCTGGTGGGCGGCAGCGACCAGCTTCTCCGCCTCGGCCCGATCCACGCCGGGCAGACTTACTTCCAGATCGGCGGTGATGCCGAACCCGCCCTCGCTGCGCGGACCGATGCCGACGGTTGCGGTAACCTGCGTCTCCGCCGGAACCTTGATCTTGAGCTGGCCGCCGGCGACCTTCAGCGCGCCGATGAAGCAGGCGGAGTAGCCGGCCGCGAACAGCTGCTCGGGATTGCTGCCCTCGCCACCGGCGCCGCCCAGCTCCTTGGGCGTCGACAGCTTGACTTCGAAGCGGCCATCCTGCGACCTGGCCGAACCGTCGCGTCCGCCGGTCGCGGTCGCCTGGGTGCGATATTTCACGTCGACTGCCATCTTCAGCTCCTTCCAAATCGCAGTGATATTGCGGCCTACGGTCGCTCAGTTGGCTGCGCTCGATCGGCAGGTACAGGCCTGCAGGCGGCGCTGTGCGTGTGCCGTAGAACGAGGCTGTTTGAAAGCGCCATAGCTGATTCCCTGCCGCAGGTAAGCGATCAGCACTGTCCGCGCTGCCATCCTGCGCCCAAACACGGTTTCAGGATGGTGCCCCGCAGAGGATCGGGAGGCAAAGCTGCTGATTGAATAAACTCCAAACTGAACGCCATATTAATCTTGAAGTGCCTCGCCGACGCCTGCAGCTTACCGGCAGGCTATAATGCGGGGAGTTGCTCACGAGCCAGATCAATGCGGCCCGCAAGAGTGCCGTTCGGGAGCGCTGACCCATGAAGAAGATGGGCAGACAGAAGCGCGGCGGAACGTCGAAGCGGACTTCGTCGATTTCGGCATCCGCACTTTTCTGCATTGGTCTGCGTGGCTCCGCTCACCAGAGGAACGAATTTGATGAGGGCCTTCTCTGCAGCCTTAATGACGGCTGTCCTAGTCACATGTTCGGCCTGTCGCAGCGACATTGTTCAACAGCCCGCCGACAGGTCTGCCAAGCCTTCCCTACTCGAAAAGCTGGCGACGGCATCGCCCAGCGCACAGCCTGAACAAGTTCTTACAGCCCAACAGGTGCGAGTAGCCTTGGCAGCTGAGACGCCGCTAGATGGACTAAGGCGCGAGGCCCTGCAACTCGGCAAGGCAAAGCTCTGCTGGCCGGAGACCAAGATCGCAGGGCAGCCGTCGCCTTATGGAACTCGGACCACCGCGAACGCCATCGCGGACCTGAACCGGCGAGGAATATCGACGTCCCTAATCAAGTGCTCGCCCAGCGACCTTTCTAGCAGCGTCAAGCACGTGCCGTATGAAGACGATCGTTCTGATCGGCGCAATGTAATTGCCATGCCGAAGCGAGACGAAATCTACGAGACAACCCTGTTCTACTACATGCTTGCGAGGGGAGCGCTCTGCAAACGTCAAATTACATTACCCACTCGAGCCAGCGGACCGATCACACGACGGTGGCACGGAGCGATTGTGCTCAAGAGACCCAAAAATCCGGAGAGCCAGAAGATCGTCGACAGCTTCATCGCCAAATTGAACGGAGCAAACGTTCTGTTTGGCCTCAAGGTGTCGTCCGCCGATGTCGATTGGAATGTCGATTTAGTAGGATATGACGAACAAGAGAAGGAAGAGGCCCGCTTGGCTAATCAACAGCGGCGCGACGGTCTCGACAGATGCGGCTATCCGGACGCGGATCTCGCCGCGTTGGAGCATCAGGCACACGAGACCAGCGGCGATAGAGCCTCTTATTTGAAGAACGCGACTGATTTCGCCTCGTCGAACTTGGGATTGGCAGCCAGGGGCTTCACGTTGGGCTCCCGCACGAAGATAGATCGGGGCGTCTGCTTCCTGCCCGACGAAATTCTAACCACCCAACAAGCTTCAGATCGGCGAGAGGTCAGATCATATGACGATCGTCAATCCATGATTGCCGACTGCATACTTCATGTCCTCGGACTGAACGGCAGGACGATCGGCAAATACTCTGACCGATACCTTCTGTTTACAGGACGTCGAAACTTAGCTGGCGGACTTGACGTTGTACCTAATCAGACCGCTCTTTACCTCTTGGCGAAGCTCTACGATCATTCCTCGCTTGGAGAAAAAATTGATCACAAACGCTAACAACATTCCATTGTATGCTGGTGGCTACCCTTCATGGAAAGGCGGCAACGACCGCTTAACTGGGAATGGTGCCCC
>CAXTUG010000363.1:0-2523 GCA_964247375.1 uncultured Sphingomonadaceae bacterium
GTCGCAGCGTCGGCGCGCACGAGCCTGGTGGGCCGAGACGCAACGGAGATGGAGCGGCTTTGAACGCGTCCTCGGCGTATCCAGCCGTAGATGGTTGAGCACGGCTTTCCCAACCGGCTGGCCAACTCCGCAATCGTCCATTCGTCGGGTTCGTGTGCCGGGACGGGACGCCGCGCACCACTGGCGAGCGGTGCCCCGGACTGGGCCCTGCGCAGGAGATGCCGCACCATGGACCCGGTGAAGGCGTCGCAGCGCTTTGCTGGCCGCCAGCCTTCACGGTTGAGAATGGCCGCAATCTCGCCGCCGCCATGGCCGGCGCGCTGCAACTCCGACGCCCGGCCGATCAGCGCGGCATAGGTGCTGAGCCGCTTTGCGCTCGAGACCGGACGAACGATCCGGTGCTGGGTCCGGCTTCCGCCATGCCAGTGGCATTCGACGCGCACCTGCTCGGTGTCGCCGACGACCTCGACGAGGACGCGCTCGACCAGCAGCCGCACGATGGTCTGGCGTTCCTCCTGGGTGGTGGTCTCGGCCCGCCACACGGCCGGAAGATCGTGGGCCAGGGTTCGGATCGCGGCGAGTTCCTCCGCACTTGGCACCAACGGCCGTTCGCGCGTGACCGCTTCGTGCTCCGCTTTCAGCCGGGCGTGCTCGGCCAACGCTTCCTCCCAGGCGCGTTCGAGGGTGCGCGCCACCAGGCGGTTCTCCGGCTCGACCGCATCATACTGGCGGCGGGCCCGCTCGGCCTGGTATCCCGCCCGTTCCAGGCGTTGCCGCCAATGCTGTTCCACAGCGGCGCGCTCGGCCTCGACATCGGCGGCGACCGCGAGGCTCACCTCCAGCGCCGCCGGCTGCACCGCCTCCAGGACAAGCCCGGAGATCAAGGCATCGAGCGGGGGTGCTGACAGCGTCTGGCAGAACGGCGCGTCGTAGGTCGACTTCATGTTGCCGCAGATGTAGCGGGGGCCACGGCCGTTGTGGTTGTAGGCCGAGTTCATGCGCAGCCCGCAGCGGCCGCAAACCAGCAGGCCGGACAGCAGGGCCGCGCCAGCGCGGACGGGTCCTCTCCGCTTCGCCGCATTCAACCGCAGCTGCGCCCTGTTCTCCTCGTAGCGTTGCCAGCCGATGTAGGCCGGCACATGGTCGCGCAGCACGACGCGGGCATGGTCGAGGTCGGGCGCTTTGCGGCCCGTGCTCGGGTGTCCGGGCCGTTGGCGCCGCCGGTCGGTCGGACGCAGGCCATACACGTATGCCCCGGCATAGATCGGGTTCACCAGCATGCCATACAGCGACGGACGGCTGGCGCGATGCCACTCGAGCTCACCTTTGGCGGGGCCGCCAGGAGCCCGGACCGGCAACCTGACCCCATGCGTGGCGAGATGGCGCAGGACCTTGCCGATGGTGCGATGCCGCTCATACAAGTCGAACACGAGGCGAACCGTCGCTTGCGCCTGCTCGTCGGGATCGAGGGCAATCTCGCTGGACGGCCGCCGCACGTAGCCCATCGGCACCGGCCTGCCGAGTTCGCCGCGCCGGGCCTTGGCCATCCGGCCCTCGAGCATGCGCGCCTTGAGGATGTGCAGCTCCGCTTCCGACATCGTCCCCTTGAGCCCAAGCAAAAGCCGGTCGTTGAAGTTGCCCGCGTCGTATACGCCGTCGGCGTCGCCGATGAGGGTGTCGAACATGGCACAGATCTCGAGCAGCTGGTGCCAGTCCCGGCACGAACGCGCCAAGCGCGACATCTCCACGCCGAGCACGAGCCCGACATGGCCGAGCCCCACCTCGGCGACAAGGCGCTGGAAGCCGGGACGGCCTTCAACGGACGTGCCCGAGCATCCCTGGTCGTCGTCGATCACAACGACGGCCTCGCGCGGCCAGCCGAACTGAACGGCGCGCTCAGCCAGGGCATACTGCAACCGGGCCGACTCTCGGTGGTGTTCAACCTGCTGCATCGTGGACTGGCGGACGTAGACCATCGCCGACCGCGCGCGATGGCGGCTGTGGATCTTGTCCGGCGCACACGAGGGGGGTGGGAGAGTAGCCTGCATCATCGCCCGTCTCCTTGGTCGCAGGAGGGCTTCGAAGCTTCCGCAGAGTGATCTGGCCGAGCACCAGGAGCACCGCACGCTGACGATCGAGCGGCAGCGTTTGCCAAAAGGCCGGAGCCGGTTGAGCGGTGTCGCCCATGGCGTGATCCCAGCCAGCGGACCAGCGCAAGAAGCGCTTCGCGCCCGAGCGTGGGCGTCCCGTCCAGCCCTGTCAAACCATCAGCGGTGTTGTGTATGGGATATCGAGAACCGCGCACATTACGTCCGGGACGTGACCCTGGGCGAGGACGCGAGCCGCATCCGCGCCAGGCCCGGCATGATGGCCCGCATCCGTTCGGTCGCGCTCACCATCCTGCGCGCCAACGGCGTCCAGAACATCAGCCTGGCGCTCTACGCCAACGCCGTCAGCTTCGATCAGCTGCTCGCTCTGGGAACCAAGTAATCAGAACTGAATGGCCCTGGGTTCGCCGGCCGT
>CAXTUG010000364.1:0-2521 GCA_964247375.1 uncultured Sphingomonadaceae bacterium
GCGGCGCGACAACGTGCTGGAAGAGGTGGCGCGCATCTCCGGCATCTACGAAGAGACGCTGGGCAACAACAAGGTCGAGATCATCCGCGAGCGCGCCACCGTGTCCGGCCCGCACGAGGTGACGCTGGCGAGCGGGCGCAAGGTCACCGCGAAACATATCCTGATCGCGGTGGGCGCCACGCCGGCAATCCCGCATATCCCGGGGGCGGAGCATGGCATCACCTCCAACGAGGCGTTCCACCTGGAGGCCGTGCCGCGGCGGGTGGTGATCGCCGGCGCCGGCTATATCGCCAACGAGTTCGCCGGCATCTTCCACGAGTTGGGCGCGCACGTGACCCTGGTCAACCGCACCGACGTGATCCTGCGCGGCTATGACGAGCAGGTCCGTGACCGGCTGCTGCAGATCAGCACGTCCAAGGGGATCGAGTTCAAGTTCCACGCCGCCATGGAGAAGATCGAGCAGCAGGCGGACGGATCGCTGCTGATCCACTTCGCCAAGCAGGATCCGCTGGCATGCGACCTCCTGCTGTTCGCCACGGGCCGCAAACCGCTGACCAAGGAACTGGGCCTGGAGAGCGCGGGCGTCGAGGTGGACGCGCAGGGCGCCGTGGTCGTGGACGAGGACAGCCGCTCCACCTGCAACAGCATCTATGCGGTCGGCGACGTCACCAACCGCATCCAGCTGACCCCCGTGGCGATCCGCGAAGGGCAGGCGGTCGCCGACACGCTGTTCGGCAACAGGCCGCACCGGGTGGACTATACGTGCGTGCCGTCGGCGGTGTTCAGCCATCCGCCGCTCGCCGCCGTCGGCCTGACCGAGTCGGAAGCACGGCGGCGGCACGGGCCGGTGAAGGTCTTCACGTCGGACTTCCGTGCGATGAAGAACGTGCTGGCCGGCCGCAACGAGCGCGCCTTGTACAAGATGGTGGTGCATCCCGAGACGGACGTGGTGCTGGGCATCCACATGATCGGCCCCGACGCGCCGGAGATATTGCAGGCGGCGGCGGTGGCGGTGAAGGCCGGGCTTACCAAGCAGGCGTTCGACGACGTGGTGGCGCTGCACCCGACCATGGCGGAAGAGCTGGTGCTGATGCGATAGGGGCAGGGGCTTACCCTGCCGCACCGGGCAAACCGGTCCTTAACTCGCGGGCGGTACAAGGCCGCCATGCAGCGAATCGATTTCGAGACCAGTGCCGTAGCGTCGCTCCGTAAGCGGGTGAGTGAGGTTGAGGAGATCAACGAAGACCTGATCGCCTTCGCGCGCGGCCATGCCGGCGCGGTGTCCGCGATCCACGAGGCGGTGCTGGCGGCGATAGCGTGCGACACGTGCGTCGAGCTCGCGACCGTGATCACCTGCCGCTGGCCGATGCTGCTGCGCGTGGACGAGGTGGCGTTCGCCTGGAGCCTGGGTGACGAGGCGTTCCGTGCCGACCGCGCCGGGGTGCGGGCGGTCGAACCGCGGCTGGTAGAGCGGATGGCGGACATGATGCGGCCGGTGGAGATGCGAAGCGTCGGACGCGGCCACCCGCTGTTCGGTGCGGCCAGCGAGCAGATCGGCAGCGAGGTGCTGATTCGGCTCGACAGCTTCTCCGGCTGCGGCGTGATCGCGCTGGGGCAGAAGGAGGCGCCCACGATCGAGGGACGACACGGCACGCGGCTGCTGCGCTTCCTGGGACAGGCGGTTTCGCATATGCTGGAGCGGTGGCCCGCCCCCTGACTCTCGAGACGCATCCCGCCTTCGATGACGCCGCCGCCTGGGAGGCGCATCTGCGCGCCGACCGCCCTCGGTCGGCGCATACGATCCTCGCCGATGGGGCGACCGCCCCGCGGCTGATCCGCTTCCTCGGCCATCATCGCGCGGGATCGATCGATGCGGCGGCGCTGGTATCGGCCGATGCGGCCGAACTGCGCGCATTCCTGGCGGCCAGGCGCATGGACGGACTCGCGAACGCGTCGGCGGCGCGCGAACTGTCGGCGGTGCGCGGTTTTCTGAGCTTCGTCGCGAAGGCGCAGGGTGCTGCGGTGCCGCCGCGGCTGCGCGGCCCGCGCGTGAAGAGAGGCGTGCCGCGTCCGGTTTCGCCCGACGATGCCGTCGCCATTGCCGAGGATGCGGCGGAGGAGGGGCGGGAACCCTGGATCGGACTGCGCGACAAGGCGGTGCTGCTGCTGCTGTACGGCGCGGGACTGCGCGTGGGCGAGGCCGTGGCGCTGACCGGCGCGGTGCTGCCGCTGGGCGACACGCTGGTGGTGACGGGCAAGCGCGCCAAGACGCGCGTGGTGCCGCTGCTGCCGCAGGTGCGCGATGCGATCCAGGTCTATCTGGCGGCGAGCCCGTGGGGCGTGGCGCGCGATCTGCCGATCTTTCGCGGCGCCAAGGGCGGAGCGCTCTCCGCCGATATCATCCGGCGCGCGGTGCGGGCGGCGCGCGCCCGCCAGGGGCTGGACGCGCGGCCCACCCCCCCCCCCCAGCGTCACCGTTTAGCGACCCACCTGCTGGGCCGGGGTGCGGGCCAGCGATAGC
>CAXTUG010000365.1:0-2495 GCA_964247375.1 uncultured Sphingomonadaceae bacterium
CGATCGCACCGTCGCGGCGGCTCTACTCGGGCGGCGGCGGATCGGTGCGCGGCTTCGGCTATCAGCAGCTCGGGCCCAAGGACGACAACCATGATCCGATCGGCGGACGGTCGCTGACCGAGTTCGCGGTCGAGGCGCGCTACCGCTTCGGCAATTACGGGATCGTGCCCTTCTTCGACGGCGGCCGGGTCGGCACCGGCTCGGCGCCCAGCCTGTCCGGCATGCGCTACGGCGTCGGTATCGGCGGCCGCTACTATACCAATTTCGGGCCGTTCCGGTTCGACGTCGCGACGCCGCTCGGGCGCAAGCCGGGCGAGGCAAAGGTCGCGGTCTACATCTCGATCGGGCAGGCCTTCTGATGGCGCGGCGGATCGCCACGTGGGTCGCGATCGCGCTGGGCAGCCTCGTGCTGCTGGTCGCCGCGATTCTGCTCTTCCTGAACACCGGACCGGGCAAGCGGCTGATCGTCGCCAAGCTGGCGGGCTATACCAGCGCATCCGGGATCAACGTCCGCGCCGACCGGATCGAAGGATCGATTTACGGGCGCATGCGGCTGCGCAACGTCGAGGTGCGCGATACGCGCGGCGTGTTCGTCGCCGTTCCCGACCTGCAGGTCGACTGGCGGCCCTTCGCCTATCTCCACTCCAGGGTCGACGTGCGTTCGCTGGTCGCACCCGACATCACGCTGTTCCGCCGGCCGGTGCTCAAGCCGGTGCCCTCCGATCCGAACGCGCCGACCCTGCCGGACATCGACGTCGATATCGGCCGGCTGCAGATCGAGCGGCTCGACCTGCGCGCACCGGTGACCGGGCAGCGCCACCTCGTCAGCCTCGCCGGCAAGGCCGCGATCGCGGACGGACGTGCCCAGATTACGGCCGATGCCGGCGCATTGCGTGCGCCGGGACTGGCGGGCGGCGACCGGCTGCACGTGATGCTGGACGCGGTGCCGGACGCCAACCGTTTCGCCCTCGACGCGCGGCTGGACGCTCCCAAGGACGGACTGGTCGACAGCTATGGCAAGCTCGGCCGGCCGCTGACGCTCACGGTGGGCGGGAAGGGCGACTGGACGGACTGGCAGGGCAATGTAACCGGCCTGCTCGGCGCCGAGCGGCTGGCGGGACTGCGTGTCACCGGCCGCAACGGTCTGTTCCAGGTGACGGGCGCGGTGCGGCCCGGACTGATGCTGACCGGTCCCGCGGCGCGGCTGACCGAACCGGCAATCCAGGTCGAGCTGACCAGCAGGCTCACCAACCGCACGGCCGATACGCGACTGAAGGCGTACTCGGACGCGTTCGCGCTGGAAGCGTCCGGACTGCTGGACTTTGCGCGGAGCCGCTTCGGCGCGCTCCACGTCGATGTGCAGCTGCTGCGGCCCGGCTCGATCGCGCCCAATGTCGGCGGGCGCGACGTTCGCGTCGGCGCGGTCCTGGACGGTGCATTCGTGACCCCGACCGTTACCTATCGCGTGAGCGCGGGTGCCCTGTCGTTCGGCACGACCGGCATCACCGGGCTCCAGGCCGGCGGCAAGGCCGTGATCGACACCAACCGCATCGCCGTGCCGATCCACGCCACGGCACGGGCCGTCACCGGCCTCAATACCGCCACCGGCGGGCTGCTCACCAATCTCAAGGTCGACGGCGACCTCGTCTACCAGGATGGCAAGGCCGCGACCGACAATCTCCGCCTGCGTTCGGACCGGATCGACGCGACCGCGATCCTGCTCGCCGACGTCGCCAAGGGCACCTACACCGGCGCACTCAAGGGGCGGGTCAACGACTATGCGGTGAACGGCCTCGGCCGCGTCAATCTCGTCACCGACGCGCATATCGTGCCGGGCCGCGCCGGCGGCTTCGCGGTGCGCGGCCATGTCAAAGCCGTCACGCGCCGCCTCACCAACGAGGCGGTGGCGAACCAGCTCGGCGGCAATGCGGTGGTCGACGCCGACGTCGGCTACGATCTGGCCGGCGGTGCGACCGTCAGCAACCTGCGGCTGGCCGCACCCAGGTTCAGGATCACCCAGGGTGGCGGCTTCTACCATCCCGACGGGCGGATCGGCTTCCGGGCGGCGGGCCGGTCGGCGGCTTATGGCCCGCTAGCGGTGGAGGTGAGCGGCACGGTGGCGCGGCCGAACGCAACGCTGCGGGCGGCCAGTCCGGGAGTGGGGATCGGACTCGCCAATCTGCGGGCGAGCGTGGCGGCGACTGCGGCCGGCTATCGGGTGCGCGCCACCGGCGGCAGCGCCTATGGCCCGCTCGACGTGGATGCGACGATCCGCATGGGCGGTGGTGGAACCCGCTTCGATATCGCGTTGGCGACGATCGCCGGCATCCGTCTGACCGGCAGCGTCGCGGCGACGCCGAGCGGACCGTTCGCCGGACAGCTGACGCTCGCCGGGTCCGGGCTGAACGGATCGGTGCGCCTGTCCGCGGCCGGCAAAGTGCAGCGCGCCGACGTGGACCTGCGCGCGGCGGCCGCGCGCCTGCCCGGGCCGGTGC
>CAXTUG010000366.1:0-2481 GCA_964247375.1 uncultured Sphingomonadaceae bacterium
GTGCAGATCGATCAGATGTGGCTCGACAGCGTGCTGAAGGAAAAGCCCAAGCCGCCACGCCCGTGAGCAGGTCGGACCGTCGACCGGGTCACTGCTAGCGCGGCGAAGCAGTCCCGACAGCGTGACACTGGATCGCTTCGCTGCACGCGACGACGATCCACCTGGTAGATGGGGTGATTGCGATTCACACTCTTCGACGGGCACCGTGATCTGGGCCGGCATGGGGCCGGCAGACGCGGAGGGGTGCCATGTTGCAATATGTTGGCTCGACGTCTCGTTGGCTGAGGTGGCGATCTGTGTCGTCGACGAGGACGGAACGATTGAGTTCGAGGGCACGGCGCCTTCCGAGCCCGACGCTATAGCCGACTGGCTGCTCGAACATGACGTTCATCCCGAGAAGGTCGGGCTGGAGATCGGCGGCTTGGCCCGGTGGCTGTACGCCGAGCTGGCCGAACGTGGACTGCCGATGATCTGCATCGATCCGCGCCGGCTGCGCGCGCTGACCAAGACCATGCCGGTGAAGACCGACCGGAACGACGCATGCGCTATTGCCCAAGTCATCCGGGTCGGCTGGTATCGGCCAGTGCACATCAAGAGCCCAGTCGGCCAGGAGCTGCGCATGCTGCTCGCCAACCGCAAGACCCTGCTGGCCAAGTACGGCGACATCGAGAACGAAGTGCGCGGCACGCTTCGCGCTTTCGGGCTCAAGCTATCGGGCCGGATCGCGTCGGGGCAGTTCGAGCAGCGTGCCATGGAACTGGTCGAGGACAGGCCGAGGCTCGCAGCCATGGTGAGGCCGATGCTCATCGCGCGATCGGCGTTGCGTGAGCAATGCGCCGTGCTGCACAAGATGCTGCTCGATGCCGTCGCCCGTGACGACACCTGCCGACGTCTCATGATCGTGCCCGGCGTTGGCGCGGTCACGGCCGTCACCTTCCTTGCCGTCATCGATGACCCAAGCCGCTTCCAACACTCGCGTGATGTCGGTGCCCACCTCGGCATGACGCCACGGAAGTATGCGAGCGGGGAGACGGATCGGAACGGCTCGATCTCGAAGACCGGCGACGCGCTAATGCGCACGACGCTCTACCAGGCGTCTCTAGCGCTGCTGACGCGATCGAAGCGGTGGTCGACGCTGAAGGCGTGGGGCATGGCCGTCGCAAAGCGGCGCGGGCTGCGCGGGGCCATCGTCGCGGTCGCGCGCAAGCTGGCGATCGTCATGCACCGCATCTGGGCTGACGGCACTGAGTTCCGGTGGACGCGTGAGGAGGCGACCGCATGACGGGCTGACCCCGCGCGACCTGCACCAGCTCCGCCGCGAGGCGGGGGCAACCCGAGAGAACGAGGTCGAGGCGACTGCGCTGTAACCGGAGTGCCACTAGAGCCCGTCCAAGGTAGATAGCAGCCCTCGATCAGCCATCGAACGACCCATGGTGAGGCGGCTCCGCACCGACCTCGGACACAAGCTTGAACCTCGGAAGGCCCACTGAGAAGCTCGTCCCATCAGCCATCCGCTTGGTGGCGGTGACGCACGTTGCTAAGCAGGCAAAATGGACAACTTACAACGCGCCGCCGTATCTTTGCTGATCGATGGTGACGATCTAACACCGTCGGAGATTACCAGCCTTCTCGGCCAAATTCCTCGTTTGGGCGTTCGTAAGGGTGAGAGCTTTTGCGGTTCTCATGGCAAAACGATAGTCGCCAAATCGGGCATGTGGCAGTATGGAGGATCTTGGGAAAGCCCGGCAGATATCGATATTCAAGTCGCTTCGCTTCTAAGCGAGCTATCTCAGGATAGCGCGATATGGAAAGATTTGACACAGCACTTTCATTGCTACGTGACTGTTGGCGGATACTTCAATGACTGGACGGGCGGCGTGACCTTATCATCGAGCACGATCAAAGCCCTTCACGATAGAGGTCTTGCCATCGACTTCGACCTCTACGCTCCTGCATCCGACCAGTAGTACGCAGTAGGCGCCACGAGGCGCGACGGGCTAAGTCTAATTCCACTTGCGGCGGGAACCGCAATCACACAATGTTTACACTTCAGCGGCCTATCCGGTGCAGCGCCGCACCATGCTTCTTCAGCCACGCCTGCTCCGCCTTGGGCGCGTGGCCGAGGATGCTCTCCACCGCGGCATGAAAGTCGGGGCCGTGATGCATGTGCAGCCGGTGGGCGACTTCGTGCGCGACGATCGCCTGGCGTATGGCGGGCGGCATCAGGATCAGCCGCCAACTATAGGCGATGTCGCCGCCGCTCGAGCAGCTGCCCCAGCGTGAGCGAGGATCGCCGATGCGGATGCGGCCGATCGTGACGCCCGCACGGCCGGCATAGAAGCGCGTGTCCGCCTCCAGCGTGCGCTCCGCCTCCGCCCGCAGCCAGCGCAGCACGCGCGTGCCCACCATCTCCTCCGGACCGCCGACGAGCAGCCGGTCGCCGTCCTGCCGCACGACGCGCGATCCGGCGCGGCTCCACTC
>CAXTUG010000367.1:0-837 GCA_964247375.1 uncultured Sphingomonadaceae bacterium
GCCGGCGCGGCTACGCAGTCGGCTCGCTGCTCGACGAGGAGGGCGCCGACCGGATCGCCAACTTCCTCTCCGCCAACCCGGACTGGACCGCGGCAGATCCGCTCACGGCCGGACGGCGGCATGGTGCCGGGCGGCGGCTCACGCCGGCGCACGACGGCACCGACGGCTTTTTCATCGCGGTGCTGACGCGCGCATGCTAGTGACCGGCCGATCCCATTATGTGGAGCTGTTGATGCGTTTCTCGCCCGTCGCGATCGTGCTGGCGCTCGGCCTGTTCACCTTATCGTCCAGCAGCTTCGGCCAGAAGCGCGACGACCAGATCAACCCGGCGAGCCTGGCGCTGCTGCGGCAGGGCAACACGCTGCGCGACGCAGGCAACCTGTCCGGCGCCGAGGACGTGCTCGAGAGCGCCCTGGCGGTCGATCCGCGCAATCGTGCTGCCTATGTGGCGCTCGGCCACGTGGCGCAGAAGCAGGGTCTGCCCGGCAAGGCGATCCGCTTCTACCGCGACGCGCTGGCGCTCGATCCGAACGACACGATCGCCCTGGCGGGGCAGGGCGAAGCGATGGTCCAGAAGGGCGCGATCGAGCGCGCCCGGGTTAATCTCACCCGCATCACTCAGCTGTGCAAGGGCACTTGCCCGGCTTCGGTCGCCCTGAATGCCGCGATCGCCAAGGGGCCGCCGCCTGCGGTCGTGACGGCGCAGGCGACCACCAAGGTGCCGCCCAAGGGACAGGAAAGCACGACCGAGAAGCAGTGACCTGAGGCAGCGGCCGCTTTCTCTCTTTGTCATCCCGGCGCAGGCCGGGATCCATCGTGAGGCAAATACCGGTGGAG
>CAXTUG010000367.1:847-2456 GCA_964247375.1 uncultured Sphingomonadaceae bacterium
GCGCGCCGCGGTGGCCCCGGGCGGGGGCCGGGGTGACGGCCGTAGGTATTTGCCCGTTAGCTGCCAAGTGCCCGAGCTAGTGCGGTAAAGTCGGCAACCGTCAGCGTTTCCGCCCGCCGGGTGGGATCGATGTCGAGCTTCTCCAACGCTTCCAGTGCGTGAGGAAGACCCTTCAGGCTCTGGCGCAGCATCTTGCGGCGCTGACCGAAGGCAGCGGCGGTGAGCCGTTCGAGCACCTGCGGGCGGACGCCGTCGGGCTGCGCGGCCGGCACGATATGCACGACTGCCGACATCACCTTGGGCGGCGGCACGAAGGCGGAGCGGTGCACCGGCAGGGCAATGCGCGCGGTGGAGCGCCACTGGGCGAGCACGGCCAGCCGGCCGTAGGCGCCGCTGCCCGGCGGAGCGACGATCCGCTCGGCGACCTCCTTCTGGAACATGAGCGTGAGCGACCGCCACCAGGGCGGCCAGCGCTCGCCGCCGAGCCAGCGCGTCAGCAGCGCCGTGCCGACATTGTAGGGCAGGTTGGCGACGATATGCGCGCCTTCGCCGGCCACGCCGGCCTCGTCGATCGTCAGCGCATCGCCCGAGATGACTTCCAACCGGCCCGGCGCCGCCTCCGCCAGTTCGGCCAGCGCCGGCAGGCAGCGGCGGTCGCGCTCCACTGCGGTCACCTGAGCGCCGGCCCGGATCAGCGCCCGCGTCAGTCCGCCCGGGCCGGGGCCGACCTCGTAGACGCGGTTGCCGTCGAGCGGCCCCGGCACCCGGGCAATGCGGTCGAGCAGCTGGCCGTCGAGCAGGAAGTTCTGGCCGAGCGACTTCTCCGCGGAGAGACCGTGCCGCGCAATGACCTCGCGCAACGGCGGCAAATCGAGCGAATTCATTGTGCGCGGGCGCGGTTCTCCGCACACTGGTACGCCAGCCGCAGGGCGGCGATGGTAGCGCCGGGATCAGCCCGGTCCTGGCCGGCAATGTCGAACGCGGTGCCGTGATCGGGCGCGGTGCGCACGATCGGCAGGCCCAGCGTGATGTTCACGCCCTCGTCGAAGTGCAGCGTCTTCAGCGGGATGAGCGCCTGATCATGATACAAGCAGAGCGCCGCGTCGTAGCGCGCCCGCGCGCGTGCATGGAACATCGTATCGGCGGCGAGCGGCCCTTCGATCTCGATGCCTTCCTCGCGCAGCCGCTCGAGCGCCGGCAGCACGAGGTCGATCTCCTCGCGGCCGAGCGCCCCGTTCTCGCCCGCATGCGGATTGAAACCGGCGATGACGAGCCGCGGCTGCGCGATACCGAAATCGCGGACCAGCCCTCGCTCGGTGCTGCGGGCTCGCGATACGATCAGGTCGATCGAGAGCAGTTCGGGCACGTCGCGCAGCGGCACATGCGTGGTGATCGGCACGGTGCGGAGCGTCGGACCGGCCAGCATCATCGCGACATTGCTGCGCGCGATCCCGCAACGCTCGGCGACGAATTCCGTCTGTCCCGGATGGACGAAGCCGATCGCGTAGAGCTGCGACTTCGCGACGGGACCGGTCACCAGCCCGCACGCGGCGCCCGAGCGCGCGAGCCCGACTGCGAGTTCGAGCGAGTCGAGCGAGCAGCGTGCCCC
>CAXTUG010000368.1:0-233 GCA_964247375.1 uncultured Sphingomonadaceae bacterium
TCGCCGCACATGCCGAGGCCCTGGCGTGAAGCTGCTCACCGGCAACGACCTGCTCACGGGCGACGTGATCTGGTGGGCGGGCGCCGGCTGGTCGCGCCACGTCGCCGAGGCCGTCGACGTCGGCGACAAGGCCGAGGCGATCGGCAAGAGCGAGGAGGCGGCACGCCGGGTGGTCAATCCCTATCCGGTCGATGCGGCCGCCGGCCCCGCCGGGCGGGGGGCGGGGGGTGGGG
>CAXTUG010000368.1:243-2440 GCA_964247375.1 uncultured Sphingomonadaceae bacterium
TCCACATCAAGGAACGCATCCGCGCCTCGGGCCCGACCGTCCGCGCCGATCTCGCCCTCCAGCCCGCCGACACGAGCGCCGGGAGCTATGTGATATGAGTGACCGCAGCATCATAACTCCACCCCGGCATTTGGCGGGGAGGGGATAGATGTACCGCTACGATCAGTATGATCAGGCGATCGTGGACGCCCGCGTCGCCGAGTTCCGCGACCAGGTCGTCCGCCGCCTGTCCGGTGCGCTGACGGAGGACCAGTTCAAGCCGCTGCGGCTGATGAACGGCCTCTACCTGCAGCTGCACGCCTATATGCTGCGGGTGGCGATCCCCTACGGCACGCTCGACAGCCGTCAGATGCGGATGCTGGCGCATATCGCCCGCAGATACGACCGCGACTACGGTCATTTCACCACGCGCCAGAACCTGCAGTATAACTGGATCAAGCTGGAGGATGCGCCCGACATCCTGGCGGAACTCGCCACGGTCGAGATGCACGCCATCCAGACCAGCGGCAACTGCATCCGCAACATCTCGTCCGACCATTATGCCGGTGCGACCGCGGACGAAATCGCCGATCCGCGGCCCTATGCGGAGCTGCTGCGCCAGTGGAGCAGCGTGCATCCGGAGTTCACCTACCTGCCGCGCAAGTTCAAGATTGCCGTGATCGCCTCCGACCAGGATCGCGCGGCGATGCGGCTGCACGACATCGGCCTGCAGCTGAAGCGCGGTGCGGCGGGCGAACTCGGCTTTGCCGTCTATGTCGGCGGCGGGCAGGGCCGCACGCCGATGGTGGCGCCGCTGATCCGCGACTTCGTCGCCGCGGACAAGTTCGTCAGCTACCTGGAAGCGTGCCTGCGCGTCTACAATCGCTATGGTCGGCGCGACAATATCTACAAGGCGCGGATCAAGATCCTGGTACACGAGCTCGGCGCCGACGAATATCGCCGCCAGGTCGAGGAGGAGTTCGCCCACACGAGCACGCTCGGGCTCGATCCGCCTGCCGCCGAGCTGGCGCGCATCGCCGCCTGCTTCGCGCCGCCCGCATTTAGGGATGGATCGAGCGCGTTGGACCGCAGCGATCCGGACTTCGCGATCTGGCTCGACGCCCAGGTCGCGGCGCATCGGCGTGCGGATCACGCGATCGTCACGATCAGCCTGAAGCCGATCGGCGGCATCCCCGGCGATGCGTCGTCGGCGCAGATGGACCTCATGGCCGATCTCGCCGAGCGCTACGGCTATGACGAGCTGCGCGTCACCCACGCGCAGAACATCGTCCTGCCGCACGTGCGCAGGGCCGATCTCAGGACGGTGTGGCAGGCGCTGGACGAGGCCGGCTTGGCCACGCCCAACCTCGACCTGCTGAGCGACATCATCGCCTGCCCCGGCCTCGATTATTGCAGCCTCGCCAACGCCCGCTCCATCCCGCTCGCGCAGAAGCTGTCGCAGCGCTTCGCGCTGGCGGAGCAGCGCGACGTGGGCGAGGTGAAGCTCAAGATCTCCGGCTGCATCAACGCCTGCGGCCATCACCATGCCGGCCATATCGGCATCCTAGGCGTCGACCGGAGAGGCGAGGAGAATTATCAGCTCTCCTTCGGCGGCTCCGGCGCGGAGGATGCAAGCCTTGCCAAGATCGTCGGCCCCGGCTTCTCCGAGGACGGCGTGGTCGACGCGGTCGAGACGGCGCTAGTCACCTACCGCGCTCTCCGCACGGACGGCGAGCGCTTCCTCGACACCTACCGCCGCGTCGGCCTCGATCCCTTCAAGGAGGCGATCTATGGCCCGTGACGTCACCCCAGCGAGCGCGTCGTGACCCTGATCCGCTTCCGCGACGATGAGGCGCACGAGGAGCCGGCCGTGACGCTGGAAGCCTTCCTCGGTCAGTCCAATGCCACCGCGGTACGGCTGGAGGCGGGCGACGACGCACGCGCGCTGCTGCCGCATCTCGATCGCATCGCCCTGATCGAGGTCGCCTTCCCGGCCTTTCGCGACGGGCGCGGCTACTCCGCCGCGCGCATCCTGCGCGAGGCGGGCTATGCCGGCGAGCTGCGCGCGCAGGGCGACGTGCTGCTGGACCAGGTCGCGCACATGCGGCGCTGCGGCTTCGACGCGCTGGCGAGCGAGGCCGCGCTCGACCCGGCCGAGGTCGAGGCCGCGCTGACGCGCTATCCCTTCGTATATCAGCGCGCCGCCGACGACCGAGCC
>CAXTUG010000369.1:0-2439 GCA_964247375.1 uncultured Sphingomonadaceae bacterium
TTCGATCTCGCTGCTTCTGTTCGCCGCCTTCCTATTCTACATGGGCAGCGAGTGAGTCTCCCGCCTCCGCAGCGGCGGGAGCTCGATCCTCATTCGTTCGGGATCTGCCAGCGAAACCGGTCGGTCCGCTGGGCGGTCGTGGGATTGCCGTCGTCGTCGCGCGCCGGCGTGAAGCGCGCCCGCGCGGTGTAGAGCCGGCAGGTCGTGTCATCCAGCAGCTGGCTGCCGCTCGACTGGGTGACGAGGCAGGAACGCACCCTGCCGTCCGTCCTGATCAGCGCGGAGATCACCACCACGCCCTCGACCTCCTGACGCAATGCCGCCGTCGGATAATCCTGCGTCGTGATCCAGCGCATCCGATCCGGCGCGGGCACCGGCGCACGTGCCTGGCTGACCCTCGGCAAGGTCGGCTCCGGCAGTAATCCGGCACCGCTCTCTCCGCCGACCGGATCGATCGAAATGGTCGGAATGATCGGACGCTCGATATCGATCGATGCTCGCTCCGGGACGGATGTCGGTTGGTCGGGGGCGGGCAGCACCTGGCGAACATGCTTCTCCGGCAGCGGTCGCGGCCTCGGCGGAGGCGGCTCCGTCGGCACGGGGTAGATGATCGGCGGCTCCTGGAAATGCTTCACGACGTTGTAAGCGAGGCCGCTCAGCAGCGCATAGCCGATAAGAACATGAAGACCGCCCACGGCAGCGACGAGGATGGGGCTGCGTCGTCTCGAGTGATCGGCATAGGACATGGCGAACTCCTCTCACGCAGGAGCGCCGTGGCGGATCGACGTGTCCGGCATGCGGCACCCGCTGGACGGTCAAGCTCCGCCTGTCATGATATATTGTCAATAGGTGCGAACATGATCTGACGAAGCGGCTTTCCCGCGGGGCTCCTGTGGCGCTAGCAGCGCCGCATGCCCCTCTACAGCAGCACCACGCCCGCCGCCGCCGACCTCTATGGCGACATCGAATCCGCGCCCCGGGTCAAGTGGCGCGATTATGGGCCGGGCCTGCTGGTGGCGGTGCTGGCGTCGCTCTCCGCTGCCTATCTGGCCGAGCATTATGGCGCGCCGCTGACGCTGATGGCGCTGCTGGTCGGGCTGGCGCTCAACTTCCTGAGCGGCGACGCGCGCCTGCTGCCGGGGCTCGCCTTCGCTTCACGCACCCTGCTCAGGATCGGGATCGTGCTGGTCGGCGCGCGCGTGACCTTGGCGCAGATCGCCGGACTGGGCTGGGTCGCGCTGGCGGCAATCCTGATCATCGTCGCCGTGACGATGGCGAGCGGCGTGCTGGCGGCGCGGCGGCTCGGTTCGGACGCGGCGTTCGGCGCGCTGGCCGGCGGTGCGGTCGCGATCTGCGGCGCTTCGGCGGCGCTCGCGCTGGCGACCGTGCTCGGCGAACGGCGCGTCAACCAGGCGCAGCTCGCGCTCGTGCTGGTCGGCATCTCGGCAATGAGCGCCGCGGCGATGGTGATCTACCCGATCCTCTGCCGGCATCTCGGCTTCGACGACCGGCAGGCCGGCTTCGTGCTCGGTGCCGCGATCCACGACGTCGCCCAGTCGCTCGGCGCCGGCTACGCCATCTCGCCGGGCGCCGGAGAGAATGCCGCGATCGTCAAGCTGACGCGGGTGGCGCTGCTGGCGCCGGTGCTGGCGATCGTCGGCGCCTTCTTTCCGCGTGAGGGCAGGAAGGAGAGCCCGTTTCGCCCGCCCTGGTTCGTGGTCGGCTTCTTCGTGCTGAGCGCCGTCAATTCGGCGCGGCTGGTGCCCGCAGCGGTGGGGCAGGGCGCCTCGGGGCTGGCGACCGCGCTGCTGATCTGCGCGGTGACGGCGACCGGTATCCGCTCGCCGATGCAGACATTGCTCAAGGCCGGGCCCAAGCCGCTGCTGACGATCGTCGTCTCGAGCATGGTCGCGCTGCTGCTGGCCGGCATGACCGCGGGCCTGCTGCTGCGTTAGGAAGATGCGGTCGACGCGGTCGAGGAGAGATGGGGCGAGCATCTATCAAGCTGGGTCGCTCCGTTTCGGATTGAGCTTTGCTTGATTGAGGCTTAATTAGGGAGCGTTCGATCCGGCTGCACGGATCGGGCAACGCTCCACGGCGCATAGACTAACGTGGTGGGGTGTGCAGTCTGGGACGGCGCCCTGTTCCCCCTGTTCGGGGCGCCGCTTCCCGCAAGATGCGGGCTCATCGAGCTGCACCCAAGCTGCCGCGCACACCGGCTCCACTTATCGACGGTCTTCGACGTCACGCGATGACTGTGTCTCGCGCAACGTGGAACGTGCCAGAGCAGCGCGCTTGAAATCTGAACCGACCTATCTCCGTTCGCGTCTCGACTTCGCTCGGGGCGAACGGGTCAGATTTTAGGCGCGATGCTATAGGCCTCGCTAAAGCATGCTGCTTTTAGGTGAAGTCATCCTGTCATTGCGAGCGCAGCGAAGC
>CAXTUG010000370.1:0-2398 GCA_964247375.1 uncultured Sphingomonadaceae bacterium
CCGCGAACTGATCTCCTCGTCGGCCCGCTTGGCGAGCTTCGCCTGGGCCGCCGCGGTCCTGGCAGCGTCCGCCTGCGCCTTGGCGGACGCCGCCTCGGCCGCAGTCTTTTCGGCAGCCGCCTTGGCATCGCCCGCCTTGGCCGCCAGCATCTCCGCCGCGCTCTCCCGATTGACCGAAGCGTCATACTTGCCGGCGATGGGCGAGGTGGACACGATGATCTGCCGCTCCTGATCGGACAGCGGCCCGACCCGCGAGAAGGGCGGCCGGATCAGCGTGCGCGCGACCGGGCTCGGCGCACCGTCGGCCTGGAGCAGCGACACCAGCGCTTCGCCGACCTTCAATTCGGTGATGGCGGTGGCGACGTCCAGCCCCGGCGCCGCGCGAAAGGTCTCGGCAGCCGACTGCACCGCCTTCTGCTCGCGCGGGGTGAAGGCGTTGAGCTTGTGCTGGATGCGGTTGCCGAGCTGCGCCGCCACGTCGTCGGGCACGTCGATCGGGTTCTGCGTGATGAAGTAGACGCCGACGCCCTTGGACCGGATCAGCCGCACCACCTGCTCGATCTTGTCGAGCAGAGCGGGCGCCGCGTCGTCGAACAGCAGGTGCGCCTCGTCGAAGAAGAAGACCAGCTTCGGCTTGTGGGGATCGCCCACCTCCGGCAGCACCTCGAACAGCTCGGACAGCAGCCACAGCAGGAAGGTGGCGTAGAGCTTCGGCGCGGCCATCAGCCGGTCGGCGGCGAGCACGCTCACCGTACCGCGCTCGTCCTCGCCCACGATCATCATGTCGCGGATGTCGAGCGCCGGCTCGCCGAAGAAATTGTCGCCGCCCTGCGCCTCCAGCTGCAGCAGCTGGCGCTGGATCGTGCCGACGGTGGCGCGCGTGACGTTGCCGTAGCGCGCCGACAGGTCGGCCGCATGCTCCGCCGTCCACGCCAGCATCGCCTGCAGGTCGGCCAGGTCGAGCAGCAGCATGCCCTGCTCGTCCGCGACCTTGAACACGAGCTGGAGCACGCCCTCCTGCGTGTCGTTCAGGTCCATCAGCCGCGCGAGCAGCAGCGGCCCCATTTCCGAGATGGTGGTCCGCACCGGGTGGCCGGCCTTGCCGTACAGGTCCCAGAACAGCACCGGATTGTCGCGATAGGCCCAGTCGGTCATGCCGATCTCGGCCGCGCGCCCGGCGAACGCGGCGTGGTTGGTTCCGCCCGGAGAGCCCGCCACCGCCAGCCCGGCCAGGTCGCCTTTGACGTCGGCCACGAACACCGGCACGCCGGCGCGGCTGAAGCCCTCGACGATGCCCTGCAGCGTCACCGTCTTGCCGGTCCCGGTCGCGCCCGCGATCAGGCCGTGGCGATTGGCGCGCCGGAGGTTCAGTTCCTCGCGCGCGCCGGCCGCGGTCGCGCCGACGAAGATGCAGCCGTCCGTCATCGATCGCCTACCTCTTTGGGGTCAGCCGCAGCAGGCGGCCGTCCGCCTCGTCCTCGACCAGCCACAGCGCGCCGTCCGGTCCCGTCACGACGTCGCGGATGCGGTGGTCGAACTTCCACCAGTTCGCCTGGTGGGGCGCACCGTCGAACGCGACGCGCACCAGTCCCTTGCGGCTGAGCGATCCGATGAAGGCCGATCCCTTCCACTGCGGGAACAGGTCGCCGCTGTAGAAGGTGAAGCCGGCCGGCGCGATCACCGGCGTCCAGTAGACCGCCGGCTGCTGGAACTCGGCATGGCCGGCCGGACTGGGGATCGGCTTGCCGTCATAGTTCATGCCGTAGCTCACCAGCGGCCACCCATAATTTCTGCCGCGCACGACCAGGTTCAGCTCGTCGCCGCCCTTGGGTCCCATCTCGGTCTCCCACAGCCGGCCCTGCCCGTCGAAGGCGAGGCCGTAGGGATTGCGGTGGCCGCTGGTCCAGGTTTCCGCCGGCGTCAGATTGGGACCGGGCATCGCCACCCTGGCACCCTGCGCGGTCCGCGCCGCCTCCGTGTCCTCCGGCGGATCGAAGACGGTCACGCTCGTGGCGCCCACCTTGCCGGGCGCAGGATTGTCCGGCGCGGGTTTGCCGTCGAGGGTGAGGTGCAGGATCTTGCCGAGCGCCTGATTGGGATCCTGCGCCGGCGTGAAGCGCTGCCGCTCGCCCGAGGTCAGGAACAGGCTCCGCCCGTCCGGCGCAAAGGCGATGTAGCCGCCGAACTGTCCGCCCTCCCCGCGCGGCAGCTGGCGCCAGATCACCTTCAGATCGGTGAGACGCGCCTGCCCCGATGCCGCCGCCAGCGTGGCGTGCGCCAGCGCTAGGCCCGATCCGCCGGCACCCGGTTCCGAGTAGGTGAGGTAGATGCCGCGGTCGGCGGCGAAGGTCGGCGCGCCCGCCACGGACAGCAACCCGCCCTGCCCCGCATAGGCGAC
>CAXTUG010000371.1:0-2384 GCA_964247375.1 uncultured Sphingomonadaceae bacterium
GTGATCCTGCGGAATCTGGTCCACCGATTCGCGCCGTCGACCGACGCGGCCTCGACCTCGCTGCCGATGCGTTCGCGGAACAGGGCCGCCTGGTGGACGCGTTCCTGCTGCGCGTCGCGCCGCCGCAACTCGCCGTACAAGGAGGTGAACACCTCCGCTTCCAGGATCGCGATGCGGACGACGACGTCGGTGAGGCGGGCGAGCTGGGCGGGCTCCTCGCCGGTCGCCTCGGCGACGATGGCGAGCGTGCGGCGGTGCGCGGCGGAGAGCGCTGCCAGGACGGCGCGCTGCTCGTGCGTGTTCAGTACCAGCGACCGGGCGAGATCCGCCCAGGTCTGGCGTGTCGGTGCCTCGTATTTTTCCCGGATATACTCAGCGCCGAGGGCGATCGCGCCCTCGCGCGCGGTTTCCGGCAACGGCGGCACGCCCGCGAAGACGGGCGATCCCATGTAATGGTTGAGGAACGCCGCGGAGACGACATGCTCGTGCCCTGCCAGCACCGACCACAGCTCCTTGCCGTCGTGCGCCAGCGTGCCGTCGCGATCGAAGTCGGCGAGCCTGGCGGCGAGCGATACGGACAGATCGGGCGCCGCCTCGCTCTCGGCAGCTGGAATCGGCATCATCGCGGTCATGCGGCAGGCTCCCCGTTCGGGAGCATCGTTAGGCCGACAAGGTAAACAGCCGATGATTGGCGGGGTCGGCCACGGGCGCTCCCGCTCGCGGGTTGCATGGCACGGCGGGTAGGTTAAAGACGCGCGACCGCCAGCTATCCAGGGGGACCCATGGCAAGCGCACGAAAGCGTCCGCTTTCTCCGCATCTGACGATCTGGAAATGGGGCCCGCACATGCTGGTCTCGATCCTGCATCGCGCCACGGGCAGCGCGCGGGCGAGCGCGGGCACGATCCTGTTCGTGAGCTGGCTGCCCGCGGCGGCGAGCGGCGCCGACGCCTATGCGCGGTTCGTCGACCTCGTCACCTACGACGTGCCGGCGCGGATGGCCGCCGCGCCGGGCGAGCCCGCCGGCCCCGCGCATGGCGGCCTCACCTGGTTCTGGACGCTGATCCTGGTCGGGCTGACCTGGGCGTTCTTCCAGCACATGTTCTCGGGGCTGCGCCATCTCGTTCTCGATACCGGCGCCGGGTACGAGCTGCGCACCAACAAGAACTGGGCATTGGCGACCATGGCCGGCGCGCTGGTCGCGCCCGCGGTCGCGGGGGGCTACATCCAGCCGAGGGGCGGATGGGAACGGGTACCGGCATCGGCCGCGGCCGCGGCCTCGGCTCGGCCAAGTCGGGATCGCACCATTGGTGGATCCAGCGGCTCACCGCCGGCGGCAACATCCTGCTGCTCCTCTGGTTCGTCTTCTCGATCGTCCGCCTGCCGTCGCTGGACCACAGGAACGTGGTGCAGTGGATGGCATCGCCGCTGGTCGCGGTGCCGCTGCTGCTGCTGGTGGTGAACACCTTCTGGCACTTCCGGCTCGGCCTGCAGGTGGTGATCGAGGATTACCAGCATGACGAGAGCCGCATCATCGCGCTCGTCCTGCTCAATTTCTACACGGTGGGCGCCGCCGCGCTCGCCATCTTCGCGATCCTGAAGATCGCCTTCGGGGGAGTGGCCGTCTGATGCCGGACGCCTACAGGATCGTCGATCACGTCTATGACGCGGTCGTCGTCGGCGCCGGCGGCTCGGGGCTGCGCGCGACGATGGGCTGCGCCGAGGCGGGGCTGCGCACCGCCTGCGTCACCAAGGTGTTCCCGACGCGCAGCCACACCGTCGCCGCGCAGGGCGGCATCGCCGCGAGCCTCGGCAACAACACGCCAGATCACTGGACCTGGCACATGTTCGATACCGTCAAGGGATCGGACTGGCTGGGCGACCAGGACGCGATCGAGTATATGGTGCGCGAGGCGCCCGCCGCGGTGATCGAGCTGGAACATGCCGGCGTGCCGTTCAGCCGCAACACCGACGGCACGATCTACCAGCGCCCGTTCGGCGGCCATATGCAGAATATGGGCGCCGGACCGCCCGTCCAGCGGACCTGCGCCGCCGCCGACCGCACCGGCCACGCCATGCTCCACGCGCTCTACCAGCAGAGCCTGAAGTACGACGCCGACTTCTACGTCGAGTATTTCGCGCTCGACCTGATCATGGACGGCGGCGTGTGCAAGGGCGTGATAGCGCTCTGCATGGAGGACGGAACGATCCACCGCTTCCGCTCGCACTCCGTCGTGCTGGCGACGGGCGGATCGGGGCGGACCTATTTCTCGGCGACCTCGGCGCACACCTGCACCGGCGACGGCGGCGGCATGGTGCTGCGCGCCGGGCTGCCGCTCCAGGACATGGAGTTCGTCCAGTTCCACCCGACCGGCATCTACGGCGC
>CAXTUG010000372.1:0-2374 GCA_964247375.1 uncultured Sphingomonadaceae bacterium
GACCGTTGAGGCAGGACGGCAGCTTGGCGAACCAGCGCTGCGAGGTGGGCGGCACGTAGGCCGGGTTGCTTGCTTTGACCTCGTCGATGTGGCTCTGGTAGTTGGCGGCGATCGCCAGGAACTTGGACGGGCGCTCGACCGGCGCCTGCAGCGTGACAGCCGCCAGCGGCACGGACGTGCCGTCCCCCACCGCCTGCAGGCGGCGGAAGCTCTCGGACCAGTCCGCCAGCAGCGCCGGCATCGACGGGGGCAGGCCGAACTGCGCGACATCGACGATCCTGTCCTCCCGCAAGATGCCGACCGCGAACCGTCCGTCGTGAAGGAAGCGCGCCAGCCTCATGCGTCGGTCAGCCCGAGCCGTTCCACCAGGCGGGCGCGATATTCGGCGGCGGTCAGGTAGGTCGGGTTGGCGAGCGCCGATGCCTCGGTCTGCCGGTAGATCTCCTCGTCCGACAGCGAGAAGTCGATCGGCGTGCCGTACGGCTGCGCGACGTGCCACGGCGTGTGGACATAGCATTCGATGACGTTCTCCTCCGGATCGTGGAAGTAGACCGTCCAGCTGTTGCCATGGTCCAGCGTCCAGATCTTGCGCACGCGCGGATCGGCCTGGGCGCGCTCGTGCAGGGCCCGCAGCTGCGCGAAATCGTCCATCAGAAACGAGATCTGGGCGACGGTGGACGCCTGTCCCGGCGCCCGTCCCCAGGCGAGCAGCAGCTGGTGATGCTCGTCCGGCGATCGTGTCAGGAACTGGATCGGATTGGGGTCATCGCGGCGGTCCGTGATCACGAAGCCGAAGAAGGACGTGTAGAAGTCGCTCATCGCCGGCATGTCGATGACCTTGATGCCGACATGGTTGAGCGAGAAGGTCAGCTGGGTCATGCGAGGCTCCTGTGGAAGCTGGGCGGCACTGCCGCTCCGGTCGTATCGGACGCGCCCAGTTGCTCGCGCAGGAGCGCCAGCGCGGCATCGATGCCGTCCCTGTTCGCGGCGAGCGTGTGGACGTAGCGGTCGGGTCGGACGAGCACCCAGCGGACCTCATATTCTGCCAGCCAGACGGTGAAGGCCTCGTCCCGATCCTGCAGCGGCGCGTGCGGGCCGACCGCGACCTGCCGCAGATCGATCCCGGCCGGCACCCCCACCGGTGCCGCATCGCCGAGACCGATCAGCAGGAAGCCGCCGTCGATCAGATCGTCGATGCGCCGGATCTCGCCGGCCGCCGTCGTGAACGCGAATTCGGGGATTCGCATGCCGCCCGACGCCGCATCGATGACGCCGTGCCGGAGCGGCGGCACGATGTCGGTCATGGCGACCGGGCGGGCGGCACGCTCGGCCTCGATCGCGCGGAACGCCGCGTCGCGCGCCGCCGCCTCGGCCGGATCGGTCCTGCACACCGCAGCCCCGGCGGAGACCGAGGCGCTGATGATCTCCCGCACGTGCGGCTCGCGCTCCGCCTGGTAGCTGTCGAGCAGCGCGTCGGCGGCGGCTCCGTCGCGGACCAGCTTCATTTTCCAGATCAGCTGGGCGGCATCGCGGATGCCGTGGCACATGCCCTGCCCGTAGAAAGGCGGCGTCTGATGCGCGGCATCACCCAGCAGGAAGACGTTGCCGGCCCGCCAGCGCCGCGCCACCAGCGCCCGGAAGCGGTACACGGCCGAGCGAAGCAGCTCGACCCGTTCGGGATCGACCCACTGCCCCAGCTGTGCGCGCAGCCAATCCTCGGGCACGTCGTCGTCGGGATGCTCGCCCGGGAACAGCATATATTCCCAGCGCCGGTGCCGGCCTACCCCCGGTATAAGGGTGCTCGGCCGCGCCGGATCGCACACCATCAGCGAGTAGCGATCGTCGCGCACCTCGTCGGGTATCTCATGCGTCTGCGGCCATCGCATCGGCCCGTCGACGAACGTGTCGACGACCAGCCAGCGCTCCTCGAAGCCGATATCGTCGAGCGTTATCCCGAGCGCCTTGCGCACCATGCTGCTGGCGCCGTCGCATGCCAGCACGAAGCGTGCGGAGATGGTCTGACTTCCGCCATCGGCCGGCCTGCGGACGTGCAGGACCGGGCCGCTTGCGGGATTCTCGAGTCCGACGACCTCATGCTCGTGCAGCACCGCCACGCTCGGCCAGGCAGCAATGCGGTCGCGGATGATCTGCTCCAGCTGCGGCTGGAAGAAGAGGTTGCTGGGATGCCACGCCCAGGCGTGCGCCGGCGCCGGCGCCCGGCCGGTCCGGCTCGGACGCCGGGCCGCCGAAGCCCTCCAGATTGACCAGCCGCCGGATGCGCTCGGGCCGCAGCCCCGCGTAGATCATCACGACGTTGCCGCCCATGCTGTGGCCGAGCAGGTCGATCGGCTGACCGGGCAGCAGGGCGGCTAGC
>CAXTUG010000373.1:0-2355 GCA_964247375.1 uncultured Sphingomonadaceae bacterium
TTCGGCGGCTATTTCTGCCCGTGCCACGGCTCGGCCTACGACACCGCGGGTCGCATCATTGCCGGCCCGGCGCCGACCAACCTGGCCGTGCCCGAGTATAATTTCACGTCCGATACCGTCGTGACGGTCGGCTGAAGGATCACAGGACCATGAGCTTTCCCTGGGCCAAGCATTACGAGCCGACGAACCCGCTGGCGAAATGGGTCGACGAACGCCTCCCGGTGCCGCGCCTGGTCTACGGCGCGATCGGCGGCGGCTATCCGGTGCCGCGCAACCTGAATTATTTCTGGAACTTCGGCGTGCTCGCGGGCGCGGCGCTGATGATCCAGATCGTCACGGGCATCGTGCTGGCGATGCATTTCGCCGCCAACGGCGACATCGCGTTCAATTCGGTCGAACACATCATGCGCGACGTGAACGCCGGCTGGTTCCTCCGCTATGCCCACGCCAACGGCGCGTCGATGTTCCTGGCGGTCGTCTACATTCATATCGGCCGCGGGCTCTACTATGGCTCGTACAAGCCGCCGCGCGAGATGGTCTGGCTGCTGGGCGTCGTCATCTTCCTGTTGATGATGGCCACCGCGTTCATGGGCTACGTGCTGCCGTGGGGCCAGATGAGCTTCTGGGGGGCGCAGGTGATCACCGGCTTCTTCTCGGCGATCCCGCTGGTCGGCGAGAGCATCCGCATCTGGCTGCTGGGCGGCTTCGCGCCGGACAACGCCGCGCTCAACCGCTTCTTCTCGCTCCACTACCTGCTGCCGTTCGTCACCGCGGGTGTGATCATCCTGCACATCTGGGCGCTGCACATCCCGGGGTCGAACAACCCGACCGGCGTCGAGGTCAAGGACGAGCAGGACACGGTGCCGTTCCACCCCTATTACACCGCGAAGGACGGCTTCGGGCTCGGCATCTTCCTGCTGATCTTCGCGTCGCTGATCTTCTTCGCGCCGAACCTGCTGGGTCACCCGGACAACTACATCCCGGCCAACCCGCTCTCGACGCCGGCGCACATCGTGCCCGAATGGTATTTCCTGCCGTTCTACGCGATCCTGAAGTCGTTCACGATCGACTTCATCCTGCCCGCCAAGCTGTGGGGCGTGCTGGCGATGTTCGGGTCGATCCTGGTGCTGTTCTTCCTGCCCTGGCTCGACACCTCGCCGGTGCGCTCGGCCAACTACCGGCCGACCTACCGCATCTTCTTCTGGGTGCTGGTCGCCGACCTGTTCGTGCTGGGCTATGTCGGCGGCGCCGAGCCGATCGCGCGCAACGTGATGCTCGGGCAGGTCGCCTCGGCCTATTATTTCCTACACTTCCTGGTGATCGTGCCGATCGTGTCGGCGATGGAGCGGCCGCGCCCGCTGCCCAACTCGATCACCGAGGCGGTGCTGGCAGGGCACGGCGGCACGAGCCCGCAACAGACCGCGATGCACGGCGGCGTGCTTGCGCCAGCCGAATAAGGGACTGACAGACAATGGTTCGCATCATCGGCGGTCTCGTCGGCCTCGCCTTCGCGGTCATGGCGCTGATCGGTTTCGGTTCGACGGTCGTCGGCGCCATCAGCGATCCCGCGCCCGAGACAGCGGAGCACGAGTTCCATCTCATGCCCAAGGACGCGGCGTTCACCTCGGACGGGCCGCTCGGCACGTTCGACGAGCGCCAGCTGCAGCGCGGCTTCCAGGTGTACAAGGAAGTCTGTTCGGCGTGCCACTCGCTGAAGCTCGTCGCGTTCCGCGACCTCCAGCAGATCGGCTATACCGAGGCCGAGGTGAAGGCGATCGCGAGCCAGTGGGCGACCGAGACCCCGGCGCCGAACCCCGAGACGGGCGAGATGGCGACCCGCAAGAACCTGGCGTCGGACCATTTCCCGCTGGTCTTCGCCAACGACGTCGCCGCGCGCGCCGCCAACAACAACGCGGTGCCGCCCGACCTTTCGCTGATGACCAAGGCGCGGCACGACGGCAACCGCTACGTCTACTCGCTGCTGACGGGCTACCAGAACCAGCCGGCTGAGCTGTTGAAGAAGTTCCCGGACGCGAAGACTCCCGAGGGGCTGCACTACAACCCGTATTTCGCGAACCTCAACCTGGCGATGGCGCCGCCTTTGGTCTCCGAGGGGCAGGTCCAGTACGCCGACGGGACCAAGCCGACGATCGACCGGATGGCGAAGGACGTCGCGGCGTTCCTGACTTGGACCGCAGAGCCCAAGCTGCAGGCGCGCCACTCGGCGGGCTGGGCGGCGGGGATATTCCTGCTGATCTTCTGCTTCCTGACGTGGGGCGCGTACCAGAGCGTCTGGCGCGGGGTGAAGCACTAGGCCTTCGACCAGGGCCCACGATCACGGGCGGCGCAGCGGGC
>CAXTUG010000374.1:0-2344 GCA_964247375.1 uncultured Sphingomonadaceae bacterium
CCGTCATGTCCACATTGGCCGGATCGTCAAACCAGGCACGAGAACGAAGCTTGCGGTCGGACATCGGCGTTCCATCATCTGCCCGGCGGGATCGGATCCCGCCGGCGGCGTTCACACTCTGTTTTAGTCATACAAATCTGAAGGGCAATGGTGTGGCGCACCGCGCATCCAAGCCGGCCCGGTGCGGCTGCGGCACCTGAAAGTCATCCCGCGACCCGGCGGCGGTTGCGGAACTCGGCAGCGCACTTGAACGTAGCCGATGGATGTCCGAATCAACTCTGCTCTGGCTGCGTCAGGACCTGCGGCTGCACGACCAGCCCGCACTCGTCGCGGCCGCCAAGGAAGGCACGGTGATCCCGGTCTACGTGCTGGACGACGACACCCCGGCCGCCTGGCGGATCGGCGGAGCGCAGCGTTGGTGGCTGCACCACAGCCTGACGTCGCTCGGCGACGCGCTGAAGGGGCTTGGCAGCCGCCTGATCCTGCGGCGGGGAGCGTCCGCGGCGGTGTTGAAGACGTTGCTGGAAGAGACCGGCGCAGGCTGCATCCACGCCATCCGGCACTACGAACCATGGTGGCGCGAGGCCGAAGCCGCGCTGGAACCGCATCTCCGCCTGCATGACGGCAATCACCTCGCCCGGATCGAGGACGTGACGACCGGCGGCGGCAAGCCGTTCCGGATCTACGGTGCCTTCTGGCGTGCGCTCCAGGATTTCCTGCCGCCGGAACGACCCGTGGGTGCGCCGTCGACGATCGCTGCGCCCGAGCACTGGCCGAAGAGCGACGTTCTCGGTGATTGGCAGCTTCTGCCGAGCAAGCCGAACTGGGCCGCGGATTTCGCGGGCGATTGGACGCCGGGCGAGGACGAGGCGCTGCGCAAGGTCGCGGCGTGGGCGAATGCGGTCGATCATTATGAGGAAGAGCGCAACTTCCCGGCGCGGGAGGGCACGTCCCGGCTGTCGCCCCACCTTCACTTCGGTGAGGTGTCGCCGCGCACGCTGTATCACGCGGTCGCCGCATCGCGCCATGCGGACAAGTTCAGCAAGGAGCTCGCCTGGCGGGACTTCACCTCCGGCATGATACTGGCGCTGCCCGACTATGGCGAGAAGAACGGCCGGTCGCGTTATGACCGCCTGCGATGGCGGACGGGCGCCGCCGCCGAGCGCGACCTGCGCGCCTGGCAGCGGGGCAGGACCGGCTATCCGATCGTCGATGCCGGCATGCGCCAGTTGTGGCGGACCGGCTGGATGCACAATCGCGTGCGGATGATCGCCGCCAGCTTCCTGATCAAGCACCTGCTGATCGACTGGCGGGAGGGCGAACGCTGGTATTGGGACTGCCTGGTCGACGCGGACTATGGCAACAATTCGGTCAACTGGCAGTGGGTCGCCGGCACCGGCACCGACGCCAACATGTTCGGGCGGATCATGGCGCCGCTGCTGCAGTCGGAGAAGTTCGATGCTGCGGCATATATCCGCCACTGGGTGCCCGAGCTGGAGGACGTGTCCGATCAGGCGATCCACGATCCCGACGCGCACGCTGCCCGGCCGGCGGACTATCCGGCCAAGATCATCGGCCACCGCGAGGGACGCGAGCGTGCGTTGGCGGCGGCACGCGCAATCTGACGGCGCCACGCCCGCAATGACAATACCGACTTCAATCGACCCAGTCGCGTGCCAGCCGCGGGGCGGCGAGCAGCATCAGCAGTGCCGCAAGCAGGTAGAAGACAAGCGCCGCCAGCAGGGCGTAGCGCAACGCCTCGGCGCCGAGACCCGGCGTCAGCAGGTCGGACAGACGTCCGATCGAGAGCGCACCGAAGCCGACCCCGATCAGGTTGTTGATCAGCAGGAAACTGGCCGACGCGGTTGCCCGCATCGGCGCCGGCACGAGGTGCTGGACCGCCGCGATCACCGGGCCGAGCCACATGTAGGCGAGCGCCTGCGGCAGCAGGAGCAGGGCGAAGGCGAGCGCGGCCGAGTGGCTGAGGAAACCTAGGGCGAACAGCGGCACCGCGATCAGGAAGGCTATGCCCGGCACGCGCGCATAGCCGGCCTTGCCGGAACGGCCCGCACGATCGGCGAGCCAGCCGCCGAGCAGGATGCCGGGGATGCCGCCGACCAGCAGCAGCGCACCGTAGAAGTGCGAGCGTGCGAGCAGGTCCATGCCGAACGAGCGCTGCAGGAGAGAAGGCAGCCAGAAGGCCATGCCGTAGCCCATGGTCGAGCTGGCGGCGGCGCCGAACGACAGGAGCCAGAAACTCGGCTTGGCGGCGAGCAGGCGGAAGATGCCGAAATCGACCTGCGCCTCGCCGGCGGAGCGGCTGCGCGCCGGCTCGCGCACGGCC
>CAXTUG010000375.1:0-2343 GCA_964247375.1 uncultured Sphingomonadaceae bacterium
GAAGTAGTCGGTGGTATTCTTGGGGCCTGCGCCGGCCTTGTCGCGCGAGACCCACTGCGCCAGGCTGAAAATGGCGACCGCATAGACGATGACCACTGCGATATCGATCGTGCCCATATGTCCCGCTTCCTCGCCCGTCGTCCCGCCATTGCGGCGCGCGGCACAATCTATTTATATGATGATTATATGGTGTCGAGCGGCTTTCCGTGACGAGACCTGGCGATCAGGGCTGTCGTTGCGAGCGTAGCGGAGCAGTCCCGCTACGGCCTTTCCGGATTGCTTCGCCGTGCTCGCAACGGCGATTCCGACGCGGCGTCAGAACTTCGGGAACTTGAGGCCGCCGTCGCTCGGCGGCAGCTCGGGCTCGGTCTCGGCCGCATCGAAGCGGCGCCAGCCGCTCGGTCCCAGCCGCTCGATCGGATGGAACCGCACCTTGTATTGCATCCGCGCCGAGCCTTTGACCCAGTAGCCGAGATAGACGAACGGCAGCCGCGCGTTGCGGGCGCGCTGGATGTGGTCGAGGATGATGAATGTGCCGAGGCCGGGACGATGCTTGGACGCCGGATCGAAGAAGCTGTAGACCATCGACAGACCGTCCGACTGCTGGTCGGTCAGGCAGACGCCGACGAGCTTGCCAGGGCGGCCGTCGACCGGCGGCTCGCGATATTCGATCATGTAGGTCGTGACCGGCGTCTGCTCGACCATGTCGGCGAAATCGATCTCGTCCATCTCCGCCATGCCGCCGCCGGGATGGCGCGCGGTCAGGTAGCGGCGCAGCAGCGCGAACTGCTCCTCCGTCGTCCAGGGCTCGCACGCCTGTACGATCAGGTCCTGGTTGCGGCGCAGCAGCTTGCGCTGGGTCGCGTTGGCCTGGAATTCCTGCGCCACCACGCGCACCGACACGCACGCCTGGCAGTCGGTGCAGCTGGGACGGTAGGCGACGCCCTGGCTGCGGCGGAAGCCGATCCGGCCCAGGGCTTCGTTGAGCTCGGCCGCGTGATTGCCCGACAGTTCGGTGAACACCTTACGCTCGGTCCGGCCCGGCAAATAGGGGCACGGCGCAGGCGAGGTCACGAAAAACCTCGGAAATTTGAACTGCGCACTCACTGCGTAGACGTGCCTCTTGCCCTGGGGCCTCTCATCGAACGACTATGCCGTCACTATGGCGCAATTAAAAGCGCGTTTACCATCTTTGATGGTTAAGCGGTGATGCCGGTAAGACGACGCGCGAGCGCACGCGATCACTTCGATCCCGTACCGATCTTCACGCCGCGTCTGCTTCTGCCGAACATTGGCAAAGGTATCGTCCATGCCAACGGTTTCCGCTCCGTTCACGATAGCTGCCGCCCTTGGTACCGGAGGTCGAATGCGGGACGTGAATTACGCCGGCCCGGATCGCGCGAGCAGCTCAGGCGAGCTCGACCTGGCTCGCGTCATAGCCCTCCTGCTCGAGTGCCGCCATCAGGCGTTCGAGGTGGGCGGCGTCGCGCGTCTCGCACTCGATGTCGGTGATCAGGCCCTTGGCGGGCAGCGTCGAGAAGACCCGCTGGTGATAGACTTCGATGATGTTGACCTGCTCCTGGTCGAAGATGCGGGCCACGTTGTAGAGCGCGCCCGGCCGGTCCTGCAGCTTGATTCGCAGCCGCGCCAGCCGGCCGGAGCGTGCCAGGTCGCGCAGCAGCACGTTGGCGAGCAGGCGCGGATCGATGTTGCCGCCGCACAGCACGATGCCGACCGTCTTGCCGGCGAAGCGGGTCGGGTCGGCCAGCAGGGCGGCCAGACCGGCGGCGCCGGCGCCCTCCACCACCGTCTTCTCGATCTGCAGCAGCAGCGACACGGCCTGCTCCAGGTGCCGTTCGGACACGAGCACGATATCGTCCACCAGCCGCTCGATGATCTCCGACGTGATCGATCCCGGCTCCTTGACGGCGATACCCTCCGCCAGCGTGTCGCCGTGGCAGGGCAGGGTCTGGTGCTTGATGCGGTTGTACATCGACGGGTAGAGTTCCGCCTCGACGCCCACCACCTCGATGCCACCCTGCGCCTTGGCAACAGTCGCGCAGCCGGAGATGAGCCCACCGCCGCCGATCGGCACCAGCAGCATGTCGATCTCCGGCGCATCCTCCAGCATCTCCAGCGCGACGGTGCCCTGGCCGGCGATGATCTGCAGGTCGTTGAACGGGTGGACGCTGGTCCGGCCCTGCTCGGCGGCCGGGCGTTTTCGCCGTCCACGCGCGCGGTCGCCGACGCGCTGCCGGTCGCGCTGTTGGCCGCCCTGTTCTCGGTCGATCTGCTCGGACCGGGATGGCAAAACTTCGACCCGCCCCTCCTGCCCGGTCTGGC
>CAXTUG010000376.1:0-2326 GCA_964247375.1 uncultured Sphingomonadaceae bacterium
GTCGGTGGCGGTGAAGCCGTTCCACGCGGCATGATCGAGCTGGTGGTAGCGCAGGCTCCACGATCCCGGGCTGTTGGCCAGGATCATGCCGGCGACCGCCAGCCCGCGCAGCACGTCCAGCGCAACGAGGCGGCGGCTCATTCGGGCAGAGTGAAGGCCGGTCGCGCGCTGAAGCCGACGGCGGCGCGCAGCTTGTCGGCGTCCATCAGCTTGCCGTCCATCAGCACGACGCGGGTATGCCGCAGGTCGCCGATTTTCGTGGACGGATCGCCGTCGACCAGCACGAGATCGGCATCCTTGCCGACCGCGATCGAGCCGGTGTGCTTGTCCGCGCCGACCAGCCGCGCCGGCACGATCGTGGCGGCTTCCAACGCCTCGGCCGGGGTGAAGCCGGCGCCGACATAGAGTTCGAGTTCGCGGACCAGCTCGATGCCGTCGCCAGCACCAGCGCCACTGCCGTCCCGAAGATCGTCCGCATCACAGCCCCCTTCTTTCTGCGTTATTGGTGAAAGGCTAGGCCGATCGTGGGGGTGACGCAACGGCTCGCCAAGCTCCCGACGCTGTGCGACAGGGCGGGCATGAGCATCAGGATCGGTATCATCGGTGCGGGCGGACGCATGGGCCGGGCGATCGCGACGGCGGCGGAAGCACAGGGAGCGATCGTTGCCGGCGGCATCGATCGTTATGTGGTGGCCCTTGCCGGGGCGTGCGACGTGCTGGTCGATTTCTCCAGCCCGGCAGCCTTGCCGCAGAACCTTGCGGCGGCCGGCGATGCGGGAACTCCGATCGTGATCGGGACGACCGGGCTCACCGCCGACGATCACGCGCTGATCGACGCGGCCGCGCGCGCGATCGCGGTACTGCAGACCGCCAACACCTCGCTCGGCATGAACGTGCTGCGTACCCTGGTCGAGCAGGCGGCGCGCGCGCTCGGCCCGGACTGGGACATCGAGATCGTGGAGATGCACCATCGCCACAAGCTGGACACGCCGTCCGGCTCGGCGCTGCTGCTGGGCGCCTCGGCGAATGCCGGGCGGGATGCGGCGAGCGCAACCGAACTCAACCGCTTCGATCGCATGCAGGAGGGTCCGCATGCGCGGGAAGAGGGCGGCGTCTACTATGCCTCGCTGCGCGGCGGATCGGTCGCCGGGGACCATCAGGTGATCTTCGCGGGCGAGGGCGAGCGGATCGAGCTCGGCCATCGGGCGGAGGACCGCAGTATCTTCGCCAGGGGTGCGGTTCGCGCTGCGCTGTGGCTCGCCGGCAGGCCGGCGGGTCGCTACACGATGGCGGACGTGCTCGGCCTCGCATGAAGCGCGCCGACATCTTCGAATTCTATCGCCGGCTGGCCGAGCTCGACCCCTCGCCCGAGACCGAGCTCGACTACATCAATCCGTACACGCTGCTGGTCGCGGTCGCGCTGTCGGCACAGGCGACCGACGTCAGCGTCAACAAGGCGACCAGACGGCTGTTCGAGGAGGTCCGCACGCCCGAGGCGATGGTCGCGCTGGGCGAAGACGGGCTCAAGCAGCATATCAGGACGATCGGCCTCTACAACATGAAGGCCAAGAACGTGATCGCCTTGTCCGAGCAACTGATCGCGCGGCACGGGGGCCAGGTGCCGGAGGACCGCGCCGCGCTGGAGGCGCTGCCCGGCGTCGGGCGCAAGACCGCCAACGTCGTGCTGAACGTGGCCTTCGGACACGAGACGATCGCGGTCGACACCCACATCTTCCGCGTCTCCAACCGCACCGGCCTCGCGCCGGGCAAGGACGTGGCGGCGGTGGAGCAGAAGCTGGAGAAGGTCACGCCCAAGCCGTTTCGCAGCCACGCGCACCACTGGCTGATCCTGCACGGCCGCTACGTGTGCAAGGCGCGGCGGCCGGAATGCTGGCGCTGCGTCGAGATCGACCTGTGCGCCTACCAGCCAAAAACGCCGCCGCCCAAGCAGGCATGATTTGCGGCCGCGCTCAGCCTTTGCTAAGCGCCCTCGCGACGCACGTCGGCACCCGTAGCTCAGCTGGATAGAGCGCTGCCCTCCGAAGGCAGAGGCCAGGGGTTCGAATCCCTTCGGGTGCGCCATTAACCTTTTGAAAACTCTCCGAAATGGATGCGGCGGCACTTTGCCCGATCTTGATCCATGTTATTGATGTGGCAGGAGAGTGAGCATGTATGCTGTGCCACCACGCGTGACTGCGGCCGAGTTCGTTCGGCATTTCGGCGAATGGCAGGATCGCGCCGCGGCGGGGCCGATCGCGATCACCCATCATGGGCGCGACCGGCTGGTGGCGATCGTCCTGCCAAAAGGCTGGCGGCAGATCGTCGC
>CAXTUG010000377.1:0-2326 GCA_964247375.1 uncultured Sphingomonadaceae bacterium
GCCGGGCGGCCCCGGCGATGCCACGGTGACGGTCGAGGTGAAGCCGCACCGCTTCTTCGCCCGCGACGGCGACGACGTGCGGCTCGACCTGCCGGTGCGGCTCGACGAGGCGGTGCTGGGCGCACGCATCAAGCTGCCGACGGTCGAGAATGCGGTAATGATGACGATCCCCGAAGGCTCGAGCTCGGGCAAGGTGCTGCGCCTCAAGGGACGCGGTTTCCACAAGCGCGGCGGCGGCCGCGGCGACCAGCTGGTGACCTTGATGGTCGATCTGCCGGCGGACGATGCGGCGCTCAGGCAGTTCGTGGAGAGCTGGTCGGGCGACGAGGCACGCAACCCGCGCGCCAATCTGGGCGTATAGCTGCGCGAGATTGTCTCGAGCGGGTTGAGTGGGCGGGATCGCGTGCCGGTGCGCATCGCCGGCCTGATCGGAGCATAGGTCATCCAAGACGTCTCGCCGGAATCACCCGAATGCCGTGCCGACTATGAAGGCGCACGTCCGCGTCACTCGCGTCCCTACAACGTGGTCAAGCGCATCGCCGTGGGCGTCTACTCGGACGGCTTCATCCATGCCGGCAACCTTGCCTACCTGGCGCTGATCTCGCTCTTCCCCTTCTTCATCGTGCTGGCGTGGCTCGCCCATTCTCTTGGTCACGGCTACGATACCGAGGATGCGATCGCCGGCTTCCTGCGTACGCTGCCGCGTGCGGTGCGGGACCTGCTGCGCCAGCCGATCGAGGACGTGCTGAAGCAGCGGACCGGCGCGCTGCTGTGGCTCGGCGGCCTGGTCGGGCTGTGGACTACCGGCAGCTTTATCGAGACGATCCGCGATATCCTGCGGCGCGCCTATGGCCTGCGCTTCTCCAAGCCTTTCTGGCAGTACCGGATCTGGTCGGCCCTGCTGATCGTCGGCGCGGTCGTGCTGACGCTTGCCGCCTTCTCGATGCAGCTGCTGCTGGTCGGCGTCACCAACTTCCTCGACCGGCTGGTGCCCGGCTCCGAGCGCGTGATCGGCTGGATCGGATGGAGCCGGCTGGCGCCTTTGGTGGCGCTGTTCGCGGCGCTGTACCTGATCTTCTACTCGCTCACGCCCAGCAAGTATCGCTGGACCCGCTGTCCCAAGTGGCCGGGCGCCGCCTTCACCGCCGCCTGGTGGGCGGCGGTCACCGCGGTGCTGCCGCCGGCCCTGGCGCTGCTCGGCGGCTACGGCCGCACCTACGGCAGCCTCGCAGGCTTCGTCGTCGCGCTCTTCTTCTTCTGGCTGGTCGGCTTCGGCCTGGTGATCGGCGCGCATCTGAACGCGGCACTGGCGGAAACCCCCGACCAGCGCGTAAGGGGGTCAGGCCAAGCAGCATCGACGGAGGAATGATGGCCCGGCTGATGGAGGGAAAGCGGGGGCTGATCATGGGCCTCGCCAACGACAAGTCGCTCGCGTGGGGGATCGCGAAGGCGCTGAGCGCCCACGGCGCGGAACTGGCCTTCAGCTATCAGGGCGCGGCGATGGAGAAGCGCGTGCTGCCGCTGGCGGAGCAGCTCGGCGTGCCGCACCTGGTGGATTGCGACGTGTCCGACGGCGCCAACCTCGACCGCGCCTTCGCCGGGATCGCGACCACCTGGCCGACGATCGACTTCCTCGTCCACGCGATCGGCTTCTCCGACAAGAGCGAGCTGCGCGGCAAATATGTGGACACCAGCCTCGAGAACTTCCTGCTGACGCTGAACGTATCGGCCTACTCGTTCGTCGCGGTGGCGCGGCGCGCGCGCGCGATGATGCCGGACGGCGGGTCGCTGCTGACGCTGTCCTATTACGGCGCCGAGAAGGTGGTGCCGCATTACAACGTCATGGGTGTGGCCAAGGCGGCGCTGGAGACGAGCGTCAAATATCTCGCCATGGACCTGGGACCGGAGAATATCCGCGTGAACGCCATCTCGGCCGGGCCGATCCAGACGCTGGCGGCGCGCGGCATCGGCGACTTCAACTACATCCTGAAGTGGAACCAGCTGAACAGCCCGCTGCGCCGCAACGTCACGATCGAGGACGTCGGCGGCGCCGGCCTCTACCTGCTCTCCGACCTCGCCTCCGGCGTGACCGGCGAGATCCACCACGTTGACGCCGGCTACAATGTCATCGGCATGAAGCCCGAGGACGCCCCCGACATTGCGCGGGCGTGACCACCCTCTCCCCTTAGGGGAGAGGGCTTTATTGGCTCACCCCCGCCGTTCCACGCCCGCCAGGCGCGCGTCGGTCGCGACCACTTCGACCACGCGGATGCCGAAGCGGTTGCCGACGGTGACCACCTCGCCCTTGGCCACCAGCGTGCCGTTG
>CAXTUG010000378.1:0-2293 GCA_964247375.1 uncultured Sphingomonadaceae bacterium
ACTTCAGCCACACCACGGATCACATCAGAGTCAGCGATTGTGGCAACTGGTATGATCGCTCGACCACTCAGCGTCTAGGCAGCAGCACGACGCCGCGTCTGGCTTCGGGCAGCGCCTCGAGGCAGCCCGCCGCCAGCCAGCGCTGCGCCGGCTGGTACATCGCCGCCCGAGGCGGCAGGTCGTTCGGCATCCAGCGCCAAGGCGCGCCCGTCTTCACCACGTAGCGAAGTCCGTTGAACACCTCGCGCAGCGAATGCTCCCGCTACCCGGCCGCTTTCGGCAACAGCGCCAGATACGGCGCAACCAGCGCCCACTCCTCATCCCAAACGTCCGACGGATACGGCTTGCGGCATGACATCGTCGAATAAGGGATCAGCCACATCGCTCAGCCAGTCCATAACAGCCTTGAGGGCGATATATTGCCCAGGTTTACCTTGGTATCCCGAAGCTATCTTTCATCTTGTCGTACCCGTCGAAGCGAGCCTGCATCTCTGCTCTGCGGGCCGGACTGACGTCGCCGCCCATGACGTCGATCAGTTGCGACAGCGGTATCGGCTGCCCCCCGCTTCCCCATTGTCCTCGCGGGATCTCCGTCAAGATCACCCAAAATGCGGGTCTTGGCAGCTTTTGATGATTGGGGTGGCGGCATTCCTATATAGGATGGGTGAACCCACTCTCTCGCTTGTTGCCGGACCCGACCTCGGTCCGGCTTGAAACCTGGAGCTTTGAGCCCGCTCCACCGACGATCACCCTGATCCTGACCTCCCGCCCCCGCCCGACATCGTGCCCGCTGTGCGGCCGGCGGGCCAAGCGCACCCACAGCCGATACGAACGCACCCTTGCCGACCTGCCCTGGGGCGAGCACCGCGTGGCGATCCGGCTCAAAGTTCGACGGCTCTTCTGCGACAACACGGGGTGCAAGCGGCATGTCTTCACCGAACGCCTACCCGGCGTTGCAGCCCCTTGGGCGCGCAGAACAACGCGGCTCGCTGACCGGCTTACGGCCGTGGGCTTGGCGCTGGGCGGCTCAGCCGGCGCGTGCCTCGGCCGCAAGTTCGGGCTTGTGGCGTGCCGCAACACGCTGCTGAGCGCGATACGGCAGGCGCCCATGCCGCCTGTCGTGACCCCGTCCGTACTCGGCATCGACGATTGGGCTTTGCGCAAGCGCGACACCTACGGCACCGTGCTGGTGGACCTCGAACGGCATCGCCCGGTGGCGCTGCTCCCGGGCCGCGAGGCGGACACGTTGGCAGCGTGGCTGCGCGAGCACCCCGGCGTCCCCGGCGTCGAGGTGGTCTCGCGCGACCGGTCGGGTGCCTTTTCCAAGGGTGCGCGCCATGGCGCGCCCGGGGCGGTGCAGGTCGCGGACCGGTTCCACCTGCTGCAGAACCTGGCCGAGGCGCTGGAACTGGTGTTCAGCACCCATGCCGCGGACCTGCACGCAGCCGAGCAGGCCCGTCGCGACGCGGTGCTCGCCGAGCATGGCACCGTCCGCATTGCGCCGTCCGAGCCGCAGGCGAAGGCAAAGCTTCTGGCGGCTGGACGCCGGGCGCGGCGCCTGGCCCGGCATGGGCAGGTTTGGGCGCTCTACCGCCAGGGTTGGTCAGGAGAGAAGATCGCGCCCCACCTCGGCGTCAGCCGAAGCACCGTTTACCGGTATCTCCGGAGCGAGGTGTTTCCCGAGCGCAAGAGGCGCCCCGACGCGGGCCACAGCCGGCTCGACGCATGGCGCGACATCGTGCTGGAGCACTGGAACGGCGACCGGCGCAACAGCCGCAAGATGTTCCAAGACCTGCAGCAGCGCGGGTATCGCGGCAGCTACCCGACGCTTGCGCGCTACCTCCGGCGCCTGCGGGCGGTTGACACCGTCGTGGCGGCAAGCCGGCTGCCAGCATCGGCGCGACCGGCATTGGACGCCACGCCCCGGCAAGTGCTCACGCCCCGAACCGCTGCCTGGACAGTGCTGCGCCGGGCGGAGAAGCGGACTGCGGAGAACCAGGCGTTGCTGACCGGCGTGCGCGGGCGCTCGCCCGTGCTGAACGAGGCGGTCGAGCTTGCGGAGGCGTTCACCGCTCTCGTGCGCGGTCGCGAGGCGGCCCAACTCGACACTTGGCTGCACCAGGCAGAGAACAGCGCCGTGCCGCCGCTGCAGCGTTTTGCCAAGCGCCTGCGAGCAGATTACGACGCCGTGCGCGCGGCGCTGTCCCTGGGCTGGAGCAACGGCCAGACCGAAGGGCAGATCAACCGACTGAAAACCATCAAACGTCAGATGTATGGCCGTGCTGGCCTCGAC
>CAXTUG010000379.1:0-2273 GCA_964247375.1 uncultured Sphingomonadaceae bacterium
GTCGGGACATGCAAGGTGCGTTCGGACGCACCCCATATGCTTCCGAACGAGGCCCGCATCGCGATCGAATGCGATGATCTGGAAGGTATGGACATCGGCAGCGCTCCCGGAGTGGAAGCACGATCTTGCCGCGTGTGAACTGCCGCAACGATGTAACCGCCGGTGACGCTCGCAGCGCGGGGCCGCAGCGGCGATCGGGTTGTCCAGCGTTCGAGCTACGTCCTAGCTGCCGCGCACCCCTCGCCCGATAAGTTGAGGATTCGCCGCTCGCTCGCCGAGGACGACGTCATACGCCGATCAGTATGGATTGGAACAGGCGACGCTCTTCCGCCATGCAGCCGCGTCAAGCGGTTGGCGCAAGCGTTCAGCGACTGCGACCAGGCCTTCACCTCCATGCCGGGGAGGCATTCGCTGTCTATGAAGAAGCAGATGCCAACGGAACCGACATGGCGGAGCAGCGCACCAAATTGGAACGACATGAGAGTCGGCAGCGCAGGTGCGGCCAGACTTCCCTGATCGGTCGTCCTGCAGGAACGTGGCGGTCGCCAGCAGATGAGTCGACGCTCGGGCGAGCGGCCCTGATCCGGTTTACGAGTCCTCGCGCGGGCTCGATCCCTCAGCCTCTGCCGTCTTCCTGACGCGCGGCTTGCGCGCGTCCGCGGCAGCTGCCTTACGCGGTCGCCGCGGCGGCTTGGCTGCGGTCACCGCACGGGCAAGATCGGACGCAGCTTCGCCGACCGCCGCCGCAACGTCCTTGGCCTTGCGTCCCAGGCCGATCTTGTGCGCGAGCGCGCGGCGATGCTCCGAATAGTTTGCCGCTACCATCGGATAGTCGGCCTTCAGCTTGTAGCGCTCGCGATACTCGCTCGGCGTGAGGCCATGCCGGAACAGGTGACGAGTCAGCATCTTGTACGGCTTGCCGTCGATCATGGAGATGATCGCGTCCGGGGAGGCCAGCGACTTACGGACGGTCACAGCGGGTTGGTGCTGCCGATCTTCAGCCGTGCGATGCTCGTCCGATACCGCTGGCGACCCCAGGCCGCTCATTCCCGCATACATTGCTTGTATCAAGGCCGGCACGTCGGCGGCCGCGATGCGGTTATTAGGATTGCCGAGCCACGCAACTGTCAGCTCGGCGGCAAGTTCGACTAAGTTCGGCGATGGTTCTTCGGACATGGCCGGCTCCGTGACAGCATCAAGGCAATCTGGCTAGCCTAGATGCCGAAGATCGTTAAGCCACGTCATTCGCCGCGACTGGATGACTTGAAGTCGCCGCCCAGGCCGGGCAGCGCGTCATCGTCGGCCGACACGTCGGCGCCTTCATTACCGATGCGATCGATCGCGATCGCGATCATCGCTGCGAGGGTCTCCTCGGCCCGGCGCAACTCCTGTCCCTCTTTCATCAGGTCCGCTTTGATCCATTTGGGCGCGCGCTCCAGAACGCTTTGTATCACCGCTACGATGTCGCTCATGCTGGGCGGCTTTAATCCGCACGGGCACAGAGGCAACAGGGAAACTTGCAGACCTGGTCTGACGTGATCGATGCCGCGCACGTCTTGGGAACCGCCTTCGCCTAACGAGCCTAAGGCCACGCCTTTTTCTGAGTGGCGGCGTGCTCCACGTCAGCCGCCGCTTGCTTACGCCAACGTGTCGATCTCACGGGTATAGCAAGCGCGACCGGGGTGAATGGCATGTGGCAATGTCGAGGGGTCATCAAGTGGTAGTCTCGGCTTGGATCAACCTTCCATTTTAAGCTTGGCCATCCAGTGCGCGCGATTCCACCAGCCGAGCACGAAGTAGATCAGGCTTTCCGCCTGCGCGTCGCTCATCTGGGAAATCTTCTCCGCTATGTCGTTCAGCCGGTAGGGCTGCTCGGCATCACCGCCGTAAGATTCCAGCCCGGCGCCCTTTTCTTGCATGTCTGAATGCGCGTTAGCGGCCTCTCCGCTCACCACAACAAGTAGAAGCTCGCGATCATAGATCGCGCCACCCTGATGGAGTTCCGGCACATGCGGCGCGCCGATATCAAGACCGTTGAAGCATCGGCAGACCAGCACGACCTCCTCTTCGGTCAGCCTTGTTCTACGGCATATCTGCTCGAACATCCTCTACCCTCCTGCTGCAGGACGCCGACTAGCGCCGCATGTTTTTGCAAATGGCATCGGGACGTCGTTACCATCGCTTGAACCGTCGTGCTTGGGGGGAAAACGGAATGACGTCTGTGGACGCCCCTTCGGATGCAAGCGGTAAATCGGGGTAGATCGGCACGTAGT
>CAXTUG010000380.1:0-2255 GCA_964247375.1 uncultured Sphingomonadaceae bacterium
CCCAGCCCCATGATCATGCCGCCGCGGAACTGGCTGGCGGCGGTCTTGGCGTTGAGGATGCGGCCGCAGTCGAACGATCCCAGGAAGCGGCTGACCCGGGTCTCGCCGGTCACCGCGTTGACGCGCACTTCGCAGAACTGCGCACCCCAGGAATGCATCGACCAGTGCATCAGCTCCATCGGCTGCTTCGCCTGCTCGGTCACGGTGATGTCGTCGCGCTGCGCCCGCGCGAGGATGGAGGCGTAGCTCTCGTGCCGTGCCGGATCGTCCAGCTTGGCAAGTCCGCCGTCCTGGCTGCCGACCTCGTCCACTGACAGGCCGGCGAGCGGGGAATCGTTGCCGGCGAGCTTCAGCAGCTCGACGACCAGCGCCCGGTGCGCGGCAATCATCGCCGCACCGATGGCGGCGGTCTGCTGCGATCCGCCGGCCAGAATCGCGCCGGGAATGAGCGAGTCCCCGTATTTGACCTCGATCTGGTCCATCGGCAGGCCCAGCCGCTCGGCCGCGACGATCGCCGTCGTGGTGGCGGTGCCCATGCCCATCTCATGCGCGGCGACCTCCACCGTTGCGCGGCCGCCTTGCGTCAGCGTGATCCGCGCGGCGCCTCCGGGCATGCGGTAATAGGGATAGGTCGCGGTGGCGCAGCCCATGCCGACCAGCCACTCGCCGTCGCGACGCGCGCCCGGCGCGGCGCTGCGCCTGTCCCATCCGAACCGCTCCGCGCCCGCGCGCCAGGCTTCGACGATGTGGCGTGAGGAGAAGGGCAGGCCCGACGTCGGGTCCTTGTCCGGTTCGTTCAGGATTCTGAGCTCGACCGGATCCATGCCGAGCTCGACCGCCAGCTCGTCGAGAGCGGATTCGAGCGCGAACGTCCCGACCGACTCTCCGGGCGCGCGCATGAAGGTGTTGGCCAGCATGTTCATCGTCGCGGTCTTCACCGACAGGCGGATATTGGGAGCGGCCAGGGCCGACTGCGATCCGAGGATGAACGGCTCCGGCATGTCGTTGTGCGGCGTCATCACGACTGCACCTTCATGGATCAGTACGTCGAGGCGCCCGTCCGGCCGGGCGCCCAGGGCGACGCGCTGCTCGGTGAGCGTGCGGCCGCCGACGGTACGGAACACGCCCTCGCGGGACAGCGCGATCCGCACCGGGCGCTGCGCCAGCCTAGCTGCTGCCGCACCGATGATCTGGTGCTCCCACAGGCATTTGCCGCCGAAGCCGCCACCGACATAGGGCGAGACCACGCGCACCTGCTCGGGCTTGAGATCGAACACGCCGGCGAGCGTCGCCGCCGCCATCGTGACCAGCTGGCTCGCATCGTGGACGATCAGCGTATCGCCTTCCCACAGGATGGTCGCGCCGTGCAGCTCGATGGCATTGTGGTTGTGACGCGGTGTCCGATAGACGTGATCGACCGTGTGCGGTGCCGCCGCTAGCGCCGCGTCCGCATCGCCTACTTCCTTCAGCAGCGGCTCGCCCTGGAACATGCCTTGCTGCAGGCCCTTGTTCTTGGCCGCCTCGAACGCGGTCGTGCCGGGCTCGGGTGCGTAGCTGACCTCGATCAGCGATGTGGCGTGATCCGCCTGCTCCTGTGTCGCGGCGAGCACCACGGCAACCGGCTGGCCGTTCCAGTGGATGCCGTCGTCCTGCAGGATCGTCAGGTCGCTCGGCCCCGCCGCAGTGGGCGACGTACCGAACACCGCCGGCTTGTTCATGCGCGGCGCGTTGAGGTGCGTCATGACCAGCACGACGCCGGGCGCACTCTCCGCCACCTTGGTGTCGATCGCTGCGATCCGGCCCTTGGCGATCGTGCTGTAGGCGAGCGCGGCATAGACCATGTCGTCCAGCGGGACCTCGGCGGCGAAGCGCGCCGCACCGCCGACCTTGAGCCGGCCGTCGAGGCGCGACACCGACGCGCCGATCAGACCGTGCTTATGGCGGATCAGCGGATCGGGCACGCCGCCCGGGATCCAGCTGTCGGGCGCGAGCGGCACCAGCTTCGCCATTGCGGTCTTCACGGCCGTCTGCGCCGCGAGCTTGGCGTCTTCCACGATATTCATGCGGCCAGCTCCTCGAGCACGCTGACTATCGTGCGTTTGGCGAGTTCCACCTTGAATGCGTTGCCGGCGAGCGGCGCGGCGTCGGCCAGCTCGGTCTCGGCGGCGGCACGAAAATTCTCGGCCGTGGCCGGCTTGTCCTTCAGCATAGCTTCGGCAGCGAACGCGCGCCACGGCTTGTGCGCGACGCCGCCC
>CAXTUG010000381.1:0-2254 GCA_964247375.1 uncultured Sphingomonadaceae bacterium
GGTCGCGGCCACGGTCACGCCGCTGGAAGAACGGCGCAAGAACGATGTTACCCCAATCCCGCGCCCCGGCGAAAGCCGTAGCCCGATCCCCCGCCCGGCACTGGACCCCGGCTCTCGCCGAGAGGCGAAGCCGTCGAGTCCGGCCGATACCCTGGACGGTGGCTGGGACCGTCGCCTGCGACGCGGTGTCATTACGCCTGACCGTACCATCGACCTGCACGGCCACACCCTCGCCACGGCCCACGCCGCACTGGAACATGCCCTGGCCCGCGCCGTCGCCGACGACGTGCGCGTGCTGCTGGTGGTCACGGGGAAGCCGCCCAAGCCCGATACCAGAAGCCGCGGCCTGATCCGCGCCGGCATCGGCGACTGGCTCGCCGCCTCATCCTACCGCGACCGGATCGCCGCCGTGCGCAATGCCCACCCGCGCCATGGCGGTACCGGCGCGCTCTACCTCATTCTCCGGCGAAGGCGCGGCGGATGATCGCCGCATAGATGTCGGCGAGTGCGTGCAGGTCGGGGATCGCCACCGCCTCGTCCAGCTTGTGCATGGTGGCGTTGACCAGCCCGAACTCGACCGTCGGCGCCAGCCGGGATAGGAAGCGTGCGTCCGACGTGCCGCCGGTGGTGGAGAGCTGCGGCACAAGGCCGGTCACCTCGCCGACGGCCGCACCGACCAGCGCCGACCAGGGACCGGGCGGCGTGAGGAACGCCTCGCCCGCGATCTTCGCCTCAAGCCGGGCATTCGGCGCCTCCGCAACGCAGATCGCCCGCACCTGCTCCACCAGATCGGTTCCGCGCTGCAGGTCGTTGAAGCGGATGTTCAGCCGCGCGCGCGCGGTACCCGGGATGACGTTGGTCGCCTGATTGCCGGTGCTGACGTCGGTCACCTCCAGGTTGGACGGCTGGAACCAGTCGTTGCCGGCATCCAGCTCCAGCGCGGAGAGGCGCGCGACGATGCGCGCGAGCGCCGGCACCGGATTGTCCGCCAGCTGCGGATAGGCGACGTGCCCCTGCGTGCCCGGCACCTCGATCCACATATTTACCGATCCGCGCCGGCCGATCTTGATCGTATCGCCCAGCCGCGCGGCGGAGGTAGGCTCGCCCACCAGGATCAGGTCGGGCGCCAGATCCCGTGCGCTGAGCCAATCGATGATCGCGGCCGTGCCGTGCGTCGCCGGTCCCTCTTCGTCGCCGGTGATCAGCAGGGCGAGCGTCCCTCGATGATCCGCCACGCGACCGGCGGCGGCGATGAAGGCGGCGACCGCGCCCTTCATGTCGACCGCGCCGCGGCCGTAGAGCAGGTCGCCCTCGATCCTCGGGGTGAAGGCGTTGCCGGTCCAGCCGTCGCCCGGCGGCACCACGTCGCTGTGGCCGGCGAAGGCGAGGAAGGGCGCGCCGCTGCCGCGGATCGCCACCAGATTCTCCACCGGACCGTCGGGCGGCCCGCCGCTGGCGAAGCGATGGACCGCAAAGCCCTGCGCCGCTAGCGCGTCGGCGAGCACCGTCTGCGCGCCGGCGTCGGCCGGCGTCACGCTCGGGCAGGCGATCAGCTGAGCGGCGAGGGCGACGGGGTCGAGCGGCATGGCAGGCGGGTAGCGCGCCATATTCGCCTTGCCTAGCGGCTAGGCCGGGCTACTCGGGGTGGGCAATCCTGCGCTCAGCGCCCCAGCAGCGTCCGCGCCTGTGCCGCCACCTGCGCCAGCATGGCGGCACTCGGTGCCGGTGCCAGGCGCGCGCGATCGATCAGTCCGCGGAACTGGGCGATGCGCGGCGCCTGCGCCTGCAGCCAGCTCTCCACCAGCTGCAGCGGATCGCCGCCGCCGGCCCGTGCCAGGAACTCCAGCCGCAGCTGCTGGAAGTCGCGCGCCATGCCCGCCGCCAGCAGCCGCTCCCACGGATCCTGCGACTGGAAGCGCAGCGCCGCCGCCTTGGCCCAGTCGAGCCCCAGCGCCTCGCCCAGCCGGACATAGGCCTGCGTCACCGCGAGCTCGTCGGCGGAGATCTGTGCTGCGAGGGCGGCCGTACCGATCGCGCCGTCCAGTTCGTACAGCCGCACGATCCGCGCGATCAGCGCCTCGCCCGCGCCATCCACCGCCAGCCGCGCGCGCAGTGCACCCGCCGCCGCCCGCGCCTCCTGCCTGAGCAGGCTGTCGAGCGTCGATTCGAGCCGCGCCACGCCCGGCGCCAGGCCGGCCGCCAGCGCGCCCGGCGCGATCGCACCGGGGGCGACGCGCATCGCGGCGGCGACATG
>CAXTUG010000382.1:0-2175 GCA_964247375.1 uncultured Sphingomonadaceae bacterium
GGCGCCATCCTCGCTCGGCGACGATCGCGTGGCGGACCCGCCGCCGACCGCGGTCCTTCAGCAGGCAGCCCGGCGCGGTCGGCTGCTCCACGCCCTGTTCGAGCGGCTGCCCTCCGTGCCGGCGGCGGATCGCCTGCACGTCGGCGCGCGCTGGCTGACGCGGTCTGCCGGGGTCGAGGATGCGGAGGAGAGGGACGCGCTGCTTCAGGCGGTCTGCGCGATCATCGCCGATCCGGCGCACGCGGCGCTGTTCGCGCCGGATGCTCTGGCGGAAGCGCCGATCGCCGCCGTTCTGCCTGACGGGCTGGTCGTCGCCGGTACGGTCGATCGGTTGCGGGTCGATCCCGACCGCGTGCTGCTGGTCGACTTCAAGACGGGACGGCGGACGCCCGCCGGCATCGCCCAGGTACCCGAGCATCATCTGCGGCAGATGGCGGCCTACGCCGCGGCACTCGGCGTGATCTTTCCCGATCGCCGGATCGAGGCCGCCTTGCTCTATACCTCAGGCCCGATCCTCATCCCGCTGCCGCCCGCCGTGCTGGCGCGCAACAAGCCGGGCTTTGGCGGGCAGGAGCAAATGCTGGATCTCGGCGGTTGAGCCTGAACCTGCTCCTGCCTACATCGCATGCAAACGCATTTGACGGAGACATATCGATGGCGACCAAGAAGATCACCGACACGTCGTGGGACAATGACGTGCTCAACGCCGATCGCCCGGTGCTGGTCGATTTCTGGGCGGAGTGGTGCGGCCCCTGCCGCATGATCGGCCCGGCGCTCGAGGAGATTTCCGAGGAGCTGGGCGAGCAGGTGACCATTGCCAAGCTCAACATCGACGAGAATCCCGATGCGCCCGGCCGCTATGGCGTGCGTGGTATCCCGACGATGATCCTGTTCAAGGCCGGCGCGCCGGCTGCGACCAAGGTCGGCGCCGCTCCCAAAAGTCAGCTGAAGGGCTGGCTGGAATCGGCCCTGGATACGTCGGCCGGCGCTTCGGCCTGAGACCCCGACCTACGATCGACCGTGCGCAATCAAGCGCTCGATCGCTCCTCTTCTGCGGCCGTCGGCGGGACATCCCTGTCGGCGGCTGATTTTTTTGATTGACATGTCGTAAAAGGAGGATCGGCTGTCGCGCTGCACGCGTTAGGGTTCCCGGTTCGGGAGTATAGTAGCGATGCGTATGCGCAAGGTCTTTGCCGGTCGTAAATGGCTGGTGGTGTCCTCCTTGATGGTCGGTTCGGCGGTCGCGCTGCCCGTTACAGACAGCGTCGCTCAGCCGATCGACGCCTCGTTGGTGCAGTCCCGCTGGACCGAGCAGGCAACCGACCAGCTCATCCAGGCCATAGAAGCAGCGCGCGGCGAAGGCCTCAATCCGGAGGACTATGGTCTGGCGGCGCTACGGCGCGCGGCCGCAGGCGGTGAGGGCGTCGCGCTCGACCTGCTCGCCAACGCTTCCGCGCTCCAGCTGGCGCACGATTACTATTTCGGACGCGTGTCCGATCGCGCCGACATGCGCTGGATGATCGACCGGTCGCCCTACGAGGCGCTGCAGCTGAACGCGCGGCTGCAGGATGCCGTCGCCAACGGGAAGCTGCCCGAATTCTACGCGGCGCTGCTCCCGTCGGATGCGCGTTACGTGGCGCTTCGCAATGCGCTCGCCAATGCCGGCGAGCGGCAGGAACGCGACCGGCTGCGCGTCAACATGGAACGCTGGCGCTGGATGCCGCGCGCCATCTCCAGCAACTATCTCTACGTCAACGTGCCGAGCTACCGGCTGCGCGTCATCGCGGATGGGGTGACCCAGTCCTCCTACACCGTCGTCGTGGGCGCGCCGGACACGCCGACCCCGCAGATGGTGAGCCCGACCGGCTCGCTGGTGGTCAATCCGTCCTGGACGGTGCCGCCCAGCATCGTGCGCAAGTCCGGTCTGCGCCCCGGTCGCGGTGGCTTCGTATGGAAGGCGAGTGCCGACGGCAATTATCGCGTGGTCCAGCCACCGGGCCCGCGCAATGCGCTCGGCCGGATCAAGTTCAACCTGGACAATGATCAGGCGATCTACCTGCACGACACCAACACCAAGGCGGCGTTCAACCGCGGCGAGCGTGCGCTCAGTCACGGTTGCGTGCGGGTAAAGGACATCGACCAGCTCGCTGCCGAACTGATGAGCGGCGGCGGCGA
>CAXTUG010000383.1:0-2135 GCA_964247375.1 uncultured Sphingomonadaceae bacterium
GAACGCTTCACCAGTTCGATCGAAGGCTTCTGCACGGATGCGGGTTGATGACCGCGGTTCGTGGCGGGCGGGAGGAGGGCGCGCTGCAGCTCGCGGCCGAACTGGCGCGCGCGGCGGAGGCGCTGGATCGATGCCGGGCTCGGGCGGATGTCGCCGTAGCAACGCTTGAGGCGCGCTGGGCAGCGAACCGGCGGCGTCAGAGGTGACCGGTTCCGGCGGTGAAATCACCTTGGGTGATCAGGGCGGCGTTGATCCCGTCGAGCTTGACCGCCGACAATGTCGTGCTCTGCACGAAGAACAGATAGGTGTCGCTGCCGACCTGCAGTGCGGCGGCACCGCTGCCCGCGAGCGCGGATTGCGCGTAGGACGCGGCGCTCGCTTCGCTGGCAAAGCTCTGGCTTGCATGTAGCACCGCCGGAACAGAGCCGTTGGCGGTGTCGATGTGCAGCTTGTCGCTGCCGTCGGCGAAGTCGACGATCTCGTCCCATGTGCCCGCCGCATTGCCAAGTCCGCTCACCACGAAGAGGTCGGCGCCGACGCCGCCGCTCATCACGTCGATGCCTCCTGCCACCCGGATCACGTCGTTGCCAACATCGCCGAAGCTGCGATTGTCGCCGCCCGTCGGAATGATGAGATCGTTACCCTGGCCGCCGTGGATGTCGTTGCTGCCACCCGCGACGCGGAGCACGTCGTCACCGAGATTGCCGTTGAGATGGCTCACGCCTTGGCCGGTCACGCTGATCTGGTCGTCGCCGGCGCCGCCGTAGAGCCGGTTGGTGCCGTTGCCCGCGGTGATGACGTCGTTGCCGGCATTGCCGTTGACGTAGTTGCTGCCGCCACCGGCATCGATCGTGTCGGCACCGTCGGTTGCGCCCTGAACGGCCGTGGCGAGATTGCCGTAGATGTGGTCGTTGCCCGCGCCGCCGTTCAGCACGTCGGTGCCGGCCCCACCCATCAGCACGTCGCTATTGTCGTTGCCGGCGATTGTGTCGTTGCCGGTGCCGCCGATGGCGGTATCGATCCGCGTTCCGATCGCGATCGCGACGTTGTTCTTGAGCCCGGCGACACTGCTGAACGCACCGTCGTGCAGGTCCACCCTGCTGTTGCTGGAGTAGCCGGACAGGTCGAGCGTGTTGCCGGTGCCCAGGTTGAAGAGGGTAACGACCGGCGACGCATTGATCGAGAAGTCGAAGAACTGCGCGATGTCGCCCTGGATATTGGTGTGAAAGCCGAAGACCTGCCCGCCGGACAGGGGCGTGGTCATGGGCAAGCCGTAGATACGCTCGGCCGCGGCGATGTCCAGGATCATCGGCGTTTCCGCCGAGCGGTCGTAGCCGCCCGACCTGCCCCAGACGTAGGCGCCGCTGACGTCCGGCGCCTCGTTGTAGGACATGATGCTGTAGGCGGTGTTGTCGTAGCTCGTATAGGACGTGGCTATGGTGGTCGTACCGTCATTGTACGGTCCGGCATGCCCGAGGCCGATCACGTGGCCGATCTCGTGCACGACGGTGCTCCAGGGATAGCCGCCGGCCACGGAGAAGTTGGCGCCGATCGGTCCGAAACCGCTCGCGCTGGTATCGATCTTGATGGATCCCCGCAGCGCGGTGCCGAGGTGGCTCGTTCCGATCGTGCCCCGCGTCAGCCAGTCCATGCCGCCTTCCGCGCTGCGGTCGGACGCGCGGCTGATGACGATGTCGGCGGTCTGCGCGCTCGCGAGGGAGAACGTGATGTTCGCCTCGGCGGACCAGAGGTGCAGCGCGGCCGTGAAACCGGCGGTCTCGGTCGCGGTCCAGTTGGACGCCGTGTCGAACCCTACCGTTACGATCGCCCCCGTGCCGGCCTGTGCCGCGCCCCACTTGGCTTCCAGGCTGGTCGCCTGATAGGTGGCGGGTTGATCGCGGTGCCAGGTTTCGAAGCTCTCCGCAGCGACATAGCCGCGTGCCGTCACACCTGAAATATAGGTGACCTCCCGCTCCTGATCACCGTTGAGCGTTGTCATCAAGCTCTCCGTCGCACTACCGCCGTACCTCTGCGATCCGGCTGCTCCGCTTAATCCTCTCCTGCCTTTACAGCAGTTTAAAGACGCGACGATCCGCTAACAATTATCATGGGTTATGATCCGGACTATAAAACGT
>CAXTUG010000384.1:0-2079 GCA_964247375.1 uncultured Sphingomonadaceae bacterium
CGTTAACACCGACCTCGCCTCGAACCTCGATTTCGCCGAAACGCTGTTGGAGGCGGCCGGCGTCCCCGTCCCCGCCGACATGCAGGGCAAGAGCCTCGTGCCGCTCCTGAAAGGCCAGCCCCCGCCCGACAGGCCATGTTTCATGAATGCTTCTCCCGAGCGTAGGCACGGCCGAGGCAACAGAACGCCCGCATCGACAAGAGCAGGCCGACCGGACATCATCGCATCGGCAATGAGGTCCCTGCCTCTCAGGTCAATACAGCGTTGTATCGCTCGGCAGAACCGCGTTCAACAGCCGGCGTGTTCGTTTCCGTCTTCGAACCCTCCTGCCGTGGACACGACTGTTCCGACCGCGCTAGATTGGCGCTGTCGAGCCTATCCTTCGGCATACGGTAAGTCGAGCAGTATGACGAAGCAGCGGACTGAGCGAGGCGCGGAAACGCTCTCCACCCAGGACTGGATCGATGCCGCCAAGGCGGTGCTGCTGCGCGACGGCGTCGACGCGGTCACGATCAACCGTATCGCCAGGGAATGCGGCGTCACCCGCGGCGGGTTCTACTGGCGGTTCAAGGGGCGCGCGGACCTGCTCGATGCGCTGCTCGACGATTGGAAGCAGAGCAACACAGCGCCTCTGCTATCCATCCTCTCGGGATCGGAAAGCGTCGTGGAGCGCTTTGCCGCCGCAGCGTCGCTCTGGATCGAGGAGAAGTCCTTCGATCCCCGCTTCGACACCGCCATCCGGACGTGGGCGCTGACCTCGCCCGACGTCGCCGACATCGTCCATCAGGTCGACGATCAGCGCGTGAGCGCCTTCCGCGCGCTGTTCGAGGAAGCCGGCTATGGCGGGGACGAGGCGCTCGTGCGAGCCCGGATCACCTACTTCCATCAGATCGGCTATTATGCCCTTCAGATCCAAGAAGGTAGCGAAGAGCGGCTGCGCCTGAGCCGGACCTATTTCCGGATACTGACGGGGTTGGACGGCTTCTGACGACCAGTCCGCCGGACACGATGGTCCAGTTTCCGCAAAACTATGTCCCTTGCGGGCGAAAGCGCCACACGGCTGGTCCGAGCCCGCCTTGACAGACCAGGACGGGCGCTATCCAATACACCGATGTATTGAAGCACAGCGGCCGCTCGGAACGTAGGGAACGCGAGGGGCGCAGGGAAGGGGGCGCACGTGAAGGCGGATGACCTGGGTCGATCGGGCCGGCAGTCCCCCCCTCCCCTCCTGCTGAGCGTCGCCGCGTGTTTGGCCTGCGTACCGGTACCCGCTTGGGCCCAAGCCTCCGATCCATCGCCGGCCGTCGACACGCCGGCGCGGACGGACGCTGGACAGGTTCCCGCGGATATGGCGAACGACACGGACATCATTGTCACGGCGCAGCGCCGCGAGCAGCGCCTGCAGGAAGTGCCGATCTCGATCACGGCCCTGTCCGGCGAGCAGCTCGCCGGTCGCGGCGTGGTGGATACTTCGCAGATCGGCCGGGTCGCGCCGGGCGTGCAGATCTCCGCCTACGGATCGTCGCCGACAGTCACGGCGATCAACATCCGGGGCGTCGCCCAGCTCGACTATGCTGATCATCAGGAATCGCCCAATGCCGTCTATCTGGACGGCGCCTATGTCAGCTTCCAGGGCGCGACGGGCATCGGCCTCTACGACGTCGACCGGCTAGAGGTGCTACGAGGACCGCAAGGCACCCTGTTCGGCCGCAACGCGACCGGCGGCTTGGTGCAGGTCATCTCGCGCAAGCCGACGGACGCGACCAACGGCTATCTGCAGGCCAGCTACGGGAGCTACGATCAGGTGCGCGTGGAGGGCGCGATCGGCGGCGGTATCGCCGACAGCCTGTCGGCGCGCGCCTCCGTCCTCTTTAACCGCCAGGACGGCTATGTGCGCAACGGCCTCGGTCGCGACGGCGGGGCCGACGACACGATCAACGGCCGCTTCCAGCTGCGCTGGCGTCCGGCGCCGACGATCGACAACCTGGTCGAGGTCTTTGGCTCCCACACCTTCCGAGTCGGTGGCGGCGTATACGATACGCTGCCCGGCGGCCCCGATCCGGCCCAGCACGGCCTGAC
>CAXTUG010000385.1:0-2079 GCA_964247375.1 uncultured Sphingomonadaceae bacterium
ACGGCGCAGTACGCCTCGACGCGCTGACAGGTTCGTTTCAGTAGCTTCGTGGGGGAGGGCGAGGGCCATCGGCCCCCATCCTTTTTTCCGTTGAACATCGGCCGGGTCGCCGGGCGCTAAGGCAGCGCAAGCGCGAAGCTCAGGCGGAGAGCTTATCGAATCCGGTGAGCGCGTAATGGGTCACCCGCTCGGGCCGCGTGAGCAGGTAGCGATCGTCCTCGGGAAAGTAGACGGCGCGCATGATGTCGTCGCCGGCGAAGGCGCGTATGTCCTCCTCGGCGCGCCAGACGCTGAGCGTAACGATCTCGCTGCGTTCGTTGTCCAGGTCGCGCACGGCGATGCCGGCATCCAGATTGCCGGCCAGCCGCCGATACCCGGCCAGCCCCGTGCGGCTGACATAATCGACATATTCGTCCCGGAGCTCACGCCGGATCTCAGCCCGCCACTCGCGAAGGATCATCGTCGCGTTCCTTTCCTCATGATCGCGCTGCTTCAGTCCGGCCGCGGGGCGGAACTGCACGCATGGCGATCGTCGCGACCAGCGCCACGCCGATCATCGCGGTGACGTACCAGAAATAGAGCGCCTCGTGGCCGGCCTGCTTCAGCGTGAGCGCAACCGTCTCGGCCGAGCCGCCGAACAGCGACTGGCTCACAGCATAAGGCAGGCCGACGCCGAGCACGCGCACGTGGGGCGGGAACAGCTCGGCCTTGACGATCGCGTTCGTGGCGGTGGCGCCGGACAGGATGGCGAGGCCGGTCAGGACGAGGCCGAAGGCGATCAGCGGATCACGCGTGTGGCCGATCGCGGTCATCAGCGGCACGGTGGACGCCATCCCGCCCAGCGCGAACCAGTAGAGCAGCGGCTTGCGGCCGATACGGTCGGAGAGGGCACCCAGCAGGGGCTGGAAGATGATCGCAACCAGGGTGGCGGCGGCGCAGAGGATCGTCGCCTGCGCCTTTGGAAAGCCTGCGCTGACCACCAGATATTTCTGCATGTACGTGGTGTAGGTATAGAAGGCGACGTTGCTGCCGATGGCCAGACCGAAGGCGATCAGCGTCGCGCGGCGATGATTGCGCCACAGATCGGCGAGGCCGCCGGACCGCCGCTTCGCCTTCGTCTCAGCAGTGAAGGCCGGCGTCTCGTCGATGGTACGACGGAGCAGGTAGACGGCGCAGGCCAGCAGCGCGCCGAGCAGGAAGGCCAGCCGCCATCCCCAACTGGCCAGCGCCGCATCGCCGACGCCGCCCGCCTGCAGTCCCACCAGCAGCGCCAGCGCCAGCAGCTGGCCGCCGTAGAGCGTGACGTACTGGAAGCTGGACCACAGTCCGCGGCGGCCGGATGGGGCCACCTCCGCCAGGTAGGTGGCCGCCGCGCCATACTCGCCGCCGAGGCTCAGGCCCTGCACGATGCGCGCCGCCATCAGCAGGAGCGGCGCGGCTACGCCGATCGTGGCATAGGTCGGCAGCGCGGCGGCCAGCAGCGAGCCGCCGCCCATCAGTGCCACGCTCCACGCGAGCGCGGTGCGGCGGCCGTGCCGGTCGCCGATCCGCCCGAACAGCCAGCCGCCGACCGGCCGCATCAGGAAGCCGATCCAGAAGATGCCGCTGGTGCCGAGGAACTGCGCGGTCTGGTCGCCGTGCGGGAAGAAGGCCTTGGCGAAGTAGAGCGAGAAGGCCGAATAGACATACCAGTCGAACCATTCGACGAGGTTGCCGAGCGAGCCGCCGAGGATCGAGCGGATGCGGGTCATGAACGCCAGCGACCAGCTGTCCGTAGCGAAGTCGAGGGACGCTCGACGGAAAGCTGCATTCGCGACCGTGGAGCCTGCCTCGACCTCGCTCGACACAACGGCTTCACCGGGCGCCCTCCGCATCGAACAGCCGCAACGCTTCCACCTCTTCCCGGCTCAGGTCGATCCCGAACATCAGCGACAGGCGGAGCCGGTAGGCCTTGGCAGAGGCAATCTCGCCGCTGCTGCGCTGGCCTGAATTGGCTCGGCTATAGTGGCGGTCGAGCAGGGACGCGAAGCCGTTGGGCAAAGCGATGCTGACGACGCGATAGTCGACGAAGCGCGTCCT
>CAXTUG010000386.1:0-2031 GCA_964247375.1 uncultured Sphingomonadaceae bacterium
ACCACCGCCGACGCACTGCCCCCATTGCAGTAAACCGCTCGCGACCGCTTCACCTGCCAACCTGCCAAAGTAGTGCTAGGTTCGATGCATGGGGAATAAGGCCTATCACGACGAGTTGGAACGGGCGCTAGCTCGGCCCGATGTGGAACAGATGTGCCAGCAACTCGATGCCTATGCCGAGTATTATGAGAACGGCGGAGGCGAATGGCCAGAAGAGCATGCCGACGCGTTCGGCGAGATCATTTCATGCTACCATGACGATCCCGAGAAGGCGTTCGCCTATGTGATCCTTGGGGCTTCGCGATCAGATCATCCCGGATTTGTCGGAGGACTAGGATGCGGCCCTCTTGAGGACGTTCTCGAAGATCCTTCAGAAGAGTTGCTTGCACGCGTCGTTGCCGAGGCGCGCAAGTCTGCTCGCTTCCGTTGGCTAATCAGTAATCCATTCAAAGTTGCGGTCGCGACCAGAGCGTGGGATGCTATCGAGAAGTTCCGCATCACTGGGCCCCACGAAGAACCACCTGCGGATAAGCTGCCGCCGCGCGGCTAATACCAAGTCTCTGAGGTCATGACCGATGCGCCCATTGACGCAGGCCGAGGGACATGATGCGCCAAAGCTGGTCGACCAGCTTGTTCCAGGCATGGCAGCAATGGTCGAGTATGTCAGTGTAGGAGCCGGACACCCGGTTCGAGAGCCAGTTGTCGCGCATGAACTGCCAGACATTCTCGACGGGGTTGAGCTCGGGCGATAGGCTGGAGACGCTGGTGATGCGGCCGACGCTGCCGCGGAGTGTTGGTTAGGCGAGGAGGCCTACTTCACCCGGTTAGTGCGGGCGTGCTGCCGGTCGAAGCTGCGCTTGAGGAGCATGGTCGAGATATAGCCGGCTGCCGCAACGATCAGTGTCGCAATGGCAGGGATCGCAGCAATATCTTCCATGTCAATCCTCCGGCTGCAGGATGCCGAGCATCTGTACGGGCACGTATGTAAGCGCGATAACGCCGAGAGTCCACATAACGGTCCAGCCATCTAGCTTATGGTCGATGACCGACCGGTAAACGAGGCCTGCGATCGAAGCCGCATCCAAGTTCAGCATCAGGTTGGAAATGGCTTTTATCCGCTCATTGTAGCGGACGGCCTCGATGTCGCTCATCCATAGTCGACTGCCAGAATGGCCGCCCTCCTGCAAGCTGACGAGGTGATCCGCGTCGGCTGGTATCGGCCGGTCCACATCAAGAGCCCAGTTGGCCAGGAGCTGCGGATGCTGCTCGCCAACCGCAAGACCCTCCTGGTCAAGTACGGTGACATCGAGAACGAGATGCGCGGCACGCTTCGCGCCTTCGGGCTGAAGCTCTCGGGCCGGATCGCGTCGGTGCAGTTCGTGCCCGGCGTCGGAGCGGTCACGGCCGTTACCTTCCTCGCCGTCATCGATGACGGCGAGGAAGTACGCCAGCGGCGAGACGGATCGGAACGGCTCGATCTCCAAGACCGGCGACGCGCTAATGCGGACGACGCTCTACCAAGCGTCGCTGGCACTGCTGATGCGGTCGAAGCGCTGGTCGACGCTGAAGGCGTGGGGCATGGCCGTCGCGAAGCGGCGCGGGCTGCGCAGGGCCATCGTCGCGGTCGCGCGCAAGCTGGCGATCGTCTTGCACCGCATCTGGGCCAACGGCACCGAGTTTCGCTGGACGCGCGGGGAAGCGACCGCATGACGGCCTATCCCGCACGACCTGCACCAGCTCCGCCGCAAGGCGGGGGACCCGAGAGAACGAGGTCGAGGCGACTGCGCTGTAACCGGAGTGCCACCAGAGCCCGTCCAAGGTAGATAGCAGCCCTCGATCAGCCATCGAACGACCCATGGTGAGGCGGCCCAGCGCCGACCTCGGACACAAGCTCGAACCTCGGCAAGCCCAATAACACTCACTCGATCAGGTGCTCAGCTTGGGCACGACTCGTGACCTGATGGGGTGGACGGCCCCTGCACGAGCGTAGTTGTGCAATGATGCGGCCGTAGAGCCACGTCTAGAGGAGCC
>CAXTUG010000387.1:0-2019 GCA_964247375.1 uncultured Sphingomonadaceae bacterium
CAAACAATATCGCCTTCAACTGGACGGTTGGCGGCGGTGATGCAGATGCGGCGCTTGCCAGTTCTGATGTGCGCATCACCCAGCGGCTGATCAACAACCGCCTCATTCCCACGCCGATCGAGCCGCGCGCTCGACGTGCCGCTGGCAACCTTCTTGGAGGCAGAGGGTCCGACACAGGGCCTGGGCCACGTGCTCGATCTTCTGAAGATCGACGGCGCCGCCGGCATGCTGCAGGCCTACGCCCTCCTCGACCCGCTCGTGCAACGTGAGGCTTTGACCATTATGCGTGCGCTTGCGCGCATCAGTGATCGAGCGGAGCGCAGCGTGACTTCATTGTAGCTGTGGATCGGCATGGAAGAAGGGCTCTGACTCACTCTCGATGACGCCGGCGGCGTTGTAGGCGCGACCCTCCCACGACGGAGCCGCCCGATGCGCCCGCGTTTCCGATCATCGACCCTCGTGCCGCCAGGGCTCGTCATCGAGCGCGTCGACGTCGGCGAAGATCGGATCGGGCTCGTCACCCGATCGAATGCGACGATGGCGGCCTGCCCATCCTGCGCGACTGCCGCGCGGCGCGTTCACAGCCGCTACCGCCGCCGTGTCGCCGACCTGCCGCTCGCCGGACGACGCATCGAGCTCCAAGTCGCAGTCCGCCGCTTCCGCTGCGAAGCGCCACGGTGCGCGCGACAGATCTTCGCCGAGCGCTTCCCCGCCGGTACTCTGCCCGCCTTCGCACGGCGCACCGCCCGGCTGGAGCAGATCGTCCATCACCTCGGCCTCGCACTCGGCGGCCGACCAGGGGCTGGGCTCGCCCGACGCCTGATGCTGCCGGTCAGCCGCGACACGCTGCTTCGCGTTATCCGGCGCCGGGCTACTACCCGGTCCGACCCGCTGACCGTGGTCGGCATCGACGACTTCGCCTGGCGGCGCAACCACCGCTACGGCACCGTCGTCTGCGACCTGGAACGCCGGCGTATCGTCGCCCTCCTGCCCGACCGCGAGAAGGTCACCGCGCAGGCGTGGCTCGCCGAGCGCTCCTCGATCGAGATCGTCGCGCGCGACCGCGGCGGCGGATACGGCGAGGCCATCGCCCACGCCTTGCCGCGGGCCACCCAGGTGGCTGACCGCTGGCACCTCATGGAGAATGCCAGCCAGAGCTTCCTCGGCGCGGTGCGTCGTTCCATGCGCCAGGTGCGCGAGGTCGTGGGCGCGGCGACCATCGACCCGCAGCTTCTCACCGCGGCCGAGCGTCTGCAGTACGAGGGCTACCTACGCCGTGAGGAGGCGAACGCGGCCATCCGCATCCTCGTCGAAGCCCGCGTGCCCATCCGGCAGATCGCCCGGCGCCTCGGCCACAGTCGTAAGGTGGTGCGGGCGGTTCAGCGCGGCGAGCGCATGGATGTGTTCCGGGTCCGCCAGAGCTCGTTGGAGGCGCATCTCCCCTGGCTCGATGCGCAGTGGGACGCGGGCGTCCGCAACGCCACCGAGCTGTGGCGGCTGGCAAAGGGTCGGGGCTTTGGCGGCTCGTTGCGCGTGGTCGGCGAGTGGGCGACGCGGCGCCGGCGAGCCGAGAGGGCCGAGATCGACCGGCTGCAGCGGACCCCGTCGGCGCGCAGGCTGGCGCGTCTGCTGACGGCGGACCGCAATCGGCTCACGAAGGCCGAGGCGTTGACGGTGGCGATGGTCGAGGCTGGTGTACCCGCGCTGGTCGAGGCGCGCGCGGTCGTGGAGAGGTTCCAGGCGATGGTGCGGGCGATGACCCCGGACAAGCTCGACCCCTGGATCGCGCGGGCCGGCGCGAGCCTGGTCGCCTCGTTCGCGCGCGGCGTGGCCAAGGACGAGGCTGCGGTGCGAGCTGCGATCACGCTGCCATGGTCGAACGGGCAGACCGAGGGGCAGATCACGAAGCTCAAGCTCATGAAGCGCGCGATGTACGGGCGCGGCAAGCTCGACCTGCTCCAAGCTCGCCTCATCGGCCCAGCCGGGTGACAGACATCATCGAAAGCGCGACAGAGCCCC